>NZ_JBLVPI010000013.1:0-136968 GCF_048284325.1 Flavobacterium esculini | reverse complement strand
GCCTATCAAAAATTGGGGAATTGTTTTAAACCAATTTACCCTTATATTTGAAAAAAGGCTCCGATTATAAAATCGAAGCCTTAACTTTTCAACTTACACACTTTATGGGATAGTGTCGCCCGATACAATATCGAGCTCATTATTATCAAAATTAATTATAAATTTGTCCAAACTTTTAGGGACAATGTCTTTCTAATTGAGGATTTTTTTGCGAAATTTAATCTGAATTATTAAATAGCGTTTACAATTGCTACAAAATCATCTGCTTTTAAGGCAGCTCCTCCAATAAGACCTCCGTCTACATCTGGTTTAGAGAAAATTTCTTTTGCATTTTCTGGTTTTACACTTCCACCGTAAAGAATAGAAACATCATCTGCGATGTCGCTTCCGAACGCTTTGCGTACAGTTTCTCTGATGAATTCGTGCATTTCTTGAGCTTGTTCCGGAGAAGCTGTTTCTCCAGTTCCAATTGCCCAAACTGGCTCGTATGCTAAAACAACATTTGCCCAGTCTTTCGCTTCAATCTGAAACAAACCGTCACGCAATTGATTTTCAACGATATTGAAATGATTTTTAGATTGACGGTCTTTTAATTCTTCACCAAAACAGAAAATAACAGTCATGTCATGTTCTAAAGCAGTATTTACTTTACTGGCAATTAAAGCATCTGTTTCATTAAAAATTGCTCTACGCTCCGAATGTCCAAGAATTACGATATTTACACCAACACTTTTAAGCATATCAGCAGAAATTTCGCCTGTAAAAGCGCCACTTTCAGCTTGATGTACATTTTGAGCAGCTACATCTATATTTGTAAACTCTAAATGATCAACTGCAGAAGCCAAGTTAACAAAAGTTGGAGCTACAATTACTTGTGCGTTAGTTTCTGTTGAGATTTTTGCAATTAATTCATTCAATAAATCTTCAGTCTGTTCTGCGTTTTTATGCATTTTCCAGTTTCCTGCTACAATCTTCTTTCTCATTTTGTTGTTTTTTATTTTAGTTAGGTTGTTTTTTTGAAATGAATACTGCTATTATTTCAATTTTTTTAAAGTTTCATTTATTAAATCAAAATCAGTTTCTATCGCACGATATAAAACTATTTTTCCTGTTTTGTCAATGATGATGTATCTAGGAATCCAATCTAAATCAATTGCTTTTCCAAAAACACCTTTCATTTGGTCATTTGCCATGAAATGATCTCCTTTTAATTCGTGCTTTTCAATACCAATTTTCCATTTATCGACAGCTTTGTCCATAGAAATAAACACATAGGCTACATCAGGATTATTAGCTTGTAATTCTTTAATTTTTGGCATTGCTTTTACACAATCTCCGCACCAAGATGCCCAAACTTCAATTACTAAAGTTTTGCCTTTGTATTTTTTTAAAATATTCTTAAAAGCAACTTGGTTTCCATCAGTTGACAATAATGTTTCTGATAACGCTTCTTTTGAAAATGTTTTTTTTTGGGCTTGCGTACAAGAAAATGTAACGAAAGCAATGAATAAAACGAATATTTTTTTCATTTTTTTAAATTTGGAACAAAGTTAAACAAACAATTTGATTGGGGAATATAGTTTGACGAATTTTGAATACTGAACGGTTATGTCACAAAAAATGATTTTTTTATAATGTTAAAAGTAGTGAAATCGTAATAGTTAGCCTTTAAATGGAGCATTTGTTGAAATAAATTAAAAATAGGGCTTTCAAAACGAACCCGTTTATTACTATTTTAAACCCATTTCAGTAAAATTCAATGCTGAATAAACCGAAATTTCTGTAGATATATAAAATGATTAAAGGTTTAAAATTACCTTTTTCAGTAACTTTAAACCTTAAATAAAACCTTTAAAACCTTTATTTATAGCTTCAAATTTGCAATATCATTATAATGTACCTTTTGCAAAACGGTTCCTTTTTCAAGGATTACGATACTAGGATTAGCTCTTTCAATCGTTTTTAAAGCTGTCGCATCGCAGAAATAAAAATCGAATGTCATTCCGAATTCTTTTTTTGATTTGGCAATTTCTTCCGGTGAAGAAGCGGTCATTCCTATTACTTTATAGCCTTTTGCTTTAGCTTCCTGATTCAATTTTTCCAATTTAATTAAGCCGGATTTATCAGCATGAACTAAATCATAAGCCACAATCATAACTAATTTAGGCTCATTTAAGTACTCCTCTTTATAATCAGATCCGTCTTTTTCCATAGCAAAATCATGAATAGGAGGGACATAACCTTCTGTAATCACTTTGTCTTTTCTGTCTACAAAAGTAGCTCCTTCAGGTAGTGCCGTTAAATCTTTTTCGCTAAATTCTTTGTCAACGCCATTTACTTTGTAGATAAAAACCATTTCGACTACACTTTTCGGGGCATTATCAGGAATTCTCATCCCTTTTTGGATATTGGTTCCTACTTTGTACGGACGGAAATCGATTATAGGCAAATGATTGATAACCCAATAGCCCATAAATACACATAAAGCGATACTTGCAAAAGCTATTATGTTTTGAACAGTATTTCCAAATAACGGGTTCACCAATTTTCTATTAAAAAATAGAATTAGAATAAAGAATAATAAAACTACATCTTTGGTGAAGGATTGCCATGGTGTAATATGCAAAGCATCGCCAAAACATCCACAGTCTTTAACAACATCAAAATAAGCAGAATAAAAGGTAAGGAAAGTGAAAAATACAATCAATAACAACAAACTGTTAATCGTAAATTTTGATTTGTAACCAATGAGTAACATAACACCTAATACAACTTCAACAATAACCAAAAACAAAGCAATCGTTAATGCAAATGGTACTAAGAACGGCATGTTGAAAACGGGCTCGCCAAAATATTCTGCCAGTTTATATGAAAAACCAATGGGGTCGTTCAACTTTATTAATCCCGAAATGATAAATAAGATTCCAACGAAAATTCGGGAGAATTGAGTAATTATATTTTTCATAGTTTTTTATTTTTTATTTCCAAAACCCATTAAAATCAATGCGAAAATCGAATAATTAATCATATCCTGATAATTGGCATCAATACCTTCAGAAACTAATGTTTTTCCTTTATTGTCTTCAATTTGTTTTACACGAAGGAGTTTTTGCAAAATCAAATCCGTAAGCGAACTGACACGCATGTCGCGCCAAGCCTCGCCATAATCATGATTTTTGGCTTCCATTAAATCTTTGGTCAGTTTAACTTTGGTATCGTATAATTCGGTCGCTCTTGAAACCTCTAAATCAGGTTGCTCAACAACGCCTAATTCCAATTGAATTAATGCCATAATGGAATAATTGATAATCCCTATGAATTCACCGGTTTCATCTTCATCAATTTTACGAACTTCATTTTCCTGTAAACTTCGTATTCTTTGTGCTTTAATGTAGATTTGATCCGTCAGTGATGGCAATCTTAAAATACGCCATGCACATCCGTAATCTTTCATTTTGTTGATAAACAGTGAACGACAAAGCGCAATCACAGTATCATATTCCTTTGAAGTATTCTTCATTATTGGTGTATATTTGTCTAAAATTTTTTCAAAAGTAAAGAATTAAGATTGAAGTACAAAGTACAAAGGCTGTTAACCGCAAAGAGAATACTGCGGCTGAATGTTGATTGAAGATTAACGTCCCGAAGCGTCGGGATTGAATGCAGAAGTTTTGATAACCGATACTGAACACTAAAAAATGACTATTAACTGCAAAGGACAACTCATCGACTTATCAACTCCCAAAGTAATGGGGATTTTGAATGTTACACCCAACTCTTTTTTTGATGGCGGAAAGTATAAAAATGAGAACGAAATACTTTCTCGGGTTGAAAAAATGCTTCTTGACGGAGCTACTTTCATTGATTTAGGTGCTTATTCCAGTAAGCCCAGTGCCGAATTTGTTTCGGAAGAAGAAGAAATTTCAAGAATTGCTCCTGCTATTGATTTGATTCTAAAAAATTTTCCGGAAACGATTATTTCAATTGACACTTTTAGAAGCGAAGTGGCAAAGGCCTCCATCGAAAGCGGCGCAGCAATCATCAACGATATTACTGCAGGAAATCTGGACGAAAAAATGTTTGAGATAATTGCAAAATACAATGTTCCTTATATTATGATGCACATGCGAGGAAATCCTCAAACGATGCAAACGCTTACAAATTATGATGATATTGTAAAAGAAATGGTGTTCTATTTTTCGGAACGAATTGCCAAAGCAAGAAGTTTTGGAATCAATGATTTAATTATAGATCCTGGTTTTGGCTTTGCCAAAAGATTGGAACAAAACTACGAAGTATTTCAAAAAATGAAATTGTTTGACATACTTGAATTACCACTTTTAGTTGGAATTTCAAGAAAATCTATGATTTATAAAACGTTGAATACTAATGCAGAACAGGCCTTAAACGGAACCACAGTTTTGAATACTTTGGCATTGTCTAAAGGAGCAAAAATCCTTCGTGTCCATGACGTAAAGGAAGCAATGGAATGTGTTACTTTATTTAATAAAATCAATCCATAACATGAAATGTTTCAGTCTGATTATCCTTTTTATCTTGTTTTCCTGCGGGAATAAAGAAGCTGTTTTATTGCCGAAAGCCACTATAACAATCGTCAAAAAGGTAGAAGATCATTCCCCAATTTATATTTTTTTTAGAACAAAAGGAAAAGATACTTTGACAGAAGTTAACAGAAAAAATAGTATAATTTCTACCAATTGGATTTTCAATATTGACAAGCGTTTGCCTTTGCGATTAGTAATTCCGGAAGTCATGAAGCTACAACAAAAAAAACGGGAAGAAAAGGCTCATAAAAACGAATTAGCACAGAATTATTTTTCCTACGCAGATACTATTGGCAAGAATTTAGCTTTTATTCCTTTTACAAAAGTGTTTTATAAATTAGAAAAACCGATTGGAATAGTAGTTTTTTTTAATAGTAAAAATGAAATTTTATTAGAAAATCAAATTATAAAAAAAGAAAAACTACAACAGCTAATAAATAATACACTTCCTGAAAATAGGGCAAAATTATTTTTATTTAGATTTGACAAAGACCTTAATTTTGGAAGTTATATTCAAGATAAAATTTTCTTGGAAAGTTTGAAACTTCCAAAATTAAAACAGGAACTAGAGTTTATTTACTAGCAGGAAAACAATAGTTTCTGACCTTCAAAAAGATAAAGGAATCAACAAAGCTCATTTTTACTGATTTTAGTGTTGATGTAACTTATAAAAATACGGTTTAATAATACCAACATCCTTCGATTCCTTTAGTTTAATAAGGTGAGAAATTACTATTTAATAACCGCCTCCACCACCTCCGCCACCTCCGGTACCTGCTGGATTAGTTGTGATAAGTTGTCCTCTTATTTCTCCAGTAGGAAATGCAGTAGTGTGTAAGTTTACATAATATAGATTGGCAATAAGATCTGCTTCTTGAGTTGCATTCAAAACTGGACTTGTGTAAGTTATTGGAGAGACTAAACTAGTAAGAGGAAAGATTATATTATTGGCAGGAGCTGTACCTTCAGCGCCTCTATGGATATGCCCGTCAGTAGGAGTTAAGCCACTGTATGTTATAGTTAATGTGAATATTTTTGTAGTTTTATTAAATTTAAGCACGGCTGTTCCAATACCTGTTGAATTATTGGAAGGTACTTCGCTTGCACCATTTAAAGTAGCATTAAAAGTTACTATAACTGGTGATGGAGTAGAATCATCACAATTATCGCAAGAAATTAAACCTGATAAAGTGATAAAAAAAACTAAGAATCTAATGGAACGTTTCATAATGAATATTTTAAAGGTTGATAAAAAATAGAAACAATACTATTAAAAAAATTATGTAATTCTGGTAACCTTTTTTTGCGTTTAAAATGTTTATTTTAAAACCAGCGATTGCAATTATAAAATTAATTTTTTAAGATTTAAAATGATAATAAATGTATGTTAAAAAATTGATTTACAGTTATTTAATTTTAAATAATTTAAGTTTTCATTTTATCAGCATATTTCCGATAAGATGTTTACCGTATTTTTTTTGTAAAAATAAATATGATTTTTTTTTAAACTTAAAACACTGAATATACAAACTTCTTACTGATGATGCTAGAGAGGGCATTTTACAAAATTGCTTGATTTAAATCATTTAAAATTGTTCTTCTTGATCTTGACAAAAGGAAATATTAGCCATTAGAAAAAGGATCAAAAACAAAAGTTTAATTCTCATATTTTAAAAATATGATTATATTTTACTAAAATACAAAAAAATAATACAAGTTGACTAATATAAAATTACTGATGATGATAGGGTTCATTCCTCAAAATTGTAAACCCGCGATACAATTGTTCTATAAAAAAGAGTCGGACCATTTGGTGCGAAAAAGTCATTAAGGAAAGCGATATTTTTCCTTGTGCTTTGGCATAAACCGTCTCTGAAAAACCATAAGGACCACCAATTACAAAGACCAAAGTCTTAACGCCTGAGTTCATTTTTTTTTGTAGTTCTTCTGAAAAACCAACACTGGAAAAATTTTTTCCATTTTCGTCCAATAAAATAAGTTGATCTGTTGGTGTTATTTTTGCCAAAATCAATTCGCCTTCTTTCTCTTTCTGCTGACTTTCAGATAAGTTTTTTACATTCTTGATGTCAGGGATAATATCCAGATCAAACTTGATATAAAAAGACAAACGCTTGGTGTAATCGTCTATCAAAGATTGTAAGACTTTGTTATCAGTTTTACCAACAGCAATAAGTTTAATGTTCATTTTGTTGAATTTCAAAGGCGCAAAGATAGAAAATTGATATTGTATTTGAGATACAAAAAAGCCCATTTTATACTAACAGAGGACACAAAATAAGAACGAAGTAACGCTGATTAATCGAATTTTATAAATTATTATAAAAAAGATAAACACGAATTTCCTAATTTTCACGAATTAACTGGTGGAAAATTAGTGAAATTCGTGTTTAAATATCCAATCTAAAATTTATGTTTATAGTATATAAATGGACCTGATTTTTAATTTTTTACAGTTTAGATTCGGTATATTCTTTGAAGTTATTCAATATAGACTGCCAACCTGATTGTTGCATGGCTATTGGGTTTTCGTTTTCGGCTTCAAAGATTTCAATAACCTTTGTCTTATCATCGGCATCAGAAAAGTGAACGGTTACTTTTCTATTATCATCAGCGGTATATTCAATAAGTTCATTTCGTTTGATGTTGTCATAAGTTCCACTGAAATCAAATGCCATACTGCCATCTTTAGCTTCCATTCTTGAAACAAATTTACCTCCAACTTTTAGATCATTTTCAGCTCTTGTTGTATGCCAGTCATCAGAGGCATTATTCCATCTTACAATATCATCAGGATTTGTCCACTTATCCCAAACGGTTTCGATTGGTGCACTAACTACAGTCTCTACTGTTATCAATATTTTATCATTATTTGCCATATCTCGAATTATTTTATATTTTTTCAACACAGTTAAACATCCATTGAACACCAAATTTATCGGTGCAGCTTCCATAATAGGCACCCCAAAACATAACTTGAAGTTCCATAGTTATTGTTCCTTCAGCTGCTAATGAAATAAATAATTTTTTCGTTTCAGCTCTTGTATCCGGTTCTAAATTGATATAAACGTTATTTCCGAAATTCACTTTAAAACCCATCGATTCAGGTGCATCAGTTCCCATCAAAATATGACCACCAACAATAGGCAATTCAATGTGCATGATTAGATTTCTATCATTTTCATTCATCGGAGGCATTCCTTCTGCTGGTGGAATGTCTTTAAATCGCGCTATTCCACCACCGCTGAATTCTCCTCCAAATACGGATTTATAAAAATTAAATGCTTCCTCAGTATTGTAGGGAAAGTTTAGATATGTGCTTACTCTTGCCATTTTATCTGTTTTTGAGTATGTAATAATTTTCTTTGTTTTATTGGTCTAAAGTTATGCACTTTAGCTTCAAAAAATTTCTGTCAGGAATTTCACGAATCTCCACTAATTAATTTGTGATAATTGGTGAAATTCGTGGCTAATAATATGCAGACTTTAAGATTGCCTACCCAATCTATGAACTTTCAATCCATAGTAATGTTTTACTTTTATGAAGATGGTGTAACTACGATTCTAGTCATGATACGCTTTTTCTAGTTGTTCTATATCGATTTTCACCATTTGCATGATTGCCTGTAACGCACGATTTGATTTTTCACTATCATCGCTTTGCATCATTTCACCCAATATTACAGGCACAATTTGCCAAGAAACACCAAATTTATCTTTCAGCCAGCCACATTGTTGAATTTGTCCGCCTTCAGAAAGTTTTTCCCAAAACATATCGATCTCCGGTTGGTTTTCACAATTAACAATGAATGAAACAGCTTCCGAGAAAGTAAATACAGGCCCGCCATTCAAGGCCAAAAAATATTCTCCGTCTAATTGAAAGGAAATGGTCAAAACAGTTCCTTCTGGCATGGGTGCATTTTTACCGTAATGAGTTGCTTTTTCAATTGTTGAGTTTTTAAAAATCGAGGCATAAAAAGTCACCGCTTCTTCAGCATTGTCGTTAAACCACAAACAGGGTGTTATTTTTTTGGTAATTATTTTTTTATTTTCCATAAAACAGCTTTTATATATTGAACTTAAATTACAAAAGAGGAAAAATAAGATGATTGCATTATTTAAAATAAAGAAATTATTTAGGGAAATTAAAAGTACAAAAATAGTTGAAAATGAAAAGTTAATATCAATGTGTTTTTATGTTAATTAATTATAAATCATATGTTTAATAGTTTTGTATTGAAGAGAAAACTTACTCAGCATTCGTTTATCGGAATGTTTGAGGAGCTTTTTAAGATTTTTTTGTAAGTTAGTTGTAATAGTTTTTTGTAGTATACACAGTTATTCAGTAAGTTCCTTTGGAAATCGGTCTGAAATTAAATTTAGTTCAATATTATGTTCTAAATAGGCTTTTAAACCTACTAAAACCAAAGTAAATCCTTCTGTTGAATCGCGTATTTGTGAGATGGTTTTTTCCGTATCGCCCTGAAATCCTGTATTGACAATGCTTACAAAAGTTCCCGTTTCCCTCAGATTTTTAAATGTCCATTGCACGGTAGTGATTTCATCATAATTTCCCCATTCAATTTCAATTTTTTTATTTAGTGCTATCGTTTTGGTTCTAACCGAAATGGAGTGATTGTACATTTCCCAAGTTCATTGTGTTTCTTTTCCTTCTTCAAGTTTTCCTGAACTTTTAGTAAACCAAAATTTAGTCGTAATTTCTGGATTTATAAATGCCTGAAAAACGTCTTCAATAGGTTTTCTAATTAGCATTGCCGCTTTTGCATAGTATTTCGTTTCTTCAGTCATCTTTCAGGTTTTTTTGCAAAGTTACCTTTTGGATATCGTGCGCTATTTTAAATTATGATTTTGGCAACGGTGCCCCAACAGCAATATCACATCTGTGATTTGTTTGACCGTGTGGTGGGTTCATTCCCTCCGGAGTCGGTGTTGTTACTGTTGGTGTTGTAGCGGCTGGAATAGGTGAAACTAATTGGTTTTGTGGAGAAGTTATTTGCTGTGTTGGAGTATTTTTAGCTGAAGCTACAGAATTTAAGGGAGCTCCAACAGGAATATCGCAACGATGCAATGGTTGACCGTGTGCTGGATTCATTCCTTTAGCAACTGCTACTGGAGCCGCTAAAGTCTGATTTTGATTAACAACAGTACTGTTTTGTTGTGTCTGTGACGCTGTCGAAGCCTGACTACGCATTTGCTTACCAACTTCAGTAAATGGAATGATGTTTGCTGGACTAGTATTATTTTGGGGTTCTATTTCTTTTTTGCAAGAAATAAATAGTATTGATGATACAAAAATAATGCTTAAAAAAGTTTTCATAATCATGTTTTTTATTGTTACTGAACTCAAATATAGGGTTTTAATAGTATAGACCAAAATAAAATACCTGATTTCAATAGTTTTTGATTTCCTTAAATTTTAATGTTACCGCTCAGGATTTTGAACACAAGATTCTAGTATAGTCTCATCTTCACACTGGACTATACTTTACTAAAAAAAATAGATTAATTTACTTGTTTTCTTGACAACGAAGCGAACATATTTTCAAATCCACAAAATAAATCCTACTTTAGCATTCCATAAATTTCTTATACAATGATTAGCGAAGTACAGTTCAAAAACGAGTTACATATATTAATTGAAAATGCCATTCGGGAAGATGTTGGTCCTGGTGATTACAGCTCTTTGGCATGTATTCCTGCAACGGCAACCGGAAAAGCGAAGTTGCTTGTAAAAGAAGATGGTATTATTGCCGGTGTGGCTTTCGCCAAAATGGTTTTCGAATATGTAGATCCTAATTTGCAAATAGAAACATTCATTGAGGATGGAACTTCGGTAAAAAAAGGGGATGTTGTTTTTCATGTTTCGGGAAGTTCACAATCCATCTTGAAATCGGAACGGGTAGTTTTGAATTCGATGCAAAGAATGTCGGCAATTGCTACCAAAACCAAACAATATGTAGCGCTTCTGGAAGGAACAGAAACTAAAATCCTTGATACCCGAAAAACAACTCCAGGTTTCCGAGCTTGTGAGAAATGGGCAGTGAAAATTGGCGGAGGCGAAAACCATCGCTTTGCTTTGTATGACATGATTATGCTCAAGGACAATCACAATGATTTTGCAGGCGGAATTACTTTGGCCATAGCCAAAACCAAAGCCTATCTCAAAGAAAATAATCTGGATCTAAAAATCATTGTCGAAGCCAGAAACTTGGATGAAATCAAAGAAATATTAGAAAGCGAAGGCATTTATAGAATTTTGATAGACAACTTCAATTATGAAGATACCCGAAAAGCAGTGACTTTGATAGGTGACAAATGCCAAACCGAATCTTCAGGGAATATCAATGAAAGCACCATTCGTCATTATGCGGAATGTGGTGTCGATTATATTTCGTCTGGAGCCTTAACGCATTCTGTTTACAATATGGATTTGAGCTTAAAAGCAATATGAGTAAAGAAATTGAACAGCGAATAGAAAAAGTTCCAATAATACGGAATCTTGCCCGTGGGTTAAAAAAAATAAAACTCCCATGGTTGCAGGGGTTGTCGTTGTATGATTTATTAGAATTGTACGGATTAGGAATTGTCGAAAGCGCCTTGACCTATCACGCCAGTGCTATTGCATTTAGTTTCTTCATGGCATTATTTCCCTTTGCTTTGTTCATTTTAAATCTTATTCCCTACATCCCAATCGAAGGTTTTCAAGAAGATTTTCTTCAATTTGTAAGGCAAGGAGTTCCGCCAAATACCTATGATGCGATTTACAAAATCATCAATGATATTCTCCACAATAGCCATTCCGGATTACTGTCTTCGGGATTTATATTGTCTATTTTTCTGATGGCAAATGGTTTAAATGGAATCTTGGGCGGTTTCGAATCTTCGCGTCACGTCCTCATCAAAAGAGGATTTATACACCAATACATTGTCGCTCTCGGCATGTCATTGCTATTGTCAATACTATTGATTGTAACCGTATCGGCAATCGTTGTTTTCGAGGTATTTATCCAAAAAACGATATTGAGCGACCAAGTTGAATTGATTATTTTATGGCGCTATGCGTTTATCATTGTAATGATTTTAATCACAACTTCCATACTTTTTAAGTTTGGCACCATGCATGATAAAAACAGGGCTTTTATCTCCATAGGCTCTGTATTTACAACAATTTTGATTCTTCTGGATTCCTATGGTTTTGGAATTTGGGTCATCCGATTCTCAAAATACAACGAATTATACGGCTCCATAGGAACCTTATTAATTATGATGTTTTACATATGGATCAACTGCATGATATTACTGCTTGGTTTTGAATTAAACGGAACGGTCAATAAACTAAAAAGTAAAAAAGAAGCCTAGTTTTTAGGAGCTATTTCCTGCTGTTCGTTTCAATCTTTTTATCCGCCGAAAAAGCGTATAAAAAGGATTTCCACTGCCATCAGGGCTAGGGCATTTCGATTACAATTAAAGAATCTGTTCCATTTTAAATTTGTAATTTTAGACAAATAAATTCCAAGATGAATCCAATTTACATCGACCAAAGCGAAATTCTCAAACGCTATAAACAACCCGATAAATTCACCCACAAAGGCATTCAAGGACATGCCTTAATTATTGGTGGAAGTTATGGGAAAATAGGAGCAGTTTGTCTTTCGTCCAAAGCTTGCTTGAAAACGGGTTGCGGATTGGTCACTGTTTTTATACCAAAATGTGGGTACGATATTCTTCAAATTGCTATTCCTGAAGTCATGGTTATAACGGATAATCAGGAAAAATCCATTTCGGATATTACTTTCGAAATTACACCACAAGCCATAGGAATAGGACCGGGTTTAGGCCTGGAAATCGAAACACAACAAGCTATTTATAAATTACTGCAAACGAATAAAATACCCTTGGTAATCGATGCCGATGCGTTGAATATTCTATCCAAAAACAAAGAATGGCTTCCTTTATTACAGCCCAAAACCATTATCACGCCACATCCTAAAGAATTGGAACGATTACTAGGAAAATGGAATTCCGAACAGGAAAAAATAGCTAAAACAATCGCTTTTTCTAAACAATATCATCTCATTATTGTGATGAAAGGTGCACCAACCCGAATCATAGATGGAGATACAATCTACGAAAACACCACCGGAAATGCCGCTTTGGCTACTGCAGGAACTGGAGATGTTTTGACTGGAATGATTACCAGTTTATTGGCACAATCCTATGAATCAATAAACGCTGCCATACTTGGCGTCTATTTGCATGGACTAACCGCTGATATTGCGCTGCCCGAAACAGGTTTTCAGTCCTTTATTGCGTCTGATATTATTGCGAATATTGGAAATGCCTTTTTAAGTCTGCAAAATTTGAGTAAATAGAGCTTATAAATTAAATTTCACCCTACTTATTTGTAAGTTTGTACATAAGCAAAATAGCTTTATCCAATTCGATTATGGAAAAAATACCCCATCTTAGAACCGTAAATGTTACACGATACATCACTCCGTTGCGAGAAGGCGGTTCTTTGCCTGCGCTCGCTGAAGCCGATGATGATTTTAAATATGTATTGAAATTCAAAGGTGCCGGTCACGGTGTAAAAGCCTTAATCGCCGAATTAATTGGCGGTGAAATTGCCCGTGTTTTAAAACTAAAAATGCCGGAACTCGTTTACGCTAATCTCGACGAAGCTTTCGGACGCTCAGAAGGTGACGAAGAAATCCAGGAATTACTTAAAGGGAGTCAGGGACTTAATTTGGCTTTGCATTATTTATCGGGAGCTATAAATTTTGATCCTGTTGTGACGGTGGTTGATGCAAAATTAGCTTCCCAAATTGTTTGGCTGGACGCTTTTATTACTAATGTCGACCGAACTTTCAGAAATACGAATATGCTGATTTGGCACAAGGAATTATGGCTGATTGATCACGGTGCTAGTCTTTATTTTCATCATTCGTGGACCAATTGGAAAACGCATGCACAAAGTCCTTTTGCATTGATAAAAGACCACGTATTGTTGCCACAAGCTTCATTGTTAAAGGAAATCGATGCACTATTCAAAAAAATGCTAACAGAAGAAGTACTACAGTCTATAGTCAATCTTATTCCAACGGAGTGGCTCCAATGGGAAGATACGGATGAAACTCCCGAAACGCTTCGGGAAGTCTATTTCCAGTTTTTATCCATACGCTTAAACCATTCCGAAATTTTTATAAATGAAGCCCAAAATGCACGAGAAACACTTATATGAGTATGCCGTAATCCGAGTTGTACCAAGGGTAGAACGCGAAGAATTCCTCAATGTGGGTATTATTCTATTTTGTAAAAAAGCCAAGTTTATAAAAGTGCTCTGTTCGTTTAACGAAGCGAAACTTCAATTGTTTTCAGCCGATTTAGATTTGGAACAATTGCATTTAAACTTACAGGCATTCGAGAAAGTGGGGCATGGGGAAAAATCGGGTGGACCAATAGCGCAATTCGATATTCCATCTCGTTTCCGGTGGTTGACTGCTCTTCGCAGTTCGGCGATTCAAACCTCAAGACCGCATCCGGGATTGTGTGATGATTTAGAACAAACGGCGCAAAGATTGTTTGAGGAAATGGTATTGTAAATGAATTGGATTGGAAAAACGGTTGTGAAGTTTTAGTGTTCTGATAAAAATATTCTTTTGAATTCAGCTAATTAACCTTCAAAAAAAATCAAGGAATACTATTCAGGTGACGCGCAAGATGCATGCCCATACTGAAGCAAGCTTGAAGAAGATAACCACCCGTGGGTGCATCCCAGTCCAGCATTTCGCCAATACAATAGTGATCTTTCATCTCTTTCAATTGGAAGTTCTCATCTACGGCATTCAATTGAACACCGCCAGTTGTGGATATCGCATCGTTCAATAGGGAAGAACCTGTGATTTCGATACGCAGTTTTTTGATGTTTTGTGCTAATAGTTCCGGATTCAGGTAAGTTTCTTTTGACAGGTATTTTTTCAAAAGGCCAATCTGCGCAAGACTCAATTTAACCTCTTTTTGTAATTTTTCGCTCGTCTTTTTTAAGGTCGATTTTTTAATCTTTTGATGCAAATCATCATAACTTAATGCTGGTTTTAGGTCCAGAAAAATAGTGGCTTTTTGTTGGCTTTCTAGCTCTTCCCTAATTTGTGGACTAAGAGCATAAACTGCATTGCCTTCTAAACCGAAACGCGTGATTACCGCTTCGCCTTTTTGAGTTTTATTCGAACAGCTAATAGAAATGTTTTTAAGCGGACTGCCTTCATGTTCCATGATAAAATCTTCCGGCCAGTGAACACGGTACGCACAATTAGAAGATTGAAACGGAACGACAGCAATTCCTTGTGTTTTGAATAAATCGAGCCATGTGCCATCAGATCCCGTTACCTTCCAGCTGCTGCCGCCCAGAGCAAAAATGGTATAATCAGATTTTATTTCTGTATCAGTATTAAAAACAAGAGTATCGTTGTTAGTCCATCCCGTCCAGTTGTGTTCGTATTGTATGCCAACGCCTTGTTTATCGAGAACTTTTAGGATTGCGTTGAGCACTGTTATGGGTTTAATGCCGCTTTCAGGATACACGCGTTTGCTACTGCCTATGTATGTTGGAATCCCGATGGTATCAATCCAATTTCGGAAATCGTGATTGTCAAAATCAAGCAGTGCTTTTTCTAAAAAATCGGATGGTGTATACCGCGCTATTAGCTCGGCTATAGGTTCCGAATGGGTGAGGTTAAATCCTCCTTTTCCGGCTACCAGAAATTTTCTCCCCAGTGTTTTGTTTTTCTCGTAGATGGTAACGGTAAACTTCTTGCAATCCAGTAATGCAGCGAGCAAAAGTGCTGCAGGTCCTCCTCCAATAATTGAAACTGATTTCTTCACGCCACAAAAATACGGTTTGTTTTACCGATTAATGGGGATATGAATTTTTATATTAAAATTTGGGCGTAACCCCAAAGCAGAAAATCCCAGTTCAGATTCACGAATCTGCAGCTTTCGGGTCGGGCTTTTGGCTTTATCTTTATTTTTTTAAAGAAAAAAAATAAAGGATGCCGCCGCAATCCCTTACGCGAACCTTGAATTGAGAGGTATTGTCAATATCCAAGCGATCATCATTATATTTTATTTTCTTGAAATAAGGCTTCCAATTGCTCGAGACAAGCTGTAATGCCCTGCTCAAAGCCCATTTCAATCATGGTTTGTACTTCTTTTTCATTGGAATAAAACATCTTGAATTCAACTAAAGTGCCAGAGCTTGTCTTGGCAAAAGCTATAGTTCCTGCAGAAACCGGTAAGGAAGGGTCTATATTTCCCTCTTCATCACAAAAACTATCTTTGATTTCAAAGCTTATTTGTGGTGTTATTGCAGTATAGTCCATTCGTCCCCAATGTTTTTCATTTTCAGGACCTACCATCGCATACAACCAATAACCGCCAACAGAAAAGTTCATTGTTTTGGTTTCTGCTTTCCAAGGTTGTGGTGCCCACCATTGTTCTAGTAATTCACTTTCAGTGTACGCTCGCCAAACTTTTTCAAGTGGCGCAGTAAATGTTCTGGATACAAGAATTGATTTTTCTTCTAAATCTTTTATAACAAGTGTTTTGCTATTAGTTGCCATTTTATTTCGATTTAAGATTGATTATTATTAATTCTAAACCTTTTTTTCTAAAACAATAAATTCCAAAGGCGCTTCCGTAATTGGAATATGAACTTCACTTGCGGGAAAAGGTTCTCTTGCTCCGGTATCTTCATAGCCGTTGCGCTTGTACCATGTAATTAATTCTTCCCGAACAGATATTACAGTCATTACAATTTTGGGCAATCCCAATCCCGAAGCATGAATTGCTGCCTGTTGCAATAATTTTTTTCCAACGCCGCTATTTTGTAATTTAGGAGAAACCGTTAGCATGCCTAAATATAATTGCTGCGTTTTCTCCATCAACAATACACAACCTATAATCTGTTCATCCTCTGTAAATTTCAGAATCGTATTTTTTGGGTCATGAATCGTTTCTATCAGTTCTTTTTCAGTAGTTCTAAGTCCTTCTAATATGTTGGCTTCAGTGGTCCATCCTTTTTTAGAAGATTCCCCGCGATATGCTGAATTGATTAATGTATTTAATAGACAAACGTCTTCTACTGTTGCTTTTGTAATCATGGATAATACTTATTCTTGGGTTATTGCTTTATGTTTTTCAAAGGTAGAAAAAAGGGATTAATCACTCGCTTTTTTTGATAAAATAATTCATATAACATTGGTAATCAGTATATTTAATCATTAAACAAGAAATTTTTTTTACCTTTGAGTAAATAAATTTTACAACAATTTAATTGATACGATTATGAAAAATTTAAATGTTTTTTTGGTGATAGTAATGGCTTGTGTATTAAGCATGGCACCAATATTCGGGCAATCAACTGCTAAAAAGAATAAAATTATTGCTGATAGTAAAACAGCAAAAGCAGAGTTCATTAAAAGCGATCCGTTGATGAAAGCACTTTTTGATAAAGCGTACGGTTATGTTATTTTTCCAAATGTTGGAAAAGGAGGACTTGCTGTCGGCGGTGCGGCTGGAAACGGGGTTGTCTATGAACATGGCAAGATGATAGGCATGGCCAAGTTGACGCAACTCAGCATTGGATTTCAGGCTGGCGGACAAGCGTATCGGGAGGTGATATTTTTTGAAACAAAAAACGAAATGAACCGATTTAAACAGAGCCGATTCGAATTTTCCGCACAAGCCTCAGCGGTAGCCGTAACTGAAGGCGCCTCAGCAAATGTAAAATATACGGATGGCGTTATGGTATTCACCATGCAAAAGGGCGGACTCATGTACGAGGCATCGATTGGCGGACAAAAGTTTAAATTTAATAGAATGTAACCCTCTTTTTATAAATGTAAGTTTATTTGTTATTCCGACGAAGGAGGAATCTCTATTTGTTGCACACACTTTTTGAGATAACTCCTTCGTCGGAATGATAAATAATGGAGATTATTCCTTAACGTAAAGAGATTACATATATAATAACGGAGGATTACTGTGAAATGTCTAAATTTAAAAATCGGTATTCATTAGGCGAATGACCAACTTGTTGCTTAAACAAGCGTGTAAAATGTTGAGGATATTTGTAGCCTAATTCATAGGCTATTTCACTTACCGATTTTCCAGTATCAAACAACAACTCTTTAGCTGTCTCAATTATTTTTAAATGGATATATTCCAAAGCCGATTTACCAGTTTCTTTTTTGATAAGGTCTCCAAAATAGTTTGCAGATAAATTCAATTCGTTGGCAAAAAATGCCACCGTAGCTATACCAATTGCTTGTGGGTTTTCAGATTGAAAATAATCATTTAACAATATGTCAAATTTTTCTACCACACCAGTATTAGCATGCTCACGGGTAATAAATTGTCGGTCGTAAAAACGAGTGCAATAGTCCAGAAACAATTCAATATTTGATACCAATATTTTTTTACTATGCTTGTCTATCGATTGTTTGAGTTCAAAAACTATTTTCTTGAAACATTCCTGTATCAATTTTTTTTCTTGTTTTGAAAGGTGCAAGGCTTCGTGTACATCATAGGAGAAAAACTGGTATGCTCTAATATGTTGTCCTAATGAAGTTCCTTTTATCAAATCAGGATGAAATAAAAGGGCATAACCAGTTGGCTGATAGTTTTCGCCATCTTCTATAATGCTCACTATTTGATGTGGGGCAATAAACACTAAAGTTCCCTGCTGATAATCATAACTATTTCGTCCATATTTTATTTCGCAATTGGTATCCTCTTTTAGAAAAATGGAATAGAAGCCGAAGCTTACTGCTTCTGCCGATTCTCTTTCTCTTTTCTGAGGTTTTACATTTGAAAAATCAATAAAACTAACCAAAGGATGTAATGTTTCAATATCGATCTTATTATTATACTCACTTATTGTTGCTATGTGGGCTATTAGCTTCATATTGTTCTGATTATCTTGTACAAATTTATTAAAACTAATGGATGTGTAGGCTATGGTTGCATCTATTCTGTAATAATGGTATGTCATTCTGTAATAAGGGTAATAATTTTTGGATAAAGTGCCAGTAGCTTTGCACTTCAAGAAATAAGAATTAATTAGTATAACAATCAAAACAAAATCAAGATGAAAAAAAATATTTTAGCATTCGCTTTAATGACTCTTTGTTTATCAGTAAACGCACAAAAAATGAACAACGATAACAAAAAAATTGCAGTAATTGAAGACAGAATTGCCCTCAAAAACGTAGTAGATACATTTTCAGTTTTAGCTGATGTAAAAGATGTGAAAAACCAAGTATTGCTTTTCACTGAAAATGCCGAAGTTTCTTCTGTAAATAATGGTCAGACTGGCACAACTTTTATAGGAAGAAAACAAATAGGCGAAGCATTTGCTGGTTTTCTCAATCTTTTTGATGTGGTGTATCACATAAACGGACAGCAAACTGTTACTTTAAATGGGAATAAGGCTTCGGGGATTTCATACTGTCAAGTAGTATTAATTGGAACTGAAAATAATAAAAAAATGAAAACCACAATGGGTGTAATCTACCATGATGACTATGTTAAAGAAAACGGTCATTGGTTAATCAATAAAAGACAATCCAATTTTACATGGACGGAAAAAACGGAAATGAAACCTTAAAAAGACGTTATGTAAAATAATAAAACGGTGTGATATAAAATAGCTACATCTTTTTAGGAATGTAGCTTATTCTATTTTGTTGTACTGTCTCATTATTGCGGGCACGGAAAGAATTCCGCGCTATCCAACCGATAGAAATTGTGTATATCCAGGTGATCGGGTCTATCGACCGAGAGAAATTGTGTATATCAGATATAGTTTAACTAGCGCGACCATTTTTCTTGATGAGCACCTTGCGAAGTAAGGGCAAAAGTTAATTTGGAATTTGAATTAGTTTGTACTATATTTCCGCATTAATATATTTAAATGAAAATTTTAAAATTAATTCAAATTGATGGTTTTATAGATGGAGGGAGTTCAAAACCTTTATTAATAACAGCTGTTGATGAGCTTGGGAAAGTTAATCATTACGTAATGAAACTTTTTAAAAAAAAATATGTTGAGCAAAATTTTAGTGTTGCTAAGGAAATATTAATTTCGGAGTTAGCTAATGAGTTTAATTTAGCAGTTCCCAATTATGCTGTTATTGATATTGATCATAGTTTGTTAATTGATTTTTTTGAAAAAGAAGAATTAGATAATTTAGATGATGGATATAAGTTTTGTAGTGAGTTTAACGGTCAATATGTGATTTTTAATCCGTTAGTTTCACTTCAGTTTATTAAATCATATGATATTGCAAATTTGTTTGCTTTTGATAATGTTATAATTAATAGCGATAGGGGAGGTTTTAGAAACAAACCAAATTTGTTAGTTAATGATGATGAGATTTTATTAATAGATCACGAGCAAACTTTACCTTTTATTAATAATTCTTATAGCGATCCGAATTATTTTACATATTTACAAAATTATCCCTATCAACGTCATATTGTAATCACTCATTTAAAATCATTGAGAGTTAAGAATGGAATTTTTGACGAATTTGCAGAAATGTTAAAGCATTTGAATATAAATAGATTTATTAGTATATTTAATGAATTAGATTCTTTGAATATTAATTTTGGAGATAGAGATGATTTTTTACTATTTTTGGAATGGATTAAAAATAAAAGAATGCCAATATGTAACCACTTAATTGGTATAATAAAATGAAAAAAGATTTTTATAAATATTGTGTCTTAAAATACAAGCATTCTCCATTTCTTGATGAGAGTATAAATATTGGTTTGCTTATTTTTTTTAGTAATGTTGGTAAATTTTCATTTTCATATTCAAAAAACTTAAGTCGTATAAAGGTTATATACAATAATGTTCCTGAAAGAACAATTAAAGAATATCTTAAGCAAATTGATAAAAGACTTGAAAGATTATCACTAAATAATGATGTTTTTCATAAATTAGAAATTGATGATTTATCTTCATTTATTTCCAAATATATTCTTCCTCTTGATGGAAGTGTACTTCAGTTTTCTAATTTTAAAACTGATTATCAACAAGATTTTAAAAATGATTTCATAGAAGAAATTCTGTTAAATAAATATTTTATTGAAGATATAAAACATCAGTTTAATCAACCTAAAGAACCAGAATTATTACATCAATTTTATGATAATTTACGTGGTTTAGATTTTAATCTTATAAATAGAGATAAGAAAAGATTTTTTGTTGATTATACGGTTACTAATGAAAATGGAAACGAATTTAAATTTGATTATGCTTGGCAAAATGGTAGTTTAAATTTAGTTAAACCAATTAGTTTTGACCTTAAGGAGTCTAAAAGCATTGCTGAGAAAGCTTATAAAAATTTAGGACAGTTTATTGATTTAGAGAATGAAGCAAAAAATAATAATTTGCGATATGATTTGATAATTGGGAGACCTAAATTTAAAAGTTTGTTTAAAGACTATGATCACGCAATTTCATTACTAGATAAAATTAAATATGCAAGAATTATTGAGGAAAATGAAATTGATAATTATTCACTAAAAGCAATAAAAGCTATTACCGAATAAAATTATTGATATTAGCTAATATGGTGTAGGCAATTAGTATATTTATCCATGAATCAAGATTTTTTTTAATTCTTTAGAAACCAAATAGATTTATTTATAGAGAATTAATTTAGTAATTAAAATTAATAGGTTTGTATTTCCATATAAAAAACCGACTGAAAATAACTTCTCAGTCGGTTTGTATTTTTGTCTGGATATTGAAATGTTATGCCAAAAACGCTTTCAATTCCTCGTACGTTTTAATTTTTACGCTCACTTTTTCTTTTCCTAAAACACTTTCAATTTGTGTAGGAATCGGCAGTTTTACGTTTAATGTTGGTTCAACCGTGTCCAAAAACTTAATAGGGTGGGCGGTTTCTAAGAAAATACCAATCGCATTCGGGTGGTTTTGTAATTCTTTTTTCAATCCAAGATATCCAACAGCTCCGTGAGGTTCAGCAATGTAACCGTCTGTTTTGTAAATGGTTTTCATCGCTTCAATCGTTTCCTCATCATTGAAAGTAAATGAAGAAAAATCTTTTTTGAATTGTTCCAAATCATTGTGGTACATTTCCTGAATACGGATAAAATTACTAGGATTCCCCACATCCATTGCGTTCGAAATCGTCGCGATAGAAGGTTTTGGATCGTAAATACCGTTTTCTAGAAATCTTGGCACCGTATCATTCACATTCGTAGCCGCTACAAAATGTTCAACAGGCAATCCCATTTTTTTAGCAATGATACCTGCGCAAATATTTCCAAAATTCCCGCTTGGACAAGAGAAAACTAACGGTTTGTTCTCTTTTTTTAAGGCTTTATAGGCAAAGAAGAAATAAAACATTTGTGGCAACCAGCGCGCAATATTTATCGAATTCGCCGAAGTCAGATTTTTATGTTTTAAACTTTCGTCAAGAAAAGCTTTTTTGACCATATCCTGACAATCATCAAAAACGCCGTCTACTTCAAGCGCTTTAATATTCTGTCCTAAAGTGGTCAATTGTCGTTCCTGAATATCGCTCACTTTTCCGGATGGATACAGGATAATTACTTCAACGCCTGTTACACCAAGGAAACCACTCGCTACAGCACCGCCAGTATCACCGGATGTAGCTACAAGAACCGTGTTTTTACTGTCTTTGTTATCTTTATTGAAGTAACCCAAACAACGTGACATGAATCGCGCGCCAACGTCCTTGAAAGCCATCGTTGGACCATGAAACAATTCAAGGGAATAAATGCCTTTTTCGACTTCGACCACAGGGAAATCAAAACATAAGGTTTCGGCAATGATTTGTTTTAAAGTGGCTTCCGGGATTTCGTCACCTACAAATTGTTGAATCGCTTCAAAAGCAATTTCCTCGTTGCTTAAATTTTCGATAGTATCAAAAAAAGCAGGAGTTAAAGGGGTAATTGTTTCCGGAAAATACAATCCTTTATCTGTTGCTAATCCTTGTATTACGGCTTCTTGAAAAGAAACTTTAGGTGCGTTATGGTTTAAACTGTAATATTTCATTTTTTTGTCATTGCGAGGCACGAAGCAATCTCCTTATTATTGTATTAACTTATTATTTTCATTCCTTCATCATTTACTTTAGAAACGTGAATTTCATACGGTAAATTCATGGCGTCGTAAACGGCACTCATGGCTTTGGCGATTTTATCAGCGGTTTCCTTTCCTTTGCTTAAAGCAAAAATAGAAGGACCTGAACCTGATATTCCTGAACCTAAAGCTCCGTTTTCGTATGCTGTTTTTTTGATTAAATCAAATCCCGGAATCAAGACACTTCGCAATGGTTCCACGATTTCATCATGTAATGAACGTCCGATTAAATCGTAATCTTTAGTGTACAATCCAGCTACTAATCCGCCCACATTTCCCCATTGTGTAATAGCACTTTTCAAGGAAACAGTTTGTTTCAATACCGAACGCGCATCCGATGTTTTTAACTCAATTTGAGGATGAACCACAGTGGCGTACAATTCGGAAGGGCTTTCTATTTTGATAATGTCCAGAGGATTCGAACTTCTCACCAACGTAAAGCCACCCAAAAGGGCAGGAGCAACGTTATCGGCATGAGCGTTTCCGCTGGCTAATTTTTCGCCTTGCATAGCGAATAAAACCAATTCTTTTCGGGTAAATGGACGTCCCAGTAATTCATTGATTCCAAAAACTGCACCAGCTGAACTGGCGGCACTGCTCCCAATTCCGCTTCCGGCTTTGATGTGTTTGTAGATTTCTATTTCAAATCCAAATTCCGTTTCAATGGCTTCCAACATCGCCAAAGCAGATACTCCAGCAACATTTTTTTCGGTTTCCAAAGGCAAGTCGGCACCTACAATTTTAGTGATACGAATCCCTTTTATGTCTGATTTTCGAATAATCATTTCGTCACCCGCAGTTTCTAAACAAAGACCAAGGACATCAAATCCGCAGGATAGATTGGCAATTGTGGCGGGGCAAAATATTTTTATTTCATTCATATCTTTTTATTTTTATTGTGGTACAGAAGCGATTTATCGCGTCTCTTTCTACATAAATTAGACGCAATAAATCGCATCTCTACCGACTATACGTTTCCAATTCTGATTACATCAGCAAATATTCCTGAAGCAGTAACTGCAGCTCCGGCACCAGCACCTTTTATCAATAAAGGTTGGTCTACGTAACGGTCCGTGAAAAACAATACAATATTGTCTTTTCCTTCAAGATTATAAAAAGGATGGTCTTTAGGAATGAATCGCAACCCAACATTGGCTTTTCCGTTTTCGAATTGTGCTACATATTTTAAACGAGATTCTTTGCTCAACGCTTCCTTATAAATAGTTTCAAAATGAGAAGCGTGTTTCAGTAAAGATTCAAAAAACGCTTCATTTGAAGTTGTTTCGAGACATTCAGCAGGCATAAAAGATTCGTTAGCAATCTCGTCAATTTCCATTTTATAACCACTTTCTCTAATCAAGATTAATATCTTTCTGGCAACGTCAATTCCGCTTAAATCAATCTTAGGATCTGGTTCTGTAAATCCTTGTACGCCAGCTTCTTTAACGACATCATGAAAAGTATTATTTTCATCAAAATTATTAAAGATAAAGTTCAAACTTCCGGATAAAACAGCTTGGATTTTATTCACTTTATCACCTGAGGCAATCAAGTTTTTTACGGTATCAATAATTGGTAATCCAGCTCCAACGTTAGTTTCAAATAGAAAAGGAGCGTTGAATTGTCTGGATAGTTTTTTTAGTTTTTTATAATTGTCATACTCAGAAGCACAGGCAATTTTATTACAAGTCACTACGGCAATATTGCGTTTTAAATATTGTTCGTATGTCTTAGATACGCTTTCATTTGCAGTAATGTCAACAAAAATACTGTTGCGTAAATTGAGTTCTTTTACATTCGAAATGAACTTCTCTTTGTCAGCAGGTTCTCCAGTTTCTAGTAGAAATTGCCATTCTTTTAAAGAGATTCCGTCTTCATCAAAATACATTTTTCTTGAATTTGACAAAGCGATAACACGTAAGTTTATTTTCAGATTGTCTTTTAAGAATTTCTTTTGCTGGTGAATTTGTTCGATGAATTTCTCACCTACATTTCCAACACCCATTACAAACAGGTTTAATTGTTTGGTGTTTTCTTCAAAAAAGGTTTCGTGCAACGTGTTCAATGCTTTCTTTACATCTCTTTCGTTGATAACCGCCGAGATATTTCTTTCGGAAGCACCTTGAGCAATCGCTCTGATGTTTACGTTATTTTTACCCAAAGTGCTAAACATTCTTCCGCTTAAACCTTGATGATTTTTCATATTTTCGCCAACCAAAGCAATGATGCAAAGGTTTTTTTCAACGATACAGGGATCAATTTTGTTTTGTAAAATCTCAATTTGAAAAGCTTTATTGATGGCTTCTTCAGCAATATCAGCATCCGAATTTAGAATTCCAATACAGATTGAATGCTCCGATGACGCTTGAGTAATAAAAATTACATTGATGCTTTCCTGTGATAATACTTCAAAAAGTCTTTTAGACGAACCTGTAACACCAATCATTCCGGGTCCTTCAAGTGTAATCAAAGTAATATTATCGATGTGGCTAATTCCTTTTACAGGATTAGTGTGAACCATTTCTTGATTTGAAATATAAGTTCCTTCGGCTTCTGGTTCAAAAGTATTTTTGATATGAATTGGAATATTCTTTCTCAATACTGGTTGAATTGTTGGCGGATATAAAACTTTGGCACCAAAATGCGATAACTCCATCGCTTCCTGATAAGAAATAAAGGCGATAGGTTGTGCTTGTTTTACAATTTTCGGATTGGCAGTAAACATTCCGTTTACATCAGTCCAAATTTCCAAGTCGGATGCATTCACTGCTCCAGCGATGATTGCAGCAGTATAATCGGAACCACCACGACCTAAAGTAGTGTTGATGCCATCAAGTGATGCGGCAATAAATCCGGGCATTACAACCACTTGATTCTCATTCGAGGCAAAGAAATCAGCAATTAGTTGATTTGAAACTTCAAAATTTACGATAGCTTTTCCGAAATGATTATCGGTTTTTATTAATTCGCGGCTGTCTTTATAACCGCTATTTTTTAGATTTTGTTTTAATGCTTCAGAAATGATGTAAGAAGACAATAATTCACCAAAACTTAAAATTGTATCGGAAGTTCTGGCGGATAATTCCCCCAAAAGAAAACAACCGTCCAGTAACGTTTCAAGATGATTTATAATTCTTTTTATATGACTTAACAGACTGCTTTGTTCGCTTACAGGAATAAATTCTTTTAAGGCATCTAAATGTTTTTTCTCTATTTCGGCAAGAATATCTTTGAAGCTTTCATCTCCGGCAGCTGCTTTTTGGGAAGCAAGCTGAAGCAGGTCAGTAACTTGGCTAAAAGCAGAAACTACTACTACTAATTTTTCTTCTTTTGCTTTATTGATGACGATATCCAGAACCAGTTTTATATTTTGTGCATTGGCAACCGAAGTTCCGCCAAATTTTAATACTTTCATTGTATATGTTTTATTTTAAAAATGCAATGTTTTTTATACATCCAAAATCTTTCTCCTTTCAGGAAAAAGTATAATAAATAGGATTATATGTAAAATGAATACCCCTAAGGGGTAGTTGTAGTTGTTGTAGCAGTAAATGTAACAGAAATTGCAACCCAGTTTTGAGTTGTTATCGAAGATTGATATGTTGATCTGTTGTTTACCATTTTGATTCCCCAAAAGTACAGTTTTTTATAAAAACCAAAACATTAAATTTAGTTTTTGCGAATATTTTAAAAATTCAATCACATTTGGATTAAAAATAAATATTTTTCAATAAATATCCTTTTCGTTGATGCGATTCTTATAATTGTAGAGATTTTATAACGCTGTTGATTTGTTGTGTCTTACTTTTGATTAAACTTAAATTCTAAATTTCATTCCTATTTGTATTAAATACACTCTGAATTTCTTTAATTTTAGGACAATAAATTAGTTCACAGTATAAATCCAGTCGGTATTCTAAACTAAGAATTTTAATAACCTTAAATACAGGGTAATTTGCATGAAATCTATTATTTGGTTTTTTTTGGATATGAATTTTAAATTATTATTAAAAAATGTTGCTTTTTAATATTGATTTATTCAATTTTGGGCACTTAAATACAATTGGAATGGAAAACACACATTATATAAGCACTGAAGTACTTTCATTAGAGGTTTTAAACGAGATTATCGCGCATCATAAAACGATAGCATTATCCGACGAAGCAAAAATAAATATCCAAAAATGCAGGGATTATTTGAATAAAAAAATGGCTACGCATTCAGCACCTATTTATGGAATTAATACTGGTTTTGGTTCGCTTTGTAATGTGAAAATTTCGAATGAAAACTTATCAAAATTGCAAGAAAATCTAGTGAAATCACATTCTTGCGGAACAGGTGAGGAAGTTCCGAATGAAGTTGTCAAATTGATGTTGTTACTCAAAATTCAATCGTTGAGCTATGGTCATTCCGGAATTCAATTGCAGACTGTAGACCGATTGATGGCATTTTACAATAATGATATTTTACCAGTAATTTATACACAAGGTTCACTTGGTGCTTCGGGTGATTTAGCTCCATTGGCGCATTTATCTTTACCATTATTAGGAGAAGGTGATGTATATTTTGAAGGTAAAAAAGTACATTCCAGTGAAGTTTTGAAGCGTTTTAATTGGGAACCAATTATTTTGCAATCCAAAGAAGGTTTGGCTTTATTAAATGGTACTCAATTCATGAGTGCTTATGGCGCACATATCTTGATGAAAGCGAATAAGTTTTCTTATTTAGCGGATTTGATAGGAACTATTTCTCTTGAAGGATTTGATGGCAGAATCGAACCTTTTAATGAATTGATTCATTTTATTCGTCCTCACAAAGGTCAAATTGTAACGGCGAATCGTATAAAAGGTTTTCTGGAAGGAAGTGAAATTATTGAGCAAGAAAAAACACATGTTCAAGATCCGTATTCTTTTAGATGCATGCCACAAGTTCACGGTGCTTCAAAAGATGCTTTTGATTATGTAAAAAAAGTGTTTAAAACAGAAATCAATTCGGTGACGGATAATCCTAATATATTTATTGAAAGTGACCAAATTATTTCCGGAGGTAATTTTCATGGACAACCATTAGCGTTAGCATTGGATTTCATGGCAATTGCTTTGGCAGAATTAGGAAGTATTTCGGAGCGCAGAACCTATCAATTGATTTCAGGTTTGCGAAATCTTCCTGCATTTCTAGTGGATAATCCAGGTTTGAACTCCGGTTTAATGATTCCACAATATACGGCTGCAAGTATTGCAAGCCAGAATAAACAACTGGCAACTCCCTCCAGTATCGATAGTATCGTGTCCAGCAACGGACAGGAAGATCATGTAAGTATGGGGGCAAACTGTGCTACAAAAGCGTTACGTGTTATGGATAATCTGGAGCGAATTTTAGCAATAGAATTGATGAATGCCTCACAAGCCATAGAATATAGAAGACCATTGCAATCCAGTGATTTTATCGAAATGTTTTTAAATGCGTATCGCGAGGAAGTTCCTTTGGTAAAAGAAGACCGAATTTTGCATTACGACATTGAAAAAACAGTTTCTTTTCTGAATAGTTTTCAAATAGAAGACGATTTGTTATTAACAAATTAACATTTACAGAGAATAATAAATTATTTTTGCAATTCTAAAACCTAATAAAATGTCAATAAATAGTATTTTCCAATTTTTAGTTCCAAAAGACAAAAAATTCTTTCCTCTTTTTGAAGAAGCATCCAGTAATTTAATTGAATTGGCTTCAAATTTACATGAAGCGGTAAATCTTCCATTGAAAGAAAGAGAAGTTCTTTTTCAAAAAATAGATACATTGGAACAAAAAGGAGAAGACATCACACGTCAAACAAATTTGGAATTGAGCAGAAACTTTATTACTCCTTTTGATAGAGAAGATATTCACTCCTTGATTACTTCAATAGATAATGTTGCTGATAATCTTCATGGTGCTGCCAGCAGAATGAGATTATATCAGGTTGATAAGATTACAAAATCGATCAGAAAATTGACAGAAATAAATCTTGAAGCATGTCAGAATATTGATGTAGCGGTAAAAGAATTGAGAAGTTTCAAAAAAATCAAGAATATTACTGATGCTTGTGCACGAATCAGCAAGTTGGAAAATAAATCGGATACTGTTTATAATAAAGCAGTTTTCGAAATATTTGAAAATGAAACCGACGTAAAAAACATTATCAAATACAAAGAGGTCTTATCTGTTTTAGAATCAGCAACGGATAAATGCAAGAGCGTGGCAAGTGTTTTAGAATCAATCGCTGTAAAACATTCTTAATTCAATCAGTTTTATTCTGAAATAATATTTTATGGAATTTACTTTACTAATAGTTATTATAGTTCTAGCTTTAATTTTTGATTATATTAATGGTTTTCACGATGCCGCCAACGCTATTGCTACAGTTGTGGCAACAAAAGTTTTATCACCTTTCCAAGCGGTAGTTTGGGCTGCCTTCTTTAATTTTTTGGCTTATTGGGTTTTTGGATTAGGTGTGGCAAATACAGTTGCCAAAACAGCCGAAACCAGTGAAATAAACTTAGTGGTAATTCTTGCAGGGGTTGTTGCAGCTATTGTTTGGAATTTAATCACATGGTGGCAAGGTATTCCTTCGAGTTCTTCGCATACATTAATAGGTGGTTTCGCAGGCGCAGCGCTTGCTCATGCCATTGCCGTACATGGTTTTTCTGACTATACAGTTGATGGTATAACACATCATTGGTATAATATAGTAAGTTGGTACAAAGCTGGGAAAGACGGCGGAATGCCATCTGGAGTTGTTGTTATCATTGCTTTTATAGTATTAGCCCCTTTATTAGGCGCTTTGATTTCTTATCTGATTTCGATTTGGCTTCTTAATGCTTCAAGAAAAAGTATATATCCAAAACTTTTTACAGTGTCATTAATGATTTTAACAATTTGGTTTGTTCAAGGCCAAATGGTGAATTTTGCTGATATTGAAAAACCGCGTTTCGATTCTCATTTTTGGAGTGTCGTTTTTGAATCTCACAATATAAAATGGTTTTTGGTTGCCTTTATTATCCTTACAGTGAGTTTGTTTTGCTTAATATTTAGCAGCCTGAATTTACATCAAGCTACAGCTTGGTTAAAAAAGATGCAATTATTATCCTCTGCAGCCTTTAGTTTGGGCCATGGTGGAAACGATTCGCAAAAAGTGATGGGTATTATTGCAGCTGCTGTTGCCGTTTATATTCATGCAAGTGGAGTTGACATTGTAAGTCTTCCAGATTGGTTGCAAGTAATACTTCCAAACGAAGATAAAAATATAAAAGGGGCAATGCCGGGTTGGATTCCTTTGGCATGCTATACTGCTATTGCCTTAGGTACTTTAAGTGGCGGTTGGAAAATTGTGAAAACAATGGGGTCAAAAATTACCAAAGTAACCTCTTTTGAAGGTGTTGCTGCCGAAACAGCAGGTGCATTGACTTTATATTTTACGGAGCATTTTAAAGTGCCGGTAAGTACTACACATACTATTACAGGATCTATAATTGGAGTTGGTTTAACGAAACGTGTTTCTGCGGTTCGTTGGGGGGTAACGGTAAGCTTGTTATGGGCTTGGGTATTGACCATTCCTATTTCGGCTTTTTTAGCGGCATTGGTTTATTATTTCCTAAGTTTGTTTTTATAATTCATTAATTTTAAGGTATATAAAAAAACCATTCGGGTTACGAATGGTTTTTTTATGCCTTTTCAATTTTCAATTTTTTAATATAAAAGATCCTGTATTTCTTCCGTTTTGTCAAATACGCTTTTTGCGAAAGGACATAAAGGCAAGATTTTAAGATTATTTGCCCTTGCGTACTTTACCGCTTCCATTACCAGTTTTTTGCCCACGCTTTGCCCTGCAAATCCAGAATTTACTTCGGTATGATTTATAATAAATTTATCAGTTCCAGCCCAAGTATAGGTCATTCTTCCTGCTTCTATTTCATTATCAGAAGCTCTAAAATAGCCTTTTTTAATTTCGTTTATTTGTTCAATTATCATAATTTTTAATTTAATTCAGTTGTGATTTCGATAGGATTCGTTACTATTTGGTGTATCGGACATCTATCGGCAATGTTTAATAATCGTGCTTTTTGTGCTTCGTCAATATTTCCAAATAATTGAATGTTGCGCATCATTTTCGATTTATTTTCCGTTGTATCTTTTTCAAAAGTCACTTCAACTTTTATATCTGCTAAATCCCATCCTTTTCGGTTCGCATACATGCGTAAAGTGATGCAGGTGCAAGCTGCCAATGCCGAAGCCAGTAATTCTTTTGGCGCAAAGCCTAAATCTTTTCCTCCTGCACTTTCAGGCTCATCTGAAATGATTTTATGATTAGCGGATTCAATTTCTGTTTTATAAAGTTCTTTACCAATGTGCGCTGCTATTTTAATCATACTTGCTATTTTTATTTTTGTTCTGGAAGTGGAACAAATTCGCTTTCGCCTGGAACTTTATCAAAAGTTTGTGCCAACCATTTTTCTTTTGCCTTTTCAATCAGTTCTTTGGTTGAAGCGACAAAATTCCAATAAATAATGCGTTCTTCGGGAAAAGGTTCTCCTCCAAAAATATAAATAGTTGTGTTTGCTGCCATGTCAAAGGCGCAAAGTTTACTGTCTTTGGCAATCAAAATTTGCTTTGGTCCGAAAGTATTACCTTCGCTTTCGATACTGCCTTCTAAAATGTATAAAGCGCTTTCGCCAAATAAATGGTCACCAATAGTCACCGTTTGACGCGTGGTACTTTTTAGTTCCAAAAGATAAAGCGGACTATAAACGGGAACAGGTGATTTTTTACCGAGTATTTCTCCAGCTATAAGTTTGAAAGCAATAGTATCAGCTTTCCATTCTGGAATTTCATTTTCAGGTACATGAAAAAAAGAAGGTTTCATTTCTTCCAATTCTTTGGGTAAAGCCACCCAAATTTGAAGGCCATGTAGCATTTTATTTGAACTACGCAAATACTGAGGTGTTCGCTCTGAATGGACAATCCCTTTTCCTGCAGTCATCCAATTGATTTGTCCGGGCTTGATTTCCATTTCAGTTCCCAAGCTGTCTTTGTGCATAATGCTCCCTTCAAACAAATAGGTCAAAGTAGAAAGCCCAATATGTGGATGTGGCGGAACATCTAAATTTTCGTAATCGCTCATGCAGGTTGGTCCCATATGATCGATGAATGCAAATGGTCCAACCATTCTTTTTTCTCGAAAGGGAAGCAATCGCCCAACCATAAATTCACCAATATTGCTCGGGCGTTCTTCAATTATCAGTTTTATATTTGACATATTTAGCTGTTTTAAAATATAAAAATAAAGAAATTATTCTTCCAAATAACCAAATTTTCCCATATTCACATCATCGAATGCTTGCATGATTTCGGCTTGAGTGTTCATTACAAATGGACCGTGCGCTGCAATCGGTTCATTGATTGGTTCACCACTTAAAATCAAAACTATTGCGTTTTCAGTAGCTTGAATGGTAAATTCTTCACCTTCGTTTTTAAACAATGTAAAATGGTTGGCTGGGACATTTTCGGTATCATTCACTTTTATACTTCCTTCAATTACTAATAAACCAGTATTGTAATTTGCAGGAAAATTGAAGGATGCTTTTGCTCCATTATTCAATTTGGCATTTAGTAAATTAACAGGAGTGAAAGTCGAAGCGGTACCTTTTACATTTTCGTATTGTCCCGCTATAACTTCAATTACCCCGCCATTATCAGGAAGTTCAAATTTGTTGATTTGGTCGTTGGTAATTCCTTGGTATTTTGGTGTTGACATTTTATCCTTTGCAGGAAGGTTGACCCAAAGTTGTACCATTTGAAAATCACCACCTTTTTTACTAAACTCTTCTTCGTGGTATTCCTTGTGCAAAATTCCCGAAGCTGCAGTCATCCATTGTACATCACCTTCGCCAATGATGCCGCTATTTCCTGAGCTGTCGTGATGTGCTACTTTTCCTTTATAGGCAATCGTAACGGTTTCAAAACCTCTATGCGGATGGACACTTACGCCTCTGGGTTGATCTGTGGGCGGGAAATAAAATTTAGAATTATAATCCATCATAATAAACGGACTCATTCTTTTCATGTCTAAATTATGACCACTCGGAATAAAATTGTGTACTCTAAATCCGTCGCCAACCATATGTGGTGGAGGTGGAGCCAATACTAATTCAATATTTTTAGTTTTCATTTCTATGTCTGATTTAAATTATAGTACAAATTTACTATAGATTAAAACCAGATGCATTGATATAGGATAAGAAATGAATTTGTATGAATTAATACGGTTTGAAATTTCTTTTGGCTAATTCCTTGCGAACCCTGCTTAATGTTTCTGGTGTAATACCTAAATAAGATGCAATCATCCATTGTGGAATACGTAAAGTAAGGCTCGGATAAATAGTTATGAAATCCAAATAACGTTGTTCTGCTGTAGCTCCCAGTAAGAGATTTATACGTTTTTGAAGTTGGCGAATGTGATTGTGTAAAGCAATATTGTCCTGTTGTCGAAAAGAAATACTAATTTCGGCTGCGGCATCGATGAAATTTTTATCAATTAAAACAATTTCCGTATCTTCAATGGCATCAATAAACAATTCAGAAGGTTCGTTGAAATAAGAACTGCTTCTGTCCGAAATAATCCAATTCTCCGGTGCAAATTGAATGATGTGTTCTTTTCCTGTTTCGTCAATAGTATAAGAACGCAATAAACCTTTAGAAACAAAAAAGGAATGATGACAAATAGCTCCCTGATGTAGTAGGACAGTTCCTTTTTCTACTTTTTTGGATTGTAATGTACCCGTAATCGAAAGAAATTGTTCGTCCGTCAGATTGGTTTTGGATTGAAAATATGTTTTGAATGAATCAAGCATAATTATTTCAGGATTGCAGAGATATTCGTGTAAAAATATTTTTGAGTTGGTTTGTATCTAGTTTATGCCAGCTAAGTTTTTATGAATACGTTTTCGTTTGTAATGGGTTTGTTTTAAATTTTCATTACCGGATATAATGCTTATGTTGCCATCAATCTCAAGCATAGCTAACTTTACATCTTTAAAAAATTCAATTCCATGCTCGCGCATCGCTTCTTTTAATTCGTCAGAAGAAATGTTTAATTTACTTAATGCTTTAAAGTCCAGATTTCCATCGTGAATTAAAATTTCCGGTTTTTCCTGCATAAAATCACTAAACTTGGGGTACCTGAACATCAATTTCTTCAAGATAAAATTAATAGTAAAAAGTACTGTTGCCGCAGCCATACCACCATAAAGTGACGTGTTATTCCCAACCATTGCGTTTTGAACAGAGTTGCTTATCAATAATATTAAAATGACATCGGCAGTATTTAGTTGGGATAATTCTTTTTTTCCAAAAAACCTCAAAGCAATAACCATGAAAAAATAAACGGCGGCACTGCGAATGATAATATCGAGATATGGATTCATTGTTTTTAGTTTTCGGTTTTTTGTTCTCAGTTTTCAGTTATATAGCAGACTGTAAACTGCGAATGCAACTGAACCTCTTAAAACTATTTCAGTTTAAAATTTTTCTCAATTGCTTTTATCATTTCCCCTGCAATATCTTTATTGGTTGCACCTTCGATTCCTTCTAATCCTGGAGATGAATTTACTTCTAATAATAAGGGGCCTTTTGATGAACGAATAATATCAACGCCGGCTACTTTCAAATCCATTGCTTTGGCAGCTTTTATCGCAATACGTTTTTCTTCAGCTGTCACTTTTATGACTGAAGCTGTTCCTCCAAGATGGATGTTAGCTCTGAATTCACCTGGCATTGCTTCCCGTTGAATAGCAGCGACTACTTTTCCGTCAATTACAAAACAACGAATGTCTTTACCGTTCGCTTCTTTGATAAATTCCTGAACTAATATATTGGCATTTAAGCTTTTGAAAGCGTTAATAACACTTTCAGCTGCTTTTTTAGTTTCGGCCAATACAACACCTTTCCCTTGTGTCCCTTCGAGTAATTTAACAATTAAGGGAGAGCCTCCTACCATTTTTATTAAATCATCCGTATCCAAAGGTGAATTTGCAAATCCTGTTGTAGGTATGTCAATTCCACTATGTAAGAGTAATTGTAAGGAATATAATTTATCTCGTGATTGGGTAATTGCATTAGAAGAATTTAAGCAAAACACATTTAAGGCTTCAAATTGTCTCGTTAATGCACAGCCATAAAAGGTAATGCTAGGCCTAATTCTAGGGATAATAGCATCAAATTGATTTAATATTTTCCCTCCACGGTAATGAATTTCAGGTGTTTTTGCATCCAGCTTCATGTAACATTCTTTAATGTTCAAAAAATGCATTTCGTGACCCCGCATTTCACCCGCTTCCATAATACGCTTGTTGCTGTATAATTCGGGGTTGCTGGCCAGAAGGCCAATGCGAAGGCCTGAGCTGGCTTTTTCGGAATTCTTATATAGTTCTTTCAAGCTATCTGAGGTAGGTTGCCCCAAAAGATATTTTTGTTCAGGGTCTACAAGAACCCTTCCGCTCATAGCCTCCCGACCTAAAAGCATTCTGAAACCCATAGAATCTCGATTGGTCAATGTCATTTCAATAGGCCACATCGAATCGCCAATTTTCAAGTTGGTTTGGATAACATACCGTTGTTCTCTAAATCCGCTGGAACTTTTTACAAAACGTTTATCCACTAAAGGTGCCTCGCAATGGATTACCGTTTTTAGATTATTTTGAATCGGATTGATATCAAACTTTACCCAGTTTGCTTCATTCTTGATAAAAGGGGCAATGTTTATAGCGTGTAAAGCGGATGTTTTTGCCCCTGAATCAACTCTTGCTTTGATTGTAGGAATTCCTAATTCAGGAAAAGAACACCATTCTTCACTACCCAGTATAACTTTATTTTGAGACATAAATTGATTTTATTTGACCTTTTTTTAAAAACCAAATGTAAATATTTGTTTTTAAAAAATGTTGAATTTGTATAAAGAATAAACCCGTTATGTTATAAAAACGTAACGGGTCTATTTCGTGTAATTTTAGAAGAATTTATGGATTCGTTGGTTCTCCAGCTTTATGAACTTGTACAGTTAGTTCTTGGGCTCCGTCTTCAATATCCATGAAAATTTCGTCTCCAGAAGCAATTTTTGAAGTGATAATTTCTTCAGCAAGTGCATCTTCAACATATTTCTGAATAGCTCTTTTCAATGGTCTTGCGCCAAATTGTCTGTCAAATCCTTTATCAGCGATAAAAGCTTTGGCTTTATCAGAAAGATTTAATTGATACCCTAATTCAGCAACACGAGCATATAATTTTTTCAATTCGATTTCGATAATCAAATCAATATCATGTTTTTCTAAAGCATTGAACACAATTACATCGTCAATCCTATTAAGAAATTCAGGTGCAAAAGTTTTTTTCAATGCATTTTCAATGATACTTTTCGAATTATCATCGGCTTGAGCTACTTTAGCGGCTGTACCAAAACCAACACCTTGACCAAAATCTTTTAATTGTCTGGCTCCTACATTTGAAGTCATAATAATTATAGTGTTTTTGAAGTCAATTTTTCGACCTAAACTATCCGTTAAATAACCATCGTCCAGCACTTGTAATAACATATTGAAAACATCAGGATGCGCTTTTTCGATCTCATCCAATAGTACAACACAATATGGTTTTCTTCGTACTTTTTCTGTTAATTGTCCACCTTCTTCATATCCTACATATCCCGGAGGCGCTCCAACTAAACGAGAGATTGCAAATTTCTCCATGTATTCACTCATGTCGATACGGATCAATGCATCTTCAGAATCGAATAATTCTTTTGCCAAAACTTTTGCTAATTGGGTTTTACCAACTCCAGTTTGTCCTAAGAAGATAAAAGAACCAATTGGTCGGTTTGGATCTTTTAATCCGGCACGATTTCTTTGGATAGAACGAGAAATTTTCATTACTGCTTCTCTTTGTCCAATAACCTTTCCTTCGATTAATTCTGGTAATTTGGCTAATTTATTACTTTCTGTTTGAGCAATACGATTTACCGGAATTCCAGTCATCATAGAAACTACATCGGCTACATTATCTTCGGTAACTTCAATTCGATTGTTTTTAGCATCTTCTTCCCATTGTTCCTGCGCTATTGCTAAATCTTTTTCAATCTTTTTTTCGTCATCACGAAGCTTGGCGGCCTCTTCGTATTTTTGTTTTTTAACAACAACATTTTTCAATTCTCGAACATCTTCTAATTGACGTTCCAAATCTAAAATCTCTTTTGGAACTTCAATGTTGGTAATGTGAACTCTTGAACCTGCTTCATCTAATGCATCAATAGCTTTGTCTGGTAAGAAACGTTCCGACATGTATCTGTCCGTTAATTTGACACAAGCTTCAATCGCTTCTTGAGAATAGGTAACGTTATGATGGTCTTCGTATTTGTTTTTGATATTATTCAAAATTGTAATGGTTTCAGCAACAGATGTTGGTTCTACAATTATTTTTTGAAAACGTCTTTCTAATGCACCATCTTTCTCAATATATTGACGGTATTCATCTAGTGTTGTAGCACCAATACATTGAATTTCGCCTCTTGCTAATGCAGGTTTGAACATGTTAGATGCATCTAGTGAACCTGTTGCGCCACCAGCTCCAACAATGGTATGAATTTCATCTATAAAAAGAATAATATCATCATTCTTTTCTAATTCGTTCATCACTGCTTTCATACGCTCTTCAAACTGTCCACGGTATTTTGTTCCAGCGACAAGGCTCGCTAAATCTAATGTTACAACGCGTTTGTTGAAAAGGATTCGTGACACTTTCTTTTGAATAATTCGCAAAGCTAATCCTTCAGCAATAGCTGATTTTCCCACTCCAGGTTCCCCTATAAGTAGTGGATTGTTCTTTTTACGACGGCTCAAAATTTGAGAAACACGTTCGATTTCTTTTTCGCGTCCTACAACAGGATCTAACTTTCCTTCTTCGGCCATTTCAGTTAAATCCCTTCCAAAATTATCTAAAACAGGTGTTTTGGATTTCTTATTTGATTTATTGGCAGGATTATTAAAAGTGCCTTCTTTAAGACTGTCATCTTGTCCTGAATCATCATTATACGATTCGTTTCTTGGCAAGTTTTCTAAAAATTCTTCTTCGCTTGGAGTCATATTTAAATATTGTTCTTTAGCTACGTCATAATCAATTTTAAGTTTATTGAGTAGCTTGGTTGTGGGATCGTTTTCATTTCTTAAAATACATAACAGTAAATGCGCTGTACTGATTGACGAACTATGAAATACTTTTGCTTCAAGAAAAGTGGTTTTCAACGCTCGTTCTGCCTGGCGTGTCAAGTGTAAGTTTTTCTTTTCAACATTAACGTCTACACTTGGACTTGCGGGGCTTAGGATTTCTACTTTCCGTCGTAAGTGGTCTAAGTCGACAGATAGGTTATTCAGTATTTGAATTGCTTTTCCATTTCCATCTCTTAAAATACCCAGCATCAAGTGTTCAGTTCCTATGAAGTCATGACCTAGTCGCAAAGCTTCTTCTTTGCTGTAGGTAATAACATCTTTTACTCTTGGTGAAAAATTATCATCCATAATATATAATTGATATCGTAAATTTAGTGAATTAGTAATTGAAAAACAAAAATCATTCCCTTAACTACTACTGTCAGCTAATAGACAAAAATAATAATAATATTGAAGTTAAATTTCCCTTAATTTATTAACTAAAATTGAAGATTAATTTGTTAATAAATCATTGAAATAAGTCCGTTAAAATAGGTTCAAAAATTTCAAAAAGGTGTATATTGGCACGTTTTGAAACTAATATAATTTTTTAATATAACAACTTATGTCTGAAGGAGAAAAGTTAATTCCTATTAACATTGAAGATGAAATGAAAACTGCTTACATCGATTATTCGATGTCCGTAATTGTATCCAGAGCACTTCCAGATGTTAGAGATGGCTTGAAACCAGTACATCGAAGAGTATTATTTGGAATGCATGATTTAGGGGTTAACTCCAGATCTGCCCATAAAAAGTCTGCAAGAATTGTCGGGGAAGTTCTTGGAAAGTATCACCCGCACGGTGATACCTCTGTTTATGATGCTATGGTTCGTATGGCACAAGAGTGGAGTATGCGTTATTTATTGATTGATGGTCAGGGTAATTTTGGGTCTGTAGATGGCGATAGTCCTGCAGCGATGCGTTATACAGAGGCTAGAATGCGTAGGATTTCGGAAGAAATCTTGGCGGATATTGATAAAGAAACGGTTGATTTTAAATTAAATTTTGATGATACATTACAAGAGCCAACAGTTATGCCAACTCGTGTTCCTACCTTATTGATAAATGGGGCTACGGGGATCGCAGTAGGTATGGCTACCAATATGCCGCCTCACAACTTAACGGAGGTGATTAATGGCACATTGGCTTATATGGATAATAACGATATTGAAGTTGACGAGTTGATGACACATATCAAAGCACCAGATTTTCCTACTGGTGGTATAATATATGGGTATGAAGGCGTTCGTGAAGCATTCAAAACCGGTAGAGGGCGTATTGTAATGCGTGCTAAAGTAGGTTTTGAAGAAGTAGACGGAAGAGAATGTATTATCGTTACCGAAATTCCTTATCAAGTCAATAAAGCTGATATGATCAAGCGTACTGCTGATTTGGTCAATGACAAAAAAATTGATGGAATTGCAAATATCCGAGATGAATCGGATAGAAACGGGATGCGTATCGTTTATATTTTAAAACGTGATGCGACACCAAACGTGGTTTTGAATACACTTTATAAGTTTACACAATTACAATCTTCGTTTAGTGTAAACAATATTGCCATTGTAAAAGGGCGTCCGCAAATGTTGAATCTGAAAGATTTGATTCATTATTTTATCGAACACCGTCATGATGTGGTAACTCGCAGAACGCAATTTGAATTGAAAAAAGCGGAAGCAAGAGCACATATATTAGAAGGTTTGATTATCGCTTCGGATAATATTGATGAAGTAATTGCTTTAATCAAAGCTTCAAAAAGTACCGAAGAAGCAAGAGAAAAATTAATCGAAAGATTCAATTTATCAGATATTCAATCTCGTGCTATTGTTGAAATGCGTTTGCGACAATTAACAGGTCTGGAACAAGATAAGCTAAGAACAGAATACGATGAAATCATGAAGTTAATAGAGCATTTGAAAGCTTTATTAGCAGATGTAAACTTGAGAATTGCTTTGATTAAAGAAGAATTGACTGAGATTCGTGATAAATATGGAGATGAGCGTCGTTCTATAATTGAATATTCTGGTGGAGATGTAAGTATTGAGGATTTAATTGCGGATGAAAATGTGGTAATTACAATTTCTCATGCAGGTTATATTAAACGTACCAATCTTACAGAATACAAAACTCAAAATAGAGGAGGAGTTGGTCAAAAAAGTGCCGGAACAAGAGACCAAGATTTCTTAGAACACATGTTTGTTGCAACGAATCACCAATATATGATGTTCTTTACCCAAAAAGGAAAATGTTTCTGGATGCGTGTTTATGAAATACCGGAAGGAAGTAAAACTGCTAAAGGTAGAGCAATCCAAAACTTGGTGAATATTGAAAGCGATGATAAAGTAAAAGCATTTATCTGCACCCAAGATTTAAAAGACCAGGAATACATCAAAAGCCATAATTTGATTATGGTGACTAAAAAAGGTCAGGTTAAGAAAACATCTTTAGAGAAATATTCTAAGCCTAGAGTTAATGGAGTTGCTGCAATTACAATTAAAGAAGGGGATGAATTATTGGAAGCAAAATTAACCAATGGAGAAAGTCAAATTATTTTGGCTGTGAAATCTGGTAAATTAGTTCGTTTTGAAGAAACTAAAACCCGTCCAATGGGAAGAACAGCTTCGGGAGTTCGTGGGATTACCCTTAAAGATGATACTGATGAAGTTATTGGCATGGTTACTGTAAATGATATGAGCAGCGAAATTCTAGTTGTTGCTGAAAACGGATACGGAAAACGTTCTAGTCTTGACGAATACAGAATTACAAATCGTGGTGGTAAGGGAGTTAAAACCTTAAATATTACCGAAAAAACAGGTAAGCTGATTTCGATAAATGCGGTTACTGATGCTGATGATTTAATGATTATCAATAAATCGGGATTGACTATCAGAATGGCTGTCGAAGATTTAAGGGTTATGGGACGTGCTACGCAAGGAGTGAAGTTGATTAACATTAAAGGAAACGATTCTATTGCAGCAGTTACAAAAGTAATGAAAGACGATGTGGCTGAAGTTGTTGTTGATGAAGAAGGCAATATTATTGAAACTGAAACAATTGAAAGAGTTAAGCCAGTTTTAGAAGTACTTGAAGACGAAGGGACAGAGGAAGATGATGATGATGATGAGTCTGAAGAGGACGAAGAGTCTGAAGATGATTCTGAAGACGAAGATTCTGATGATGAAGCTTAAAATAAGAATATAAAAAAGAACAATTATTAAATAAAAACCAAGAATATTATGAAAAGTAAATATGTAATACTTGCATCAGCATTATTGATATCAGTAGCTACTTTTGCTCAAAAAGATCAAATTAAAGCTGCAGAAAAAGCAATGAAAGGTGGAAACTCTCAAGAAGCTGCAACAATTCTGCAAGGTGCTGAATCTTTGATTACTAATGCCACTGATGTAGAGAAAGCACAATTTTTCTTTATTAAAGGAAATGCTTTGCTAGACTTAGCAAATAAGAATGTTGACATCAATACGAATCTTTCACTTGCTGCAAAAGCGTACCAAGATTTAATTGCTGTTGAACAAGCTTCAGGAAAAGTTAAATTTTCTTCGCAAGCAGCTACGTCAATTACGCAGATAAAATTTAAATTGATCAATAATGCGATTGCAGATTCTAAAATTGATAAACACGCAGATAGTGCTAAAAAATTATATGATGCTTATTTGTTAGATAAAAAGGATACTATTAATTTATATTATGCGGCTTCTACCTATGTTAATGCTAAAGAATATGAAACAGCGCTTAAATTATACGATGAGTTGAAAAACTTAAACTATTCTGGAAAAGGAACGAGTTATTTTGCAGTGAATAAATTGTCTGGTGAAGAGGATGTTTATGCTACAGCTCAAGAAAGAGACAGAATGGTGAAACTTGGAACTCATGAAAAACCAAGAACTGAGGCTATCCCATCAAAAAGAGGAGAAATATATAAAAATATGGCTTTAATTTTAGTTCAAAATGGAAAAACTGAAGAAGCTAAAAAAGCTATGGCTGAGGCCAGAGTTGCAAATCCGGATGATACTTCATTGATTTTGACAGAAGCTAATTTATATTTAGAGACTAAAGATTATGTTACTTATAAAAAATTAATTTCTGAAGTATTAGAAAAAAATCCTAATGATGCAGATTTAATTTTTAATCTAGGAGTGATAAGTACAACTGCCAATAATAACGTTGAAGCTGAGAAATATTATAAGAGAGCTATTGAAATAAAACCAGATTATGTAAATGCTTATCTTAATTTAGCAATTTTAAAACTGGATGCTGACAAAAAACTTTTTGAGGAAATGAATAAATTAGGAAACTCAGAAAAAGATAATAAGCGTTATTTGGTTCTTAAAAAACAAAGAGAAGCAGTATTTGTGGATGCTTTACCATTTTTGGAAAAAGCAAGTGAATTAGATCCATCAAATAAAGAAGTTAAAGCTACTTTGTTGAATGTTTATGGTGCATTAGAAATGACTGAGAAGAAAAAAGCATTGAAAGCTAAAATGTAATAATTCTTTTTAAGAAGATTAAAAAAAACCTATCAAGAATTAATTTCGAGATAGGTTTTTTTATATAATTTTTTTAATGACCCGAAGTTTGTGTGTATGCTTGTTTGTTTCGGGATTGTAAATACCAAGATGATCTAATCTGTCAATCCGTATTTTTCCACTGGCGTGAATGATATAGTTGTCTTCCATGATGATTCCAACATGAATAATTTTGCCTTCGTCGTTGTCAAAGAAAGCTAAATCCCCAGGCTCACTTTCTTCAATAAAACTCAAAGGCTCACCTTGAGTTGCTTGTTGTGACGCATCGCGTAATAATTTGTATCCGTTGAGTTTATAAACCATTTGTGTAAAACCGGAACAATCAATACCAAATGGTGTTTTTCCTCCCCACAGATAAGGAGCATTTAGATACAAAAAGGCAGTATTGATCAAACCTTCTTTAGGCTTTATACCACTAATTTTAGTTCCTTCAAAATCAAAATTTGAAGTGTTGATTTCATTGTAATTTAAAAATGATACTGATGAACCTAATGGAATTGGGATTAATATATTATTTGGCGCCGTAATGTATTCTATTAAATCAGCATTCAAAATGATTGCGTCTTCAGACAGTTGATTAAAACTAGTTTCGGAAATCAATTGGTATTGTTTAGAATCTACCCAGCCTTCGTAATCATCATATTGCATTTTGATTCGGGACCATTGTTTCAATTGTTCCAAAATTTCAAAATGTTCGCCAAATAAAACTTGAGAAACAATTTCGCTTCTGTCACTGGGTTCAAAGCGAAGTGGGATTATGGCTAGATTACAGATTCCGAACATTTAAGTCAATTTATGAGTTAATAATTATGGGTTATAAGTTTCAAAACTCATAACCCATAACTTGTAATTATTTTAGGCTCTTTCAATAACAATTGCCGAAGCACCGCCACCGCCATTACAAATTGCAGCAGCTCCAAATTTACCGTTATTTTGTTCTAAAACATTTATTAAAGTAACAATGATTCTTGCTCCGGAACAACCTAATGGATGTCCTAGAGATACAGCACCACCGTTTATATTTACTTTGCTGTCATCTAGTCCAAGAATTTTTGAATTTGCTAAACCCACAACGGCAAAAGCTTCATTAAATTCAAAATAATCAACATCGCCAATTGCTATTCCTGCTTTTTCTAGAGCTTTAGGAATTGCTTTAGATGGAGTAGTGGTGAACCATTTTGGTTCCTGTGCTGCATCAGCGTAGCCATTAATGTAAGCTAGCGGTTTTAGACCTAAAGCGATCGCTTTTTCTTCACTCATTAATATTACTGCTGCTGCGCCATCATTTATAGTAGATGCATTGGCTGCGGTTACGGTTCCGTCTTTGGTAAAAACAGGACTTAATGATGGTATTTTATCTAATTTTACATTAGTGTATTCTTCGTCTTTAGAGACTATGATAGGCTCTCCTTTTCTTTGTGGAACGGAAACGGGAACAACTTCATTGTCAAATTTCCCAGAATCCCATGCTTTTGCACTACGCTCATACGATTGAATTGCGAAGTTATCTTGATCTTCACGGGTAAATTTATATTCTGCGGCACATAAGTCAGCACACACTCCCATAGCGCTGTTATCGTATGCGTCAGTCAGTCCATCTTTCTGCATTCCGTCAATCATGGTTGCGGGACCAAATTTAGTTCCGTTTCTCAAATGCATATAATGTGGAATTAAACTCATGTTCTCCATTCCTCCGGCTACTACAATTTCGGCATCACCGCATTGGATTGCTTGCGCTCCCAACATTACAGCTTTCATTCCAGAAGCACAAACTTTATTTATTGTGGTACAGGCAACGGTATTTGGTAAACCAGCAAATAGCGCTGCTTGACGAGCAGGAGCTTGTCCTGTGCCAGCTTGAACTACATTGCCCATAAATACTTCGTCAATTAAATTTGGATCTAAATTTATTTTTTCCAATGCGCCTTTAATCGCTACTGCACCTAATCTTGGAGCAGTAACTGTAGATAATCCCCCCATAAAACTTCCGATAGGTGTCCTAACGGCAGAAACGATAACAACTCTTTTGTTCATAACTTATAAAATGTTGGTTTATGAAGCAAATTTAACCTTTTTTGAACAATTTCAAATTTAGATTAAGTCATTATCTTTTTTTAAATTTATTTTTATTCTATATGTTTGATTGTGAAGTGTTTTTGTGAAAATGACAAAAAATATTAAAAAAAAGACCTGAAATAGTTGTGAGAAGTCTAAAGATGTCTTAAATTTGCAACCGCAAAACAGGACACGTTTCTTTGAGCTTGGAGGGGTGCCAGAGTGGTAATGGAGCAGTTTGCTAAACTGTCATCGAGTAATCGGTGCCAGGGTTCGAGTCCCTGTCCCTCCGCTTAATATTTTTGTGCTTCGGGGTGTAGCGTAGCTCGGTTATCGCGCCTGCTTTGGGAGCAGGAGGCCGCAGGTTCGAATCCTGCCACCCCGACTAGATTTTTTTTACACGAGCAATGGAGGCATAGCTCAGCTGGATAGAGCACCTGCCTTCTAAGCAGGCGGTCGAAGGTTCGAATCCTTCTGCCTTCACAACAAAACCCACTGTTTTTAGTGGGTTTTTTTTGTTTTAAGCCATTTTGTTTGTTTGTGAAAATATCATTTGCATAATATTTAAGATCTTAATTATTTATCTTTTTTTAGAAGACTCTCTCCATCAAAATAATTTCAAACAAGTATCCTAAACTTAGAAATTTCGCTACAATTTTCATTTTTACCTATAAGTTGACGGGGGTATACCTGTCATGGTATATCACTGCTTTTACAGCTCTCATTTTTTATTTGACAACTTAAATCCCATGCTAATACGATAATAATAATAATAATAATAATAATAATAATATAAAAGAACCAAAGGGAATACACCCAACGCAGTTGTTTTAATTGTTTATGTTTGATTATCTTAATAATAGTTTGAATTCAGTAATTTTATTTGAGCCAGTTATGTTAATTTTATCTCATAAATTTTATCCTAAAGGATTTATGCTTAATTTTAAATAAACAAATAAATTAATTTAAAAATGATTAAATTAAATGTAAATAATAAATCCCATGATTGTGATATTAGCGGAGATATGCCACTACTTTGGGCGTTACGTGATATTCTTCAATTAACGGGAACAAAGTATGGTTGTGGTGTTGCTCAATGCGGTGCTTGTGTTGTGCATCTTGATGGAGAAGCTGTGCGTTCTTGTGTTACAAAAGTAAGTCGCGCCGAGGGTAAAAAGATTACTACAATCGAAGGCTTGTCAGTAAATAACGATCATCCTCTACAACAGGCATGGCAGAATATTGATGTCCCGCAGTGTGGTTATTGTCACTCTGGACAAATAATGTCGGCAGCAGTGCTGCTTCGAGAAAACATGAACCCTACAGATGAAGATATAGATAACGCAATGGCTGGTAATATATGTCGTTGCGGGACGTATCCAAGAATTCGAAAAGCGATACACATAGCGGCCGAAATACAACGCAATTCTGAAAACAAATCCTAGTAGATAATAAAGATTATAAATTCATACAACTTTTGAATAATTCACTATGATGAAAAATTGGTATTCACAAAAGATGACAAATATTGTTAGAAATAGAGCTGTAAAAATTGCTGCTTTGTTCTTAATGCTGATTTCAATAGTCGCATTTAGTTTTAGTAAAAGATACTATTCGAATGATGCATACACAACTATTGCAAAATCAATTGTAAAGAAGGATAGTTTAGTCTCTGTAAAAGCTTTTGAGAAAGTTTATTCTGTGCTTATGAGTCCAAGGTGTGTCAATTGCCATCCGATAGGAGATATTCCGCTTCAGGGTGATGACAGTCATATTCATAAGATGTTTCCTAAAAGAGGAGTAGACGGTAAGGGGCTTTATGCCATGAAGTGTGCTAATTGTCATCAGCTAGAGAATACATCTGGACCACATGCGCCTCCAGGAAACCCAGACTGGCATTTGCCTCCAGCTAATATGAAAATGATTTTTGAGGGAAGATCTGCTCATGCTCTTGCCAAGCAGCTTGTAGATCGAAAACAAAATGGGAATAAAAGTATGAAGCAACTTCTAGCTCACGCTGATGATGGACTAGTACTCTCGGGATGGAAACCAGCAGAAGGACATTCAGAGCCTCCACTGAGTCACAGCGAATTTAAGAAAGCTTGGATTATCTGGATTAAAAACGGTGCCTATGCACCAGCTAAATAACAATGAAAGTTACACTCAAATACTGAAAAAATCATGTCAGAATCAAATATACTTCCAAATGTGTCACGCAGAGGTTTTCTTAAATTAGCTGGTATAGGAGGAACCGCCTTCTATCTAGGTATTTTTAGTAGTGAAGGTGCTTCAGCAAGTATAGTAAATCCAGAATTTGCTGCACTCAATAAAGTAGAGTTGAATGCTTGGATCATTATTGAGGAAAGTGGAAAAGTAACTTTGGTAGATCATCGTGCAGAGATGGGACAAGGTTCCTATCACTCAGTACCTCAGATTATTGCAGAAGAACTTGAAGTTGATTTAAAAGATATTAATGTAATATTTGCTCAGGGAAGTAAAAAATATGGTGGTCAGATAACCGGTGGTAGCTCTACAATACGAGGTTCTTATAAAAATCTTTTGAAGCTTAGTGCCACTGCCAGAGAAATGCTAATAACTGCAGCAGCTGATGTTTGGTCTGTTTCGGCGACGGAGTGTTTCGCGCAATCAGGTCACATCATTCATAAACAATCAGGAAAGAGTTTACATTATGGTGAATTGGCTGAGAAAGCATCTAAACTGCCTACTCCAAAGGATGTAAAACTAAAAAAGCGTTCAGATTATAAACTAATCGGTAAAGGACTTCGTCGCATAGATACGCATTTAAAGACCAATGGAGCTGCTATATTCGGACTTGATAAAAGGATTGAAGGAATGCTTTTTGCTGCAGTAGAACGTAATCCAAGACTAAGAGGAAAGTTAGTCAGTTATGATGATACACAAACTTTAAAGATTGCGGGCGTTAAAAAAGTATTTAGGATACAAATGCAAGTTCATAACACTTTAAGAGATGGGATTGCTGTTGTAGCAGATAACAGCTGGGCTGCTTTACAAGGTAAAAAAGCACTTAGAGTTGTTTGGGATGATAGCGGATTTGAACATTTAAGTTCTCCAGAAATAGCTAAACGAAAGTTAGAATTACTGCAAAAAGAAGAAGGATTGATTTTTAAAAAAGAAGGAGATCCCGATAAAATTATTGGTTCGGCTGTGAAAAAAATAGATGTAGTTTATGAGACGCCTTACCAATCGCATTATGCAATGGAACCGGTAAATTGCATAGCGCATTATCAAGGAAATAAAATTGAAATCTGGGGTCCTTTACAGGCACCAGATTGGATGCAAGAAAGTGTAAGCAAAAGTTTCGGATTGCCTTTAGAGTCAGTAATAGTGAATATGACCTTTTTAGGTGGTGGATTTGGAAGAAAAGCATTTACTGACTTTTGTCATGAAGCCGTTGTAATCTCAAAAGAGATAAATGGGCCAGTGCAGGTAGTTTGGTCAAGAGAGGATGATGCAACGCAGGGACCTTTTAGACCAGGAATTTCTTATAGAGGAGAAGGGGTGATAGAAAATGGTGAAATTGCTGCAATTAAATTCCGAATGGCAGGGCAAAACATCGATCACTGGATGTCTGAAAAAAGAGGAAAACCTAACGGAAGTACTACAGAAGGTTTTTTAGCTCCTTATTTTGAATCGATTAAAAATATAAGTTTTTCTGATATTCCGTTTGAAACACCTATACCAGTACTTTGGTGGAGGTCTGTTTACGCATCTACTAATGGTTTTGCTTATGAGAGTTTTATGGATGAAATGGCGCATGAAGCAGGAAAAGATCCGTTAGATTTTAGAAGAAAATATTTAAAAGAAGAGCGACTTCAAAAACTTATTGATAAGTTAGAAGAAGTTTCAGGATGGAAATCCAGAAAGAAAAATGAAGGTTTTGGAGTAGCCATAACAGAGTGTTTTGACAGCACTGTTGGGCAGATTGTAAAAGTTTCTGCAAAGCAAGGCGGCGGTGTAAAAATAGATAAGGTATGGGCAGTAATGGATTGTGGTTGGTACGTAAACCCTGATATTATTCAAGCTCAAATAGAAGGTTCCATCATAATGGGACTCGGAGCATCAGTATTTCATGAGATGACCTTTACCGATGGGGTAGCAGATAAAAAGAATTTTTACGAATACAACATGCCACGTATATATGATATGCCTGAAATGGAAGTACATATAATTGAAAATGATGCAGATGCCGGAGGTGTAGGAGAGCCTGCTTTGCCTCCTTTTGCACCAGCACTGACCAATGCAATTTTTGATTTGACAGGAAAAAGAATTAGAAAACTTCCTTTTAATTTAGATGAGGTATAGTTCAATTATCGTGATATTTTTATAAAATAAAGGCTTCCTGCTTAGTTGTATTTTGTTTTAGAGCCAGCAGTTTAATATGAAAGAAATCAAAGATATACTAAGAGCCTATTATTTAGCTGCTGAAGCAGGTAAAAAAACTGCTCTTGCAACAGTGGTAAAAGTTGAGGGCTCCTCATACAGGCAGCCTGGAGCACGGATGCTTGTAACTGAAGACGGCGAATTAACTGGTGCTATTAGTGGTGGCTGCCTTGAAGGCGATGCACTGCGCAAAGCATTAATTGCAATCAATCAGCAACAAAATAAGCTTATTACCTATGATACAAGTAATGAGGATGATGTTGACTTTGGTGTTCAGCTTGGTTGTAACGGTATAGTACATATTCTTTTTGAATATGTAGATTCTGCTAAAGACAATAATCCCATATATTTTTTACAACAGTTAGAAAAAGAACGAAAAGATGCTGTTATAATTACACTTTTTTCTCAAAACAGGCAATCTGTACAACCCGGTACTGTTTTGTTTGACAGAGTTAATACAAAAATTAAGGTTGATTATCCTTATGCTATATTAGCCGCCGAGAGTAAAAAAGTGTTACATGATAAGACTTCAATAATAAAAAAAGTTGAGGTTAAAAATGCTTCTTATGAAGCATTGATAGAATACATTGCTCCACCAGTATTGTTAGTACTATGTGGTGCTGGTAATGATGTAAAGCCAATTGTGGAAATGGCATCAATTCTAGGATGGGAAACTATTGTTGTCGATGGCCGTGCTACCCATGCTATCGCCAAAAGATTTCCAAAGGCAAATGCTGTTTATATTGCCAAACCAGAGGAAGTGATGGGCAATATAGTAATGGATGACAGAACTTTTTTTGTTATGATGACCCATAACTACAAATATGATCTGACTATGCTCAAATTATTAGTGCAAACAGATTGTAAGTATATAGGTATTCTTGGTCCTAAAACAAAGCTTAACCGTATGTTAGCCGATTTAAATGACGGTGGTATCCTACTTACGAAAAAGCTGCTTAGTAGTATTTATGGACCTGTTGGATTGGATATTGGCGCAGAAACATCAGAAGAAATTGCGGTAGCTTTAGTGTCTGAAATTAAATCAGTTATGAGCGGTAAGCAGGGTATATCATTAAAATATAAAGAAGGAAAAATACACACAGCTACAACGGTAGCTTAACAAAGGAAATATGATACCATTGAGTTTACGATTACCACTTTAAAAAACCGAAGCATGATAACTATTAGAGAATAATATGGAACAGGCTTTTGGCATTATACTTCTGGCAGCAGGTAATTCTTCACGATTAGGAAAACCCAAGCAATTACTGCAATATAATGGTAACACCTTATTGCGGAATACAATAATACAGGCAAATTTATTACCAAATAGCTTTGTATTAGTTGTAACAGGTGCGTATAAAGATCTTGTATATAAAGAGTTTGATTCTCTTTTGGTTAAAGCTGTTCATAATTCGAATTGGGAAGCGGGTATGGCATCATCAATCGCTATTGGATTAGATAGATTGCGTATACTTAAACCAAATATAGAATTTTGTATTTTTACTGTATGCGATCAGCCCTATATTATGGTAGCCCTATTTAAAGATTTGATTGAGAAACACAATAAAACCGGAAAGGGTATCGTGGCCTCAGCCTATTCCGATACTTTAGGTACACCTGTATTGTTCAGTAGTAGTTATTTCGTTGAACTTGTAAATCTTAAAGGGAATGAAGGTGCTAAAAAACTGCTTCAACGTTATAAAGAAGATGTTGTATCTATCCCTTTCGAAAAAGGTGCTGTAGATATTGATACTATAGACGATTACAATAATCTTATTAACCAATAACGATAGTTTTAAAATAAGCAAAAACAAATCATTCAAGAGACTGTAGCCGATAGTAAACCCAAAAACGAATAGCTGCCATTAGCGACCCTCTTAATGATTATTCTGTCTTAATGTTGCAACAAGTTCAGTTACTTTTTTAATGACAATATTGATTTCTTCTTCTGTGGTAAACTTGCCCAGGCTAAAACGTATGGAGCTCAGCGCATCTGCATCAGTTAACCCCAGTTCTTTTAAAACGTATGACGGTTCAGTTGTAATAGCAGAACAAGCCGAACCGCTGGAAACGGCAATGTTTTGCAAACCTAATATCAATTTTTCAGAATTTGCCTCAGGGAAACAAATGTTGGTGGTGTTGTATAATCTTCTATCTTCACTATTTCCATTTACAAAAGCATCTTCAATTTTTAAAAGTTCATATTCAATATGGTTTCTTAAAGCAGTAATTCGTACGTTATCTCCTTGCATTTCTAATGATGCTATTTCGCAGGCCTTTCCCAATCCTATGATTCCAGGAACATTAAGCGTACCGCTACGCATTTTACGTTCTTGTCCACCTCCATGTATTTGCGAGTCTAATTTTATTTTGGCTGTTGAAGAAACATATAATGCCCCAATTCCTTTTGGTCCGTAAAATTTATGCGCGGAAAGCGGCATCATATCAATGCCTAATTCTGAAACATCAATAGGTAGTTTCCCAACTGCCTGCGTAGCATCGGTCATAAAAAGCGCTCCTTTTGTATGGGCAAGACTACTTATTTGCTTGATTGGTTGTAAGAGACCAGTTTCGTTGTTGGCTAGCATAATGCAAACCAGTAATGTGTCAATCCTGATAGCGGCTTCTAGCGCTTCTAAATTTATGAAGCCATCTTTATTTACAGGCATATATGTAACTTCAAAACCGCAAAGTTCCATATATGCGCAGGTGTCTAATACCGCTTTATGCTCGGTTAAGGCGGTAATAATATGCTTGTTGTTATGATGTATTAATCCTTTAATGGCTAAATTAATTGCTTCACTAGCGCCCGAAGTAAATGTAATTTCTCTAGGCTTTGCACCTATTAAATCAGCAACCTGCTGTCTGGCAAAATCAACTACTTCACCTACGGATAAGCCGAAAAGGTGACTACTGGTAACGTTAGCATAATATTCTGTGAAATAAGGAAGCATAGCCAGCAATACACGTTTGTCAAGTTGTGTAGTGGCATTGTTATCAAGATAAACTATAGGCTCTTTCAGCATCAGTGACAGGTAAAGGATTTATCTAATGATTTTGTATTTGGTCCAGTCATTTTTTTGAAAAAACTGTTAAAATATGTTGTGTATTCAAAGCCAAGTATATACGCAATATCAGCGATACTCCATTCACTATTATGTAGGAAGGCTTTCGTAACAATACGTTTTAAATATTTGTGGTTGTCGATTGCCAGTACCCTTCCTTTATGGAAGGGTTCCTGTGGTTTACACAAATATACGCATTAAGTGTTTTTGAAATAATAATACCTATTGTACTAATTGTTCGTTACTTGAAAAATTTTGAAATCGATTTCCGTTTTTTCTTTGTTGTGAAAGATATCGGTGTACTAACACTCATATATCAAAGTTAATCAAATATAATTATCCGTCTTGAAAAAAGAGAGACTAGAGTTGATAATTTTATTAATATGGAAATAGATATACTATCATAAATTTAAAGAGAAAGTTAAGAGTGAAATTTAATATTTTTTAAATATTATAATGTTTGAAATAAATCACTCAAAAGCTTTAAATCTTCGAGTAGAAGGTTGGAATTTTGTACCATTAAGTTCACAAAAAAAAAACTTATAAACTATTGATTATGAGGTTTTTTTTGTTCGAAAAAATAATGCATTTTTATTGGATCAAGCCATTGATTGATAAACCTTTATTGAGATTACGGATTCGAATCCTTTAATATTTTTTACTATTATCTAAGATCTAGTATCTAGTATAACTGGCTTGATAAACCATAAGTGTTAAAATTATTTTTTAAGATCTTTAATTGTATTTTTAATAAATTCTGCCTTGTTAGTATGCCTTTTTGACAGTATTTCTTTTCTGCAATCTGGTATTTCAGTATACTTTTCTGCCCATAAGTTAATTTCAACTAGTATCGGAACTAAATCAATTCCCTTTTGAGTTAAGCGGTATAAGACTTTTGCTTTGCTGTCAGGATGTTCTAATTTTTGAATAATGCCATTTTCTTCTAACGAAAGAAGTCTTGCGGCTAAAATATTGGTCGCTATTTTCTCTTCAGCCTTAGCAAAATCTCCATAAGTACATTCTTTTTTCATTAATAAATCCCTTACAATCAGCAGTGACCACTTATCACCAAAGGCTTCAAGAGAATAACTTACAGGACAGTCTGATCTCTTTTTTTGATTTTTCATAAAATATAATTTAAATCACTTGCATTTTAAAAGTAAATATTTATATATTTGTACTTGCATTTCGCAAGCAAATATAAATATAAAATTATAAATAAAAAAATTATGGAATTAAAAGGAAAAACAATTTTGATTACCGGCGGATCTGCGGGTATCGGATTAGAGGCAGCCAAACGATTTCTAGAGGAGGGTTGTAAGGTAATTATAACAGGAAGAGATCAAGCAAAATTGGATTTAGCAAAAAAAAATTATCCGTCTATTATCACTATTAAAAGCGATGCGTCAAATCAAGATGCTGCTGTTGCTTTATACAACCAGATAAACCAGCTAGGAGGTATTGACATCTTATATAATAATGCCGGAGTTATGAATGGTTTGGATAATTTAGGTATCAGCAATGCAAAACATTTTGAAAAAGCTGCTGCTGAAATGAATACTAACTATTTAGGTGTTATTCTTTTGAATGATCACTTTATAGATATGCTGAAATCCAGAAAAGAAACAGCCATTATCAATACAAGTTCTATCTTAAGTTATATGCCGGCTAACCTAGTGCCAACTTATTCCGCTTCTAAGGCTGCGGTGCGCTTTTATACTGTAGCACTAAGAGATCATTTGCAAATTATTCGAAGCAGCGTAAAGGTATTTGAATTATTACCTCCGCTTGTGTCAACCAAAATGGCAGAAGGAATGGATCGTAAATCTATTACACCAGATGTGCTTATAAATGCTTTGATAAAAGGATTAAAAAATGATAAATACACCATTCGTGTTGGTGATACAAAAGCCATTTATTTATTGAATCGTTTTTTACCAAAAATAGCTTACAAGTTGTTGAATCCAAAGACAATTGGTGAAAAACTGCAAGCTTAATAGTTATAATTATATCTAAATCAGATGTACTAAATAAAAAATGAACACTGGATATACAAACAAAAAAGCAGGACAAGTTATGCTATGATTCAAATAATTAAGTGTGTATTAAATCTTATCTTTATTCTTTAAAATAATCAGCTAATAGTTTTAAATATTCGATTAAAAGATTCGAATCTTGTACTTAAACAGATACTTTAATTAATATCGGTTTTTTGTTTTTAGATGTACTGAAAATTCCTTTAATTATTATATTTTTATAAAAAAATAGCATTTATGACTTTTTGTTTTAAACCATTTCTAATCTTTTGTTCTCTTTTCTGGATTGTTTCCTGTAAATCGCAATCAGCTATCTCTGCTACTGAAGATAAAAAGGGTCCAATTATTAATGATACTACATTTGTAAATTTAAAAGACTATAGTCAGAATTTTGTCTATGATATGAAGTATGCAACTCCTGATAATTTCCTAAAAGAAAAAGTGTATGATTGTGCAGCATGCTTTTTACGGTTAAAAACCGTTAATGCACTGGTTGAAGCGAATAAAAAATTTATGAAGAAAGGGTATAAAATCAAAATTTTTGATTGCTACCGTCCTTTAGATATTCAAAAAAGAATGTGGAAAATTGTTCCGAATCCGGAATATGTAGCCAATCCTGCTAAAGGTTCCATTCACAATAGAGGAGGAGCAGTAGATATTACGCTAGTTGATAAAAATGGAAAAGAACTAGATATGGGAACTTCTTTTGATTATTTTGGAATCGAAGCCAGTCACAATTATTTAAACGTATCTCAAGAAATTAAACAAAATAGGGGATTGCTAAAAAAAATAATGATCCAAAAAGGGTTTAATTCCTTTGATTCAGAATGGTGGCATTACAATTTAAAATCCGCTTTGAAAGATAGTATTTCTAATGCCAAGTGGGATTGCAACTAATTTATTCTATACAACGTATCGTATTCATGAAATAGGTTTCAGGTTGGTAAATCTCATCGTTTAACTCTGATTTAAATTCTTTTTTAAGAACATAATCTTCAGTATCCGTTAAATATTTGATTCTCATCATCGAAACTGGAGAGCTTTTTAATTCTGCAAAACTATCTTTCATAAACATAAATTGACCTGAAATGATTCTATTGTCAAAGCTTTTATCATCACGAAGCATCGTTCCACAATTCTCTTGATCGATATGTAGCAATGTTATTATTTTTCCATTATTTAATTGTAAAAATAATTTTGAGTTTTTATCAAAGCAATTTGCTTTAATGAATTCCTTGCTTTTTTGAATCAACTGCACATTTAGTGTTGGCAAGCCATCTGTTAAGGCTAATGAATAGAAAATATAACTGGAATTTCCGGCAAAATTTTTCTCGTTAATCATGTATTCCTTTGTTGCTTTGTATGTTCCTATAGAATCGGTTACGTTTACGCTATAATCACATGTTTTTTGAGCAAATAAGCTGAGGCTGAATAAGAATAGTAGGCTAGTAATTATAGATTTCATTTTTATTTTATTTTGGTGCAAATTAAAACTATTTTATGATTATTTTCATCTGTCGTAAAAAAACAATATACATTTCCACCGTCTTTTATTTTCCATTTTTTTCGAATGCTTTCTACACTGTCGGGAAAATTTCGGGTTGTAATATTGGCTTTGGTATTTTCTAAATACATTTTCATTTCCGTTTTGCTGTAAGGAACTGCATTTTGAATTTCAAAAACTCTTCCCGGAAAGGAAATTAAATTAGAAGAGGTGTATAAATGGGAATGTTTATGTAGTTTGTTTAGGTTGTAAAATGAACTCACTTCATCAAACCCACCTGATTTCATTATAGCACTATTGGGCTCATACAAATACTTTTGTGGTAAACTAAAGACCGGAAATTTAGTTTGGTCATCCAAAATAAAGTCGAATGTTTCGTTTTTATCTTTTAAAAGATTAATTGTTTTTATGTTTACAGTTCCAGAATAGCCTTTGTGTACTTCCCATAATAGTTCTTTTACTTCATTTTCGAGCGCTACTATATGAATCGTTTTGACATTTTGTAATTCCAATAATCCTGCTGAAATATCAAGTAGAGGAGCCGTTTTTATCAAAATAGCATTCGAATTATTGAAATAAAAGTCCAGATTTTCAGGAACATTAGGCAAGCAATCTTTGAGCATGAATACTTTCCCTTTGGCGTCATTTCTTCTGGAAGGATCAATATAAATCCAGTCCCATTTAGTATTTAAAGTTTTTAAAGTAGCCAAGCTATCTCCCACATAGCAACTGATATTAGGAGCGTTTAATAGCTCAAAATTGTGTTTGACAAGATTAGATAGTTCTGGATTGATTTCGCAATGGACAACATTTTTTATTTTTTTTGCAAAATAATAATCATCAACTCCAAAACCTCCTGTCAAATCAATTAAATTTTCACCTGAAATAATGGAGGCTTTGTAGGAAGCTGTTTTTTCGGATGAAGTTTGCTCTATTGAGATTTTATTTGGATAAATAATATCTTTGGTGTTAAACCAATTAGGCAATTTGTCCTTTGCTCTTGTTTTGGCCTCAATTTGGTTCAAAATAGAAATCCAATCCACATTTGGAAATGGATTTTTTTGAAGCGCTAATTTCGAAATGGGAATGCCAATATTTTTTGCTATAAATTCTTGAATTTCAAGATTTAGAATCATTAAATCCAAAATTAAATGTCTTTAGTTAATAGTTGGATAATTTTGTTCTCCGGAAAGAATTCTTTACCAATTACTTTTATTATCGTATATAAAGGAACTGCTACTATCATTCCTAGTATTCCAAAAAGGAAACCAGCAATTAATATCACAAGAAATATTTCTAATGGATGCGAGCTTACGCTTTTTGAAAAAATGATGGGCTGTGATAAATTATTATCAATGACTTGAACAACCCAGAAACCAATTAAAACATAAATTGTAGTTGGTAAAATTTCGGATTGAAAATCATTTCCTAAATTACTCATCATTGTTAAAACCGCAGCTAATATTGAGGCTATTAATGGACCGATGTAAGGAATGATATTTAAAACTGCGCATAAAAAGGCGATGATAATTGCATTAGGAGCACCAAAAATGAGTAATACAATTAAGTATAAAATAAAAACTATAAATAATTGGAGTAGTAATCCAATAAAATAGCGAGACAATAAGTAATTTATTTTGTCTAAAGAATTTAAAATTTGATCTTCGTGGCTATCAGGAATTAATTTTTTAGCTCCATTTTTAAATAACAACCGGTCTTTTAAGAAGAAAAAAGTAATAAAAAGTACAGAAGCCAATCCCACTCCAAAACTACTGATTGTACCCAAAATTGCATTTAGAAAATTTGGAATAAAATTGAAATTTAATTTTGAAGCATAATTATTGTCCTTAAGTATTTTGGCGGAATCAATATGGTGACTTTCGAGAAATGTTGATATCTGATTAATCAATTGAAGTATGTTTTTTTCAATTTCGGCAGTGTTCAAAAGTGATAAATTTTGACCTTGTGATGAAATCAAAGGAATAAACATCATTATAAATCCAGCTATAATAAGAACAAAAATCAGTAATGTCGCAATTGTTGCAAATACATGTTTGAATTTTAATCTTCTTTTAAAAAAATCTAAAATAGGATTTCCTATCAATGTTAGAATTAATGCAACTATTAGATAAATCAGCACAGATTGAATTTGATATAGGAGATAAAGTGCTACAGCGACTAAAACGATAGTACTTATTGCTCTTAAAATTCCATTAGCTATAATTCTTGATGTAATCATTTATATTTTTTAGGATATAAAGATAAAAAAACTCGCCAACAAGTAGCGAGTTTTATATTCTAAATCTAAAAATTATATACCGAAACCGGCTCTTGCTCCACCAGAAACAAATAAAGCAGCCATTCTTGCTTTTTGGCCATTAGTGAACATATACATTCCTCGATCGTCAGTATAATCCATATAATTCATAGTCATTTCATTATGAGCTGGTAAACAAGAGCTTACAAATGGGTATGCTGGGACACCAAAGTTGGCGGTTTTATGAACAGGGGTGTCAGCAACTAAATCGTTTCCACATGAAGCGTCTCCCCAAATGTGACGTAGATTCATCCAATGGCCAACTTCGTGAGATGCAGTTCTTCCTAAATTATAGGGGGAACTAGCACCACTTGATAAACCAAAATAGAAAGAATCAATTACAACTCCGTCAGTTGCTAATGAGCCACCAGGGAATTGAGCGTATCCTAAGATTCCTCCGCCTATTTTACAAGCCCAAATATTTAAAGTTGTAATTGGCGAAGTAGGGTCTAATCCTCCTCTTTTTGAATTTTTCATGGCATCTTTAGTTCCCCAAGATGTTTTAGTTGTTGATTTTCTATTGATTTTTATCAACTCGAAAGTAATACCTATATTAGCTGCTACACCAGAAAACTCAGTCGGAATGTCCCTGAAATCAGAGTTTGAAGCAGTGAAATCTTTATTTAATACATCAATTTGGGATTGTATCTGAGCATCAGGTATATTTTCAGCACCAGTTCTGTATAATACATTTACCACAACTGGAATTACTACTTTGTCATTTACTAAACGGTTTGTTAATATTGCTTTTTTTGTAAAATCTTCAATTTGGTTCATTCTCAACACTAATGTTGGATCGGCTTTCAATTGCTCCGCTAATACATCTTGGGAAGCACATGTTCGTTGGACAATAGCATTTGTTGTAGCCGAAGTTAATTCTGTTTGATCATTTTGACATGAAAAAAGCATTGTAAATGCAATTGCGGATAGAATAATTTTTTTCATAATAGTAGTTTTTTGTGTTATAAATCATTGTTTGTCACTTAAATAACAAGCAATTTACGATTAATATTTGGCATGTATTAATGATTTATAATAATTTTTAATACTAAAATGTTACAGATGATAGGATAGTTTTAAAGTTAGGATTGATTTAATATTAAAAAAAAACCCGCTAACAAGTAGCGAGTCTTAAATTATAAAAATCTAAAAAAATTATATACCGAAACCTGCTCTAGCTCCGCCAGAAACGAATAAAGCACTCATTCTTGCTTTTTGACCATTAGTGAACATGAACATTCCTCTATCGTCAGTGTAATCCATATAGTTCATAGTCATTTCATTATGAGCTGGTAAACAGGTACTTACATATGGATAAGTTGGTACACCAAAGTTTGAAGTTTTGTGAACAGGAGTGTCAGAAACTAAATCGTCTCCACAAGATGCATCACCCCAAATGTGTCTAAGGTTCATCCAATGACCTACTTCATGACTTGCAGTTCTACCTAAATTGTAAGGGTAGCTTGCAGCACTAGATAATCCAAAATAATTAGAATCAATGACAACTCCATCAGTTGCTAATGAACCACCAGGGAATTGTGCATAACCTAATATTCCTCCGCCTATTGTGCAAGCCCATAAGTTAAGAGTTGTTGTAGGTGAAGTTGGGTCTAATCCTCCTTGTTTTGTTTTTTTCATGGCATCTCTGGTTCCCCATGAAGTTTTAGTAGTTGATTTTCTATTGATTTTTACTAATTCAAAAGTAATACCAACATTTGCGGCGACACCAGCAAACTCAGCAGGAGTACTACTGAAGTCAGGGTTTGTAGCAGTGAAATCTTTATTTAATACGTCAATTTGAGATTGTATTTGAGCGTCAGAGATATTTTCTGCTGCAGTTTTATACAATACATTAACAACTACTGGAATTACAACTTTGCCATTTACTAATTTATTAGTTAGCATTGATTTTTGTGTAAAAGCTTCAATCTGATTCATTCTTAAAGCTAATGTAGGATCAGCTGCTAATTGTTCCGCTAATACATCCTGGGAAGCGCAAGAACGGCGTGCAGTAGCATTCGTTTCTATTGATTCTGTTTGGTCATTTTGACATGAGAATAACATCAAGAATGTTGTTGCAGTTAAAAGAATTTTTTTCATAATAATAATAGGTTTTTGTTATAAAAAATTGATTTGGGTTAATAATAATGCAATTTTATAACAAATTATTCAATAAAAAAAATTTTTTTAAATAAAATCCAAGAAATAACTATAACGATATAGTTACTGTATTTATTAGAATATATAATGATTTTTTGTTATTTAACGAGCTCGTACAAGGCAATATTTATAGCTTGTAAGACATTCCTGCTGCTGTTTTCTCATGCATGTTGTAGCCTGCATGATTTATATTAATTATTAAAGATATAATTCATAATATTAGCACCCATTTTTAGTGCTTTTTCGCGAACATCTGCAGGATCGTTATGCACTTCAGGATCTTCCCAGCCATCACCTAAGTCACATTCGAAAGTATAAAGAAGGACTAATTTATTTTCTATAAATATTCCAAAAGCTTGTGGTCGTTTTCCATCATGCTCGTGTATTTTTGGTAATCCATTGGCAAAAACATAGGGTTTTTGAAAAATAGCATGATTTGCAGGAATTTCGACCAAATCAGTATTTGGAAATAGTTTCTTTATTTCTTTTCTAATGTATTGATCCATACCGTAATTATCATCAATATGGAGAAAACCACCAGCTAACAAATAATTTCTGAGATTAATTACATCAGTATCACTGAAAACTACATTTCCATGACCAGTCATATGAACGAATGGATAGGAAAGTAAATCCGGACTTCCTGGCTCTACAGTTCCGGGTTTAAGTTTTATTTTTGTATTGATATTTGCATTACAATATTTGATTAAATTAGGCAATGAAGTGGGATTAGCGTACCAATCTCCGCCACCACTATATTTTAATAATGCGATTTCCTGCGAAAATGAGGTGACAGAAATTAATAGTAATAAATAATATATTTTTTTCATAACTATAAATTCAGAATCATTAATTCTTATTCTTCATTAACAAAAACAACGCTATGACACGCAACAATGGCGGCAGTTTCTGTGCGTAATCTTGTATTACCTAAAGAAACCGGAATGTAATTGGCTTCAAGTGCTGATTCGATTTCTTTTTCTGTAAAATCGCCTTCTGGTCCTATTAATAGAGTAACATTTTGATTTGCTTCTAACGCAGATTTCAATGTTTTTTTATTGGTTTCCTCACAATGCGCTATAAAATTTAGACCTTCCTGTTTTTGTTTAATAAACTCTTTGAAAGATATCGCCTCATTCAATTTTGGTAGAAATAATACATTAGATTGCTTCATGGCAGTCAATATAATTTTATCAAATCTTTCGGTATTGATTACTTTTCGTTCAGAACGATCACAAATAATAGGGGTTATTTCTTGGATACCAATTTCAGTTGCCTTCTCTAAAAACCATTCGAAGCGATCATTCATTTTAGTTGGGGCAACTGCTAAATGCAAATGAAATTTTGAAGGTGCCGACTTTTCAAAAGAAATGATTTTCACTGTGCATTTATTGTCGGAAGCTAAAGTGATTTCAGTTTTAAATAAATGTCCTAAACCATTGGTTACATATAAAATATCGCTATCTTTTTTACGTAATACTTTAATAATATGTTTGCTTTCTTCTTTGTCAAAAGAAAAGTTTTTAGTGGTCTCGTTGATCGTTGGGTTATAAAATAATTGCATAATTTAGAATTGTATTCTTGCTTTAGAAACAACAGATGAAGTCTCAAAATTTCCAGTTAAAAATTTTTGGTAACCTACAATTCCAATCATTGCAGCATTATCCGTGGTGTACTCAAATTTAGGAACAAATGTTTTCCATCCATATTTATTTTCGGCTTCCGCCAAAGCATTTCTTATTCCTGAATTAGCCGAAACTCCTCCGCCAATTGCTATTTGTTTTATTCCCGTTTCCTTTACGGCTAGTTCTAATTTATCCATCAGAATTTCAATAATTGTGTATTGGATGGAGGCACAAATGTCATTTCGGTTTTCTTCTATAAAATTTGGATTCTCTAGTTTTTTCTTTTGAATAAAATATAAAATAGCGGTTTTTAAACCGGAAAAACTAAAATCTAATCCGGGAACTTTTGGTTTTGTAAAAGCAAAAGCTTTTGGATTCCCTAATTGAGCATATTTATCTATTAAAGGTCCACCTGGATAAGGAAGCCCCAGTATTTTGGCACTTTTATCAAAAGCTTCTCCTACAGCATCATCAGTAGTTTCACCAATAATTGTCATGTCAAAAAAATCGTTCACTTTCACAATTTGGGTATGTCCGCCACTTATGGTCAGGGCCAAAAAAGGAAAGGTAGGCTTTTCAAATCCTTCTTCATGAATAAAATGCGCTAAAATATGGGCCTGCATGTGATTTACTGCAATCAAAGGAATTTTTAACGCTAATGCCAATGATTTTGCAAATGAACTTCCTACCAGAAGCGAACCCATCAATCCAGGACCTTGGGTAAAAGCAATTGCTGACAACTGTTCTTTTTGTATATTTGCTTTTTGAAGTGCAGCATCAATGACGGGAACTATATTTTGTTGGTGTGCACGAGAAGCAAGTTCAGGAACTACACCGCCATATTGATTGTGAATCAATTGATTAGCCACTATGTTTGAAAGTACTTTGTCCTTTTGTAAAACGGCTGCTGCCGTATCGTCGCAAGAACTTTCGATTGCAAGAATAAAAACCTCGGGATTTTGCATAAAAAGGCACAAATTTTGAATTATATTTGACAATCCTATGTAAAAACTTTTTTTACATAAAAAGGCAAAATTAAAGAATTTTTATTAAAGCTACTGTTGTTTCCAAAAGCAAAATAAAATTTTATAAAAAATTAAAACACTATATAAGTATCAAAAAGTTAAAAAAAATAGTATTTCGTTCTCTACTTGGACTTATCCTACTTTTATTGGTGCTTGGAATAGCCCTTTCTACACCTTATGTTCAAACAAAAATTGCCCAATATTTTGTTCGAAGCATTAATAAAGACTTTGGAATTAATATTTCTATAGATGAAGTTGCCATCTCGGTTTTTGGAGGTGTAAAATTCAAAAAAGTATTAATTCTGGATCATCATAAGGATACTTTAATTTATGCGAATCGCATAAAAACGAATGTTCTAGAAGGGAAAAAATTATTAGATGGCGATTTGATTTTTGGCGAATTGCGTTTAGACGGATTGTTGTTTAATATGAAAACGTATAAAAATGAAAAAGAAACCAATCTAGATAAGTTTATTGCTGCTTTTGGTAAAGGGAAGCCATCAGGGAAGCATTTTTTGTTATCTGCTGAAGAGGTTTATATTACTAATGGCCATTTTATTTTGACAGATGATAATCGGGAAAACCCAAAAGATCTCGATTTTACTAAGCTTAACGCTTCAGTAAGTGATTTTCAAATATACGGTCCGGATGTGACTACTATGATTAATAAAATGTCATTTTTAGACTCTCGTGGTTTGTATGTAAAAAATTTAAGCTCAAAATTCAGTTATTCAAAAAAGTACCTAAAACTGGAAAAACTTGATTTGCTAACAAGGGAATCAATATTGAATGGGACTGTTGTATTAAATTATAAAATTGAAGATTTCTCTAATTTTACGGATAAAGTTCAGTTTGATATCAAATTGAATTCGGCTTCCATAGCTTCAAATGATATTCGTTATTTTTATAAAGAATTAGGTAAAAACCAGCATTTTTACACTAAGACAAGTGTTAAAGGGACTCTTAATGATTTGAGATTTAAAAATTTAGAATTGGTTGATGATAGAAAGACACAAATCAATGGTGATATCAATTTTAAAAATCTGTTTGCTAAAAAAGGTCAAAAATTCTCCATGTATGCAAAGTTTGATAAGTTAACCTCTACCTACGAGAATTTGGTAGTCATATTACCCAATATTTTAGGAAATAAATTACCTACTTCTTTGAAAAAATTAGGTAGATTTTCAGCTTCAGGAACCTCAAGCGTTTCAACCACTGTAGTTGAAGCTGATTTCTCTATGATTACCGCATTAGGAAAAGTAACTTCTAACTTAGAAATACAAAATATTGATGTAATTGACAAAGCTTCTTATGTGGGTAATGTTATTTTAGAAAATTTTGATGTCGGTGCTTTATTCGAAAGAAAAGATGTTGGGAGAGTAAGCATGAATATTGATGTGGATGGAAAAGGGTTTAAGCAAAAATATTTAGATACCGCTATTAAAGGGGACATCAGCAAAATAGAGTATAATAATTATACGTACACAAATGTTGTTGTAAATGGTACTTTTAAAATGCCAAATTACAAAGGACAAGTCTCTGTAAATGATCCTAATTTGAGTATGACTTTTGACGGTTTATTGGATTTAAGTAAAAAAGACAGCCGATATGATTTTCATATTAATGTTGAAAATGCAGATTTATCTAAATTAAAGTTAGTAAAAGATTCCGTTTCTGTTTTTAAAGGTGATGTTGTAGTTCAGGCTTCCGGAAATAATATCGAAAATTTTCAGGGAAATGTTTATATTAATAAAACATCTTATCAAAATGCGAAGGGTACTTATAATTTTGATGATTTTGCTATAAGTTCAACTTTTGACCGGAATAGAGTACGAACCATAACCGTAAATTCTCCGGATATTGTTCAAGGCGAGATTGTAGGTAAATATGAATTCAATCAGTTGAAAAACATGATTACCAATTCTTTGGGAAGCCTTTATACGAATTACAAACCAGCTAAGGTAAAAAAAGGACAGTTTCTTAAATTTGATTTTACGATCTATAATAAAATTATTGAAATATTTTATCCCGAAATTTCTATTGGATCAAATACCATCGTTAAAGGAAATATTAACTCGGATAATCAAGAATTCAAACTCAATTTTAATTCGCCTAAAATAATTGCTTCGGATAATACTTTTGACAATATCAGAATTTCGGTTGATAATAAAAATCCATTGTATAATGCTTATATTGAATTAGATAGCCTGAAAACTAAATATTATAAAATTCGAGATTTTAGTTTGATAAATATAACCATGAAAGATACATTATACTTTCGTTCTGAATTTAAAGGAGGAGTAAAAGGAGAGGATTATTATAATTTAAATTTATATCATACCATAAATGCAGCCAATAAAAATGTTGTAGGAATCAGTAAATCAGAGATTAAATTTAAGGATTATCTGTGGTTTTTGAATGCAAAAGACACACCTGATAACCAAATTGTTTTTGACAAGGCGTTTAAAAACTTCAATATTGATAATATAATATTGTCGCACGAAGATCAAGAGATTTCGCTAATGGGAGATTTAAAAGATACTTCCTACAAAGATTTAAAGCTGACTTTTAAAGATGTTGATTTAAACAAAATTACACCAGATAACGAGAAGTTTGTTTTTAATGGAAATATAAATGGGGAAGTAAATTATAAGCAAAATATAAATGTTTATCAGCCAACAGCCTCAATAGTAATTGATCATTTGAATTTGAATAAAACGGATTTAGGTGTTTTGAATTTTAGTATTGAAGGTGATGAAAACTTCAAAAAGTTTACAATAAATTCCAATATCGAAAATGAAAATTTAGAATCATTTAATGCTGACGGAAATTTTGAAATCGTAAATAAGGAAACAATTTTAGATTTAAAACTAAAATTCGAGAAATTCAATTTGGGAACATTGAGTTCATTGGGTGGTGAAGTTTTATCGAATATCAGAGGATTTGTATCTGGGAATTCAACGATTCAAGGAAATCTAAAAAAGCCTGAGATCAATGGGCGTCTCTTTGTTGACAATGCTGGATTGACTGTTCCGTATTTGAATGTGGATTATGAATTAAAAGATAAAACCATCATTGACTTGGTTGATGAAAAGTTTTTGTTTAGAAATAATACATTAACGGATACAAAATACGGCACAAAGGGAACTTTGAATGGAAGTATCGAACATAAAAATTTTGCCGATTGGAAATTAGATTTGAGCATTAATTCCAAAAGACTTCTAGCTTTAGATACAAAAGACAGTGATGATGCTGCTTATTATGGTACTGCGTTTATAGACGGTACCGCAACGATAAAGGGACCTACGAATTCTTTATTTATAAAAGTGGATGCAAAATCAGAAAAAGGAACCGCAATAAAAATACCTATTAATAATGCTGAGAGTGTAAGTGATAATAAATTCATTCATTTTGTGACTCCAAAAGAAAAGTATAATATCGAAAAAGGAATTTTTGAGAATAGCAGAAATTATAAAGGACTTGAATTAGAGTTTGATTTTGATATTACTCCAAATGCAGAAGTGGAAGTTATTTTAGATAGAAATACCGGACACGGAATGAAAGGAAAAGGTTTTGGATCCTTGTTATTTAAGATAAACACATTAGGTAAATTTAATATGTGGGGAGATTTCCAGGCTTATGAAGGAACCTATAACTTTAAATATGGTGGATTAATCGATAAAAAGTTTGCTGTCAAAAAAGGCGGCTCAATTTCTTGGGAAGGCAATCCTATGAAAGCACAATTAAATTTGGAGGCTGTGTATAAAACTACTGCAAATCCTGCTGTATTATTAGAAAATTCTTCGTTTAACACTAAAGTTCCTGTGGAAGTTGTTATAGGTCTCCGCGGCGATTTAACGAGTCCTGAACCCGATTTTAATATAGAATTCCCAACGGTTAGTAATGTTTTAAAATCAGAAATTCAATACAAGTTGAATGATAAAGATGTGAGACAAACCCAAGCTTTGTATTTATTATCGTCAGGTGGTTTTTTAAGTCCGGAAGGAGTAAACCAATCTGACTTTTCTGGAAGTCTCTTTGAAACCGCAACAAGCTTATTAGGAGGAATAATTCAAACGGACAATGAAAAATTCAAAGTTGGAATTAATTTTATAGGTGCAGATAAAAGAATAGGAAGAGAAACCGACGGAAGATTTGTAGCGACGATTTCATCAAAAATTAATGAAAGAATTACGATTAATGGTAAAGTGGGTGTTCCTTTTGGAGGAATAAATGAATCAGCAATTGTTGGGGATTTAGAAGTCCTTTATAGAGTTAATGAAGACGGAACTATGAATTTACGTCTTTTCAATAAAGAAAATGATATTAATTATATAGGTCAGGGGATAGGATATACGCAAGGTTTAGGGGTTTCTTATGAAGTAGATTTTGATACTTTTAAAGAACTGGTAAATAAAATATTTAAGAAACATCAATTGGAAAGAGAGGTTAAAACAAGTGCAGGGGAGGATCAAGATTCTAATTTATCGCCTGATTATATTAATTTTTCGAACCCTAAAAAACCTTCTACAGAAAAGCAAAAAACAAATCAGGAAGCTATAATTCCTAAAGAGGATTAATACTTGTGGTTATTTGATATTTTGAAAGACTAGATTGTAAAGATGTAATATGTGTTTTAACTTTATAATTATCTCGTGATTTTCGGGGATCAATCACGATATTACTTTTAACTAAAATTTGGATTACTCACAAGTTATTACTAATTGTAAAAAAGAATAAAAATCTTATTAATTGTTAATTATCAAATAATTGTTGATTTTTTTTTAATTTTGTTAAAAAAAATAGGTTTTAATTTGGTTTTTTAAAAACTTATTAACGAAAACGTTTGAATTTAGAGCCCTTTGCTAATTTATAAAAAATGCAGCTTTAAAAGTGCTGAATGTTTGCTAATTTTACACTTTAATACTTAAATAATGCCAAAAACAATAAAAAAGGTTGGTGTTCTAACCTCAGGTGGAGATTCACCAGGAATGAATGCAGCAATACGATCAGTTGTTCGAACATGTGCTTATCATAACATAGAATGCATAGGAATATACAGAGGATATCAAGGAATGATTGAAGGTGACTTCAAAGAAATGGGACCTCGTAGCGTAAACAACATTGTAAATAAAGGAGGTACGATTTTAAAATCGGCTCGTTCATCAGAATTCAGAACTCCTGAAGGTAGAAAGAAAGCCCATGAACATCTAGTAAAAGCTGGAATTGATGCTTTAGTTGTAATAGGAGGAGATGGAACTTTTACCGGAGGTCTATTATTTAATAGTGAATTTGACTTTCCAGTTATGGGAATTCCAGGTACTATTGATAATGATATTTTTGGTACAAGCCATACTTTAGGATATGACACCGCATTAAATACGGTAGTAGATGTAATTGATAAAATTAGAGATACTGCAAGTTCCCATAACCGTTTATTCTTTGTAGAGGTAATGGGAAGAGACGCAGGTCATATTGCTTTAAATGCAGGAATTGGAGCTGGAGCTGAAGAAATTCTAATACCGGAAGAAGATTTAGGATTGGAAAGATTATTAGAATCATTACAAAAAAGTAAAGCTTCAGGAAAGTCATCCAGTATCGTTGTGATTGCAGAAGGCGATAAAATAGGTAAAAACGTATTCGAATTAAAAGATTATGTTGAAGCTAATTTACCGGAGTATGATGTGAGAGTTTCTGTTCTGGGTCATATGCAGCGTGGTGGTTCACCATCATGTTTCGATAGGGTTTTAGCCAGTAGATTAGGAGTAAAAGCTGTTGAATCATTATTAGAAGGGAAGTCAAGTTATATGGTTGGTTTACAAAGCGATAAAGTTACCTTAACACCATTAGAACAAGCCATTAAAGGTAAAACAGAAATTGATAGAGAGTTATTAAGAGTTTCAGATATAATGTCAACCTAGGATAGGTTAACGTTTATTGTGAGCAAATTAGACTTTATATAAGTTAAATAAATACAAATAAAAATTAAATTAAAATGTCAAAAGTAAAATTAGGAATAAACGGTTTTGGAAGAATTGGAAGAATTGTATTCAGAGAGTCTTTCAACAGAGATAATGTAGAAGTTGTAGCAATCAATGATTTATTAGATGTAGATCACTTAGCTTACTTATTAAAATATGATTCAGTTCACGGTCGTTTCAATGGAACTGTTGAAGTTATAGATGGAAAACTTTTTGTAAACGGAAAAAACATCCGTATTACTGCTGAAAGAAATCCTGCAGATTTAAAATGGAATGAAGTTGATGTTGATGTAGTTGCTGAATGTACAGGTTTCTTTACAACTATTGAAACTGCAAACGAGCACATCAAAGGTGGTGCTAAGAAAGTAATTATTTCTGCTCCTTCTGCTGATGCTCCAATGTTTGTAATGGGAGTAAACCATGAGGAAGCTTTAGCAACTGATATGGTTGTTTCTAATGCATCTTGTACTACTAACTGCTTGGCTCCATTAGCTAAAGTTATTAATGATAACTTTGGAATTGTTGAAGCGTTGATGACTACTGTTCACGCAACAACTTCAACTCAAATGACTACGGATGGTCCTTCTAGAAAAGACTGGAGAGGTGGACGTGCTGCTTCATGTAACATCATCCCATCTTCTACAGGTGCTGCTAAAGCGGTAGGGAAAGTTATTCCTTCATTGAACGGAAAATTAACTGGTATGTCAATGCGTGTTCCTACAACGGATGTTTCTGTAGTTGATTTAACTGTAAAAGTTGAAAAAGAAACTACTTACGAAGAAATTATGGCTGTATTGAAAAATGCATCTGAAACTACAATGAAAGGTATCTTAGGATATACTGAAGATTTAGTTGTTTCTCAAGATTTCGTTTCTGATTCAAGAACATCTATCATTGATGCTAATGCAGGAATTGGATTGAACTCTACTTTTTTCAAAATCATCTCTTGGTATGATAATGAATATGGTTATTCTAGCAAATTAATTGATTTATCTGTACACATTGCAGGTTTAAAATAATTCTTTATATTTACAAATCCCGTTATATTTATATTTAACGGGATTTTATTTTTTGTTTACTTTTTTTAATGTAAATTTTATACTGCACGCATTTTAAAGAAGTAAATCAAAATACAAAAAAACCAAAAAAACCAAGAAAATGAGATTATTAGTTGATAGTGGTTCTACCAAAGCCGATTGGATTGCGATAGACGATGCCGGAAAAGTATTGTTCACAACACAAACACTGGGATTAAATCCGGAAATTCTAGAAGGAGATGAAATTATTGAACGATTAAATGATCGTTTTGATATTTTGCAAAATAAAAAAGAAGCCACACATTTATTTTTTTATGGTGCAGGTTGTGGAACCGAAAGAATGAAAGTTTCACTTTCACAAATTTTTCAAAACTATTTTCCTAACGCAATTATTGTAGTTGAAGAGGATACGTATGCTGCAGTTTATGCTACGACACCTAAAGGTGAAAAAGCGATTGTTAGTATTTTAGGCACGGGATCTAACTGTAGCTATTTTGATGGAAAAGAATTACATCAAAAAGTGCAATCATTGGGTTATATAGTAATGGATGATTGTAGTGGTAATGTTTTTGGAAAAGAATTAATAAGAAAATATTATTTCAATAAAATGCCAAAAGAATTGGCAGTAGAATTTGAAAAAGAATACGATTTAGATCCTGACTCCGTTAAAAGCAAATTATATAAAGAACCAAATCCAAATGCTTATTTAGCAACATTTGCAAAGTTCTTAATTCAGCATAAAGAGAGTGAGTTTTGTAGAAAAATAATTTTCAAAGGAATGAAATCTTTTGTAAAAAATTATATTAAACAATATGATAATTGCAAAGAAGTACCTGTTCACTTCGTAGGTTCAATTGCATTTTATTTAAAAGATGAGCTGCAAGAGACTTTCGACAAATATGAATTGAAATTAGGTAACGTACTAAGAAGACCAATTGATGGACTTATTGCGTATCATATAGCAAATAAATAATTTATGGAAATTGCAATTATTGCACATGATGGTAAAAAAGCTGACTTGGTTCAGTTTTTAGAAAAGAACAAAACTGTTTTACAAGAAGAAAAAATAAGATTAATTGCAACTGGAACGACTGGTGGTAAAGCCGAAAATTCAGGTTTCAAAGTAATAAAAATGCTTTCAGGTCCTCTTGGAGGTGATGCACAAATTGCAGCCAGAGTTGCTGAAGGTAAAACTCAAATGGTTTTCTTTTTTAAAGATCCATTGTCGAGCCATGCTCATGAAGCTGATATCAATATGCTAATTCGTGTTTGTGATGTGCATAATGTGCCATTAGCTACAAATGAGGCAACGGCACAATTACTGCTAAATGCTATAGCATTGCAATCATAGAAATTTCTACATTTACATTTTTAGGCAAACAAGCCACTTGAACCGTTTCACGAGCTGGAGCGGTTTTTTCGTTAAAATAAGACCCGTAAATGGTATTTATTTTTCCAAAATCATTCATGTCCATTATGAATATTGTAGTTTTTAATACATTTTCAAATGTCATTCCAGCAGCTTCTAAAACTGCTTTCATGTTTTCCATCACTTGTTCGGTTTCAGCTTCAATAGTAGTTGTAACTAATTCTCCTGTAGCTGGATTTATTGCAATTTGTCCAGATGTGTACAGCGTATTTCCTTTAAGAACAGCTTGATTGTATGGGCCAATTGGTGCAGGAGCATTTTCGGTAAAAATTATTTTTTTCATAAAATAGATGAATTAATTTATGTTTGAAAGGCAATATAACGTTATTTTAATTTTCTTAAAATAGTCTGTTGTATAGAATGAAAATTTTCAATATTTATTTTATTCAAGAATGGGGCTAAGTAATTATCTGTTTGTATTGCTTCGTTTATCCCATTTTATATCACTTAATACGCCTGATTTTATCCCAATGAAGAAACTCCAATTTGCATTTGTTCCAAAAGGTGTCCAGTTAAAGTCCATTCTCCAGCTTAATAAATCTCTTTCAAAACGAAGTTGGGTGAATGTAACTCCATTTTGTACAAAATCATAGCCTGTTGACACACCTGCTTTCCATTTAGGAGTTATATCTGCATTTGCAGAGACCATTATGGAATTACCAATAATCTTCTTTTCTCGATTGTTATTTCCGTAAGTGAGTGAATAGGCAAATGTCATATCCCAAGGCAGTTTAGAGCTGAAAAATTCAGTAATTTTATCTTCACCTTTTTCAGTTTCATCAAATTGACTTTTTCGAGTATCGTTTAAATCAGTATTTTTTCCAAATAGATCATCTTCTCGACCACCGTTTCTTTCGCTTTGAACGTTTTTGTCTTTAGTTTTATCTTTTTCTTTGCTTGAAAGCGAATAATTTAAAGTCATATTTGCACTTGTCATTCTAAATAAGCTTCCTCCATTATCAATATTATAGATATTAATTCGGGCACCTGAATTATCAATTGCATAAGGGTCTAAAGTAGCTCCAAAATTCACATTCATTTTGTTTTCAAAAAGTTGTGTACCTCCACTTACTCTTACTGGTGACCAAGCAAGGGACGTTTTACCATCAGCATTAAGATTATAACTGGTTGAAAGATTTAGATTGTTTAGTAGCATTATCTTTTTTGGTTCAACCTTAGTACTGTCCTTGTCGATAACTTTAGCTTCAAATGTATTGCTTAAATCTAAACCTAAAGTGTTTGAATTTGAGATGCCTGGGGCTCCAAAAATCCCAGATTCAAATCGAGAATATTGTTTTGTCATAGTTCCGGTTGCATCAGAGGCATAGGTGTCATAATATTTTTCAAAACTAGGGGTATAGCCATACGAAACAGATGGACGCATCACGTGTCGAATAGATTTTATTTTTTTATCGGCTCCAAAATTGAATGTCCCGTATATAGTAGTTCCTAAACTTGATGAAAACGAGTATGTTCTAAAGGCGTCAAAACCATTTTGTATATTATCAACTACTTTGCTTTGGTCTTCATCATAGCTTCTTTTAATAGTTTTTGCATACCAAACTTCTCTATAATTAAGAGATGTAGAAGCGCTGAAATATTTAAATAATTTAAAATTGGTACTCAATGGAATAGTGTGTTCGATACCCGTTTTTGCATCTCTAAACATTTGAGGTTTAAAGAATAAAGAGTCATTGGTAACTATGCTGTTTCTACCGTTTAAATTATATTGTAGATTGATATTTTTAAAAAATCCTTTTTTGACACCGTCTTTTCCAACAAAAGGGTATATACGATCCACACTTAATTGCAGTGTTGGTAAAGTCATATTGATTTCTTCAGTTTGGGTATTTTGAGAATGTGTTGCTGTCAATGACATTCTAACTTGCGGTACTGAATTGAATGTTTTACTATAAGAAATCGATGAGCTTAAGGTATTATTAAGGTTAGAACCAATATTGGCTTGATTTATAGATTGCCTAAAATACTTACTGCTTCCAAGATTTACCGAAGCAGAAAAACTCGAGTTTGGAGTTGATTTAGAATCTTTAGAATGAGACCATTGGATGTTGTAGATTTTCTGTTTGGAGTAATCTGGATATCCTCTTTCGCTCGAGATTAAATTTTCAAACCGTACATTTACATTACCACGATATTTATACCGTTTAGCATAACTTGATTCAAAGCGCAGCCCGTAACTACCGTTAGTGTAATAATCTCCTAAAACGGTTAAATCATAATTATCACTGAGTGCAAAATAATAACCTCCATTTTGTAAAGAAAAACCTCTCGTATTAGAATCATTATAACTAGGTAAAATCAATCCAGATATGCTGGTTTCTTTACTCATTGGGAAAAAAGCAAAAGGCAAAGCTATTGGTGTTGGAACATTGGCAATAACCATATTGGTTAAACCTGTAATAACTTTTTTGCCGGGAATAAATTTTACTTTGTTGGTTTGGAAATAATATTCCGGATTATCTACATCTGTAGATGTTGTAAAGCGGGCGCCTTTTAGGAAATAAACCGAATCGTTTTCTTTTTTAGTAATAGCTGCTTTTACTTTAAACTCTCCCTGATCAGATCTGGAATTCCAAATTAAAGCTTTTTTTGTTTTAAAATTAAAACGAATCGAGTCAGGCTCCACCACATTTGCACCTTGCTTAAAATTCGGATATTGTGTATATGCTCCTGTAGAATCTTTTATTCGACCAGCGTAGACTTCATTTTTTTCATAATCCATGACGATAATCCCTGATGTCAATTCTATATCTTGATAATACAGCTCCGCTTTATCGTATAAAGTAATAAGTTTTTTCTTTTGATCTAATTTTACATATTTTTCAGCCCTGTATTTTACTTTTCCATCAAGAAATGCTTTTTTTGGTTTTATGCTGTCTTTTTTTATAGAATCGGTCTCTTTTTTTACAATTTCAGTCAACTTTCCAGTATTGTTAACAATGGTTATGGGGCTGTCTGTTTGTTTTTTAGTAGGTATAGCTGTTGTTTTTTTTGTTATATCTTGGGAATATAATTTACCAGACCCTAATGTTAGGAAAATTGATAATAAAACGATATTAAATAAGTTTGTATGCAAAGGTTTAAATGCTATTTTTGTAAAATTATGGCCTGTTTTTTGACATGTCAAACTTACATATTATTTTTTGTCAAAAATAATCAAATAAAGAATTTATAACCGTAGTGTTTTAATTAAAATTAACTTTTGTATTTATGCATATTTCATATAAAATAAAAATAACATTTACGCTTCTTTTTACAATAGTTTCTTTTTCGACCTATAGTCAATCCAATATATTTAAGGTAACATTAGATGCGGGTCATGGTGCTCATGATTTTGGTGCAGTTTATAACGGACATGTCGAGAAAAACATAGCTTTGGCTGTGGTGTTGAAAGTTGGAAGGATTTTAGAAGCTACCCCTAAAATGGATGTGATTTATACCCGAAAAACGGATGTTTTTATTGATTTAGTGGAAAGAGCCAATATTGCAAACCGTGCTGATGCTAATATTTTTGTTTCTATACATTGCAATGCAAACAGAAATACGGAGGGATATGGTACAGAAACCTACGTAATGGGTATGACAAAAGTAGCTTCAAATTTAGAGGCTGCTAAAAAAGAGAATTCCGTTATTACTTTAGAAAAAGATTACAAACAAAAATATGAAGGTTTTGATCCAAATTCTCCAGAAACGATGATAGGAATGACTTTGATGCAAGAGGAATATTTAGATAACAGTATTTCATTGGCAAGTAAAGTGGAAGATGCATTTGAGAGGTTAGGAAAAAAAATAAGAGGTGGAGGGGTTAAACAAGCGCCTTATATGGTGTTGCACAAAGCATATATGCCAAGAGTATTAATTGAAATGGGGTTTATTTCTAATTTCACAGAAGGAAATATCCTAGATTCAGAAGAAGGTCAAAATGACATAGCCAGAGCAATTGCTGATGCAATCATAAGTTATAAAAGAGATTATTATGGAAATGAGGAGACTGAAGTTATTGATGTTAGGCCCTCTCAGAAAATTATTGAGAAACCAATAAGAGACACCTCTTCTCAATCAAAACCAAAAGGGAATTTCAATTCTGGCGAACTTAAAAAAACATTGAAAAACAGTGATAATTCTGCAGCTTTATTCAAGGTACAGCTTTCTGCTAGTGTAAGAAAAGTAGAATTGGCACCTAAAAATTTTAAAGGACTAAAAAATATCTCTGTAGAATATGATGACAGGGTTTATAAGTATATGTATGGTGAAACCGCTGATTATGACGAGGCGAAAAAACAATTACAAGAAGCAAAAGATAAAGGATATAATTCTGCTTTTTTAATTGCTTTTAAAAATGGAGAGAAAATTAGCATTGAAGAAGCGCTTAAATAGTAATAAGAGTTAAAATATTTATATTAAATTTGTCAAAATACTTAAATTTTGGAAATAATTATAAAAATTAAAACCGCAATAGTTACCTCTCTTCTTTTTTTTTCTCTAAATATTTTTTGTCAATCCAACCATAAATTTATAATTATTTTAGATGCGGGTCATGGTGGTAAAGATCCAGGGAATTCTTATCATGGTTTTGTTGAAAAAGAAATAGCACTTAAAACTACCTTAAAATTAGAAAAATACCTTCAAAAAGATAAAGATATACACATTATTTATACAAGAAAAAAGGATGTTTTTATAGAATTAATTGATAGACCAAAAATAGCGAATAGTATTCATGCTAATTTATTTGTTTCTATACATTGCAATTCTGTTAAAAACCCAATTCCCTATGGGTCAGAAACATTTGTAATGGGTTTAGCTCGAAGTAACACTAATTTGGAAATAGCTAAAAATGAAAATTCTGTCATATTATTAGAAAAAGATTATAAAGAAACTTATAAAGGGTTTGATCCTAAAAATCCTGAAACGCTGATTGGACTAAAAATTTTACAGGAAGAATATTTGAATAGGAGCATAAATTTGGCATCAAAAATTGAAAATAATTTTAGAAATAAAGTGAATCGAAAATCAAGAGGCATCAAGCAAACACCGTTATGGGTTTTAGATGCAGCTTATATGCCGAGTGTGTTGATTGAATTGGGATTTTTATCCAATAATGAAGAAGGCCTTTACTTAAATTCAGAAATTGGTCAAAATAATATGGCTGAAGCAATTGCAGATGCTATTATTACGTATAAAAAAGAGTATTTTGGAATTGAAAAAGATCAAAATAACAAAGAATATCCGTCAGAAAAAACAGCTAAAAATCGAATAAAAGATACTTCAAAAAACACTAAATTTGAAAGGATTCAAGAAAAAAAAATGGTTACAGAATTCAATGCTACTGCTGAGCCCTCAAGAGTTGTTTTTAAAGTTCAAATTGCTGCCGGAAACAAGAATATTAAATTGAATCCAGTTAATTTTAAAGGATTATATAATGTTTCGGTAACATCATATAACGGAACTTTTTATAAATATGTCTATGGGACAACTTCTGATTATAAAATTGCAAAACAGAATTTAGAAGTTGCAAAATCAAAAGGATATACTTCAGCGTATCTGATTGCATTCAAAAACGGAGAAAAAATTAGTATTCAAGAAGCATTAAAATAAATAAGTACAAGTTAAAATATTTTACATTAATTTTGCCAAAAAAAATTACATTTTGAAAATAACGAGAGAAATTAAAACTGCTATATTAGTCATTGCATCTATTTTATTATTCATTTGGGGCTATAGTTTTTTAAAAGGTAGGGACCTTTTTACAAATTACAAAACGTTTTATGTTGAATATAAAAGTGTAGAAGGTTTAGCAGCATCGGCTCCTGTAACTTTAAACGGTTTAATAATAGGTAAAGTAAGCAGTATTACAATTAATGAAAATACAGGTAATTTACTAGTTGAATTGCAATTGAAAACAGACTTTCCTATTTCAAAATCCAGTACTGCTTCTATTTATGAGCCTGGATTCATTGGTGGAAAACAAATTGCAATCAATCCGAATTTTAATGATAAAACGTTAGCCGTTGATGGCCAGAAACTTCAAGGAGATACAAAATTAGGACTTACTGATAAAGTAGGGGATCAATTAGCTCCTCTTCAGGAAAAATTAGAAAAAATAATGACTAACACTGATAAATTAATATCAGGAATTAACAATGTTTTGGATAAAAATGGTCAAGAAAATTTGAAAATTAGTTTAGCAGAGTTAAGTAGGACTATAGAGCAATTTCATATAGCTACAGTAAGTGTTAATACTTTGTTAGATGATAATAAAGTTCAAATACAAGGAGCTGTTAAGAATTTTAATAAAATTACAGGTGATTTTTCTAAAATATCTGATTCACTGAATAAAGCAGATTTGGGTAAAACTGTCAAAAATCTAAATAAAACCTTGGCAAGAGTTGACGGTATTATGAGTGGTTTAGAATCAGGAAAAGGCTCTATGGGAAAATTATTAAATGATGAGGCTTTTTACGAAAATATTAGAGCTACAACAAAAGAATTAGAATTGTTATTGCAAGATATAAGACTCGCTCCTACAAGATATGTGAATGTTTCTTTATTTGGAAAGAAAAATAAGCCTTATGTTGCTCCAAAAAATGATACGATTATAAAAGAAAAAAATTAGCAATATGAGCTATTTAGATAATATATTATTTGCCATATTATTAGTTATCGGTTTTGGTTATTTTTATATGAATATAAAAAAAATCATTCGAAATATAAATCTTGGTGTAGCAGTAAACCGTAAAGACAACGCAAAAGTGCGTTGGGGAAATATGGCTATGATTGCTCTTGGACAATCAAAAATGATAAAAAGACCTGTTGCAGGAGTCCTTCATATTATTGTTTACGTGGGATTTATAATCATCAATATAGAGTTATTGGAAATAATTATTGATGGACTTTTAGGTACTCACAGAGTTTTTGCTTTTTTAGGTACTGCTTATAATGTATTGATTGCTTCATTTGAAATATTGGCTCTTTTAGTTTTAGTTGCTGTTTTTAGTTTTTGGATTAGAAGGAATATTATCAAATTGAAACGATTTTCTAGTTCTGATTTAGAAGGTTCACCTAAAAAGGATGCTAATTATATTCTTTATTTTGAAGTTGTTTTGATGATATTGTTTTTATTAATGAATGCTTCAGATTTACACTTACAAAATATACCTGGTGGCTTTTCTCATTTTATCAAAGCAGGTTCATTTCCTGTGAGTCAATTTATTGCGCCATTGTTTAATGGAATGTCAAATGAGTTAGTGATGCTTCTTACCGAAATATTTTGGTGGCTGCATATTACCGGTATTTTAATTTTTATGAACTATCTGTATTTTTCAAAACACTTACATATACTATTGGCTTTTCCAAACACCTATTTTGCAAATTTAAACCCACAAGGTCAATTTGATAATTTAGAATCAGTTACTAAAGAAGTGAAGATGATGATGGATCCTAGCGCTGATCCGTTTGCGGCTGCGCCAGTTACCGATAACGAATTGCCTGCTAAGTTTGGAGCCTGTGATGTTCAGGATTTAAATTGGGTACAATTATTGAACGCTTATACGTGTACTGAATGTGGTCGATGTACGGCTGCATGTCCTGCCAATATAACAGGGAAAAAATTGTCTCCTCGTAAAATCATGATGGATACAAGAGATAGACTGGAAGAAGTAGGAAGAAATATAGATGCTAATAAGGGTGTTTTTGTTCCGGATAATAAATCATTATTGAATGATTATATTATGCCTGAAGAACTTTGGGCATGTACTTCATGTAATGCATGTGTTGAGGAATGTCCGGTAAGTATAAGCCCTCTTTCTATTATTATGGATATGAGACGCTATTTAGTAATGGAAAAAAGTGCAGCACCAATGCCAATAAATGCAATGATGACCAATATAGAAAATAATGGAGCACCATGGCAATACAATCAGCAAGACCGTTTGAATTGGAAAAATGAATAGTTGTTTAATTGGTTATTTGTTTAACTGATAAACCGAATCAACAAATTACCGCTTACGCGAATAATCAAATCAACGAATAACCGAATAAACGTTTAAGCGAATAATCGAATCAACAAAATATTATGTCAGAAAGTTTAATAGTGCCAACCATGGCCGAAATGCTAGCTCAAGGAAAACAACCTGAAGTTTTATTTTGGGTAGGTTGTGCAGGAAGTTTTGACGATAGAGCAAAAAAAATAACGAAGGCATTTGTACGAATTTTAAATCGTTCCAATGTATCTTTCGCAGTTCTTGGTACAGAAGAAAGTTGCACCGGAGATCCGGCTAAAAGGGCTGGTAATGAGTTTTTGTTTCAAATGCAGGCGATGATGAATATTCAAGTTCTCAATGGGTATGAAGCAAAGAAAATTGTTACTGCTTGTCCGCATTGTTTTAATACGTTAAAAAATGAGTACCCAGAATTAGGTGGAAAATATGAGGTGATTCATCATACAGAGTTTTTAAAATCGCTATTAGACGATGGAAGATTAACTATTGAAGGAGGACAATTCAAAGGAAAACGGATTACTTTTCATGACCCTTGTTATTTAGGAAGGGCCAATAATGTATATGAAGCACCTAGAGATTTGATTCTTAAATTAGATGCCGAATTATTAGAAATGAAACGTTCTAAAGCCAACGGATTATGCTGTGGCGCTGGTGGTGCGCAAATGTTTAAAGATGCTGAACCTGGAAACAAGGAAATCAACGTTGAGAGAACTGAAGAAGCATTAGAAACAAAACCAGAAATTCTTGCTGCGGGTTGTCCTTTTTGTAATACGATGATGACTGATGGTATTAAAAATAAGGAAAGAGAAGGAGATGTAAAAGTTATGGACATTGCCGAGTTAATTGCTAACGCCCAAGATTTGTAATGAAGTATTAAATCAGATTTTGGTTCTGTTTTTATTCAAAATTTAAAATAAATATAATGTATATCCCATTTGAAAATTTACCAGAAGAATCCAAGATATGGATTTATCAATCGAACAGAAAATTTTCGGATGAAGAGTTTTCTGAAATCGAAACTGCTTTGCAATTTTTTCTTGAAAGTTGGGCTGCACATGGTACCAGTTTAGAATCATCTTACCAATTAAAATACAACCGGTTTATTATTATTGCCGTAAATCAAGATGTTCAGGCTGCAACAGGTTGTTCTATAGATTCTTCTGTAGAATTTATCCAAAGTTTAGAACAAAAATACAATGTCGATTTGTTGGATAAAATGAATGTGACTTTCAAATTAGGGGAACATATTGCTCACAAGCCTCTGATTGATTTTAAGAAAATGGTAAAAGATAAAGCCGTTACTGAAAACACAATCGTTTTCAATAATTTGGTTAACAATATAGAAGAATACAATGAATCTTGGGAAGTTCCAGCCATGGATAGCTGGCATAGTCGCTTTTTTTAAAAAATAGTTCAATGAAAAAAATAGGCATCAAAATGGTTCTTTTTTATGTCTTATTTTTCTTTGTTGCCACTAGTTGTGTTGGTACAAAAATTAATAAGCCTAAAGTAATTCTAACCACCATCCCGTCGGCAGAAAAGCTTGACAGCAAAAGTCCAGATATTCCGACGCTTTTTGAAATAGCTCCGGAAGGTAATAAATGGGTCGATAGTGTTTATCATGCAATGAATCTGGAGGAAAGAATAGGGCAATTATTTATGGTTGCTGCTTATTCCAATAAAGATACTGTGCACTTCAACGCAATTGACAAACTCATACTGGAAAATAAAATTGGAGGATTAATCTTCTTTCAAGGTGGTCCGGTTCGTCAAGCAAAACTTAGTAATCGTTTTCAAACTAAGTCAAAAATTCCATTATTTATTGGTAATGATGCCGAATGGGGTTTGAGCATGCGTTTGGATTCGACCTCTCGATACCCTTGGAATATGACTCTTGGAGCCATCCAAGACATGAAATTGATTGAGAAAGTTGGAGTGCAAATGGGAGCACAAAGTAAACGATTAGGTTTGCAATTTAACTTTGCACCGGTACTTGATATTAATACTAATCCAAGAAATCCAATTATTGGTTTTCGCTCTTTTGGGGAGGATAAATATAAGGTTACTGAACGAGCAATTGCATTAATGAAGGGGGTTCAAAGTCAAGGTGTCTATTCTACCGGCAAGCATTTTCCTGGTCATGGCGATACGGAAATAGATTCGCATAAAGGATTACCCACAGTTAATGCTTCCAAAGAAAATTTACAACAAGTAGCATTTTACCCTTACAAAAAAATGTTTCACGAAGGACTTTCTTCTGTCATGGTGGCACATTTAAATATTCCTAGTTTAGAACCAAGATCGAATTATCCTTCATCGATTTCCTATAATGTGGTAACGAATATTCTTCAAAAAGAATTGGGATTCAAAGGACTTATTTTTACTGATGCTTTGAATATGAAAGCTGTCAGTAATACTAGTATGCCCAGCGAAATAAATTTTGAAGCATTTATGGCTGGAAATGATATCTTATTATTTCCTGAAGATGTTCCGTCAGCTATTGAAAAATTTAAAATTGGGTATTCTGCTAATTTAATTAGTGAAGAAAGATTGGCTTCTTCCGTAAAGAAAATATTGAAATTCAAATATAAAGCGGGATTGAATTCTTATAAACCTATTGAAACAGCTACTTTGTTTACCGATTTAAATTCAGCGGAAAACGAAGCTTTGCAGTATGAATTGTATGAAAATGCAATTACTGTTTTGAAAAATACAGCTTCGGTTTTGCCTATTAAAAATTTGGATAAACAAAAGATCGCTTATGTGAAAATAGGAGATGATAACAACAATTCTTTTATTTCCACTCTAAAAAAGTATGCAGATGTAACGGTCATTTCAGATACTAATCTGGATAGTTTACAAGTAAAATTGAAACCATTCACAACGGTAATAATAGGGTATCATAAGTCAGATGTCGCTTTTAAAAATGGAGATTTAAATTCTGATGAATTGTTTAAAATCAATTATTTAGCCCGTAATAATAATGTTGTTTTGGATATTTTTACTAAACCCTATTCCTTATTACCTATTGCAAATTTTGAAGATATCGAAGGATTAGTTGTTTCCTATCAAAATAGCGATATTGCACAAGTTGTTTCCGCTGAATTGATTTTTGGAGCCATTGAGGCTAAAGGTAAATTGCCGGTATCCATCAATACAAATTTCAAAGTTAATGATGGTTTAACAACTGAAAAATTGAACCGATTGGGATTTACGACTCCAGAAAATGTAGGAATGAATTCTAGCATTTTATCAAAAATTGATTTGATTGCCAAAAAAGCGATTAGTGCTAAAATGACTCCAGGAATTCAGGTGCTTGTGGCTAGAAATGGGAAAGTGATTTACCAAAAATCATTTGGATATCACACCTACAATAACGATTTAAAGGTTTTGGATTCAGATATTTATGATGTTGCATCATTAACAAAGATTCTGGCTACTTTGCCTAATGTGATGCAACAATATGATCAGCAAAAAATTAATATGGAAACGACATTGGGAACCATGTCTCAAATCTTTAAAAATTCGAATAAAGAAGACATTCATTTCAAAGAATTATTATCTCATTATGCTGGACTTGTTGCTGGGCTTTCTTTTTATAAAGCTACCATGGATAAGTCGAAATTTCCTTCTGAAACCTATTTTAGAAAAGTTGCTGAGGAGCAATTTTCTAAAAAAATGGGAGACAGTCTTTTTATAAGAAATGATTTTCATGACACGATAATGAAAATGATTGTTAAAAGTAAATTGTCATTAAAAAAAGAATACAAATACAGTGATCTTACTTTCATGATCCTTAAAGATTATTTAGAAAATGCAACGGGTAAAAAATTAGAGGATTTAATTCAAGAGAATTTCTATCAATCGCTCGGAATGAATAATTCGACTTTTAATCCATTGAATAAGTTTGATAAAAACAGAATTCCTCCAACAGAAATGGACACTTATTTTCGCCATCAAATTTTGCAGGGATATGTCAATGATTTATCGGCTGCTCTAGAAGGCGGTGTTTCAGGACATGCCGGTGTTTTTTCTAATGCAATGGATGTGGCTAAAATTATGCAATTGTATTTGCAAAAAGGGAATTATGGCAATCACCAGTATTTTTCCGAGAAAACATTCAATGATTTCAATACTTGTTATTTTTGTGCTGCAGGAAATAGGAGAGGTATTGGTTTTGATAAACCTCAATTAGGCACAGCGGGTCCTACCTGTGGTTGTGCTTCAATGACTAGTTTTGGACATACTGGTTTTACCGGCACGATGGCTTGGGCTGATCCTGAAACACAAATCGTGTATGTGTTTTTGTCCAATAGAACTTTTCCATTGGCTACTGAAAATAAATTATCAAAAGAAAATATTCGAGAAGATATTCAAGAAGTGATTTATGATGCAATTGTAAAATAGCGCAATTAAAGACAATAATTAGCTTTAGGGCAATATGAAATTATTAAGCAATTTTATATTGGCCTATTTTTATTAAAATGGCCTTTTAAGAATTTTATTTTGAAACATTTAGTTAAAAATTACTCCATGTATTATAGTATATTTGATATGTAAATTAATACTATGAAAAATAAAAGGAACGTATTTAAAGCTAGCTATTTAACGGTATTTCTTTTTTGCACAACATTTTTAAATGCCCAAAATACTGATATAAATATTTTACGACATATCAGTGTTCATAGAAATGAAAATTTTGATTCCTCTTTTAAGTTCGTTACTAATACTGCTGTTCCCTTTAGTGTTGCAACTCCTATTATTATTTATTCCGTAGGGTTGATAAAGAAAGACAGTACAATCAAGAAACAGGCAATTTTTATTGGTGAAACGTTTCTGGTTTCTGCATTTATAACTACCGCTTTAAAACACACCATAAAAAGAGAAAGACCATTTAATACGTATCCAGATATAATTAAAGCGACTTCCGCACCAGGCTATTCCTTTCCTTCGGGGCATACTTCGTTAGCTTTTGCAACAGCAACATCATTAAGTTTGGCTTATCCAAAATGGTATGTCATTGCACCATCTTTTGTTTGGGCTAGTGCCATAGGATATTCTCGAATGCATTTAGGTGTTCATTATCCCAAGGATGTATTTGCAGGAGCAATTGTAGGAAGTGGTTCCGCTTATATTACGTATAAAGCTAATAAGTGGCTTAATAAGAAACGATCTAAAAAGGATATGTAATTGCAATTTACGAATGAAATTATTAAAAATGGGACACCAACATAAACAGGAAGTCAGTGACAAAGAATCGTGTTGCGCTTCAGAAGAAAAAAAAGGTATTAAAACGAACGAAGATACCGGATGTTGTTCTTCTCATAGCGAGACTGAAAATCATTCTGACGAGGATCACGACCACGATCATTCCAATGGAAGTGATAGTTTTTTTGGGATGTTTTTACCTTCAATACTAAGTTTTCTACTCCTAATAACAGCGATTGGATTTGACAATTATTTTCCTCAAACCTGGTTTGTGGGTTGGGTTAGGATTGCGTGGTTTTGTGTCGCTTACATTCCGGTAGGTTTACCAGTGTTAAAAGAAGCTTTTGAAAGTATCCGTAAAGGTGCTATTTTTTCAGAATTTTTTCTAATGTGCATTGCTACACTTGGGGCTTTTGGAATTGGCCAATATGCGGAGGGTGTTGCCGTAATGCTATTTTATTCTATTGGTGAATTATTCCAAATGTTAGCTGTAAAAAGAGCTAAATTAAGCATCAAGGCATTATTAGACCAAAGACCGGATTCTGCAAATGTTATTGAAGCTTTGGAAACTATTTCTAAAAAAGCTTCGGATATTACCATTGGTGAAATTATTCAATTAAAGCAGGGGGAGAAATTAGCTTTGGATGGAAAACTACTTTCCGATCATGCCACTTTCAACACCGCAGCATTAACAGGGGAAAGCAAACCGGATACTAAAACGAAAGGAGAAACTGTTCTTGCCGGAATGATTAATCTCAATACTGTTGCTCAAGTCGAAGTTACGGCTATTTTTACCGATAGTAAATTATCTAGGATTCTTGAAATGATTCAGGAAGCCACAGCTAAAAAAGCCACAACTGAATTGTTTATTAGAAAATTTGCTAAAATTTATACTCCGATAGTTGTTTTTCTGGCTATCGGAATTTGTTTGCTTCCACTATTATTTGTGGAAAATTATGTTTTCAAAGATTGGTTGTACAGAGCACTAATTTTCTTGGTTATTTCATGTCCTTGTGCATTGGTAATTTCCATTCCATTAGGTTATTTTGGAGGAATTGGTGCAGCCAGTAAAAATGGGATTTTAATCAAAGGTTCTACTTTTTTGGATATTTTGGCCGCTATTCAAGTTGTGGTGATGGATAAAACAGGAACATTAACTAAAGGTGTTTTTAAAGTCCAAAAAGTCGTAGCCGTTGGAATTTCGGAAGCTGATTTGGTGAAATATACTGCCGCAATTGAAACGAAATCGACACATCCTGTTGGTTCAGCTATAATTGAATATGCTAGGGATATTGTGAAAGACACCACAGTTACTTATGTAAATGAAATTACAGGTCATGGAATGAAAGGACTCGTCGATGGAAAAGAAATCTTAGTAGGAAGTGCTAAATTGATGAAAAAATTCAACATCAGTTATGACACTGAAATTGACACTATTCCATTTACAATTATTGTAGTTGCCCTCAATCAAAAATATGTTGGCTATTTTATTATTGCCGACGAAATTAAAGAAGATGCAAAAAAAGCCATTCAGAGCTTACACAAATTAAATATCAAAACCATTATGCTTTCGGGCGATAATCAGGCAATAGTTTCGCTTGTCGCCAAAGAATTGAATATTGACCAAGCTTTTGGGGAGTTATTGCCAGAAAACAAGGTTCAAAAAGTGTCAGAACTAAAAGAAGAGTATTTAAAAATAGCGTTTGTTGGTGATGGTGTGAATGATGCACCAGTAATCGCTTTAGCCGATGTAGGAATCGCAATGGGCGGTTTAGGAAGTGATGCTGCCATTGAAACTGCAGATGTCGTTATTCAAAATGACCAACCAACAAAGATTTTTACAGCAATACACATTGGAAAAAAGACAAAACAAATTGTTTGGCAAAATATTGGTTTAGCTTTTTCTGTAAAACTAATCGTTCTAATAATGGGCGCAGGGGGATTAGCGACCATGTGGGAAGCCGTTTTTGCTGATGTTGGTGTGGCTTTATTGGCAATTTTAAATGCCATAAGAATTCAACGAATGAAAATTTAAGTTTAAAAGTATTTAACTTAAATTTTCATAAACCCATTCCTATTTTTATTAATTTCGTTTCATTAAAATATATACATGAAAATTGCAATAGTTTGTTATCCTACCTTTGGAGGTAGTGGTGTTGTCGCTACAGAATTAGGTCTTGAATTGGCACGACGTGGTCACGAAATACATTTTATAACCTACAGTCAACCTGTGCGTTTGGCCCTTTTGAGTCCAAATGTGCATTACCACGAAGTTAATGTTCCGGAATACCCATTGTTTCATTATCAGCCTTATGAATTGGCTTTGTCGAGCAAATTAGTCGATATGGTGAAGCTCTATAAAATTGAATTACTTCATGTACATTATGCCATTCCTCATGCTTATGCGGGTTATATGGCCAAACAAATGCTAAAAGATGAAGGCATTAATATTCCAATGGTGACTACACTCCACGGGACGGATATTACTTTAGTTGGAAATCATCCGTTTTATAAACCTGCGGTAACCTTTAGTATTAATAAATCTGATTTTGTTACTTCAGTTTCCCAAAGTTTGAAAGATGATACCCTTAAATTATTTAATATAAAAAATGAAATTGAGGTTATTCCCAACTTTATCGAATTGGATAAAAACGTAAATGATCCCAGTATTGCTTGTCATCGTTCTGTAATGGCAAAAGAGAATGAGCGTATAATAACTCATATCAGTAATTTTAGAAAAGTAAAACGAATTCCTGATGTCATTAAAATATTTTATAATATTCAAAAAGAAATTCCGGCTAAACTGATGATGGTGGGAGATGGTCCGGAAAAAGAAAAAGCGGAATATCTATGCCAGGAATTAGGAATTCAGGATAAAGTGATCTTTTTTGGGAATAGCAATGAAATCGATAAAATATTAAGTTATACAGATTTATTCTTGCTGCCATCTGAAACCGAAAGTTTTGGTCTTGCCGCTCTTGAAGCAATGGCTTGGTCAGTTCCTGTAATTTCTAGTAATTCAGGAGGCTTGTCAGAAGTTAATTTTGATGATATATCTGGATATTTGAGTGATGTAGGTAACACTGATGAAATGGCGGTTAATGCACTGAAAATTTTAAAAGATGATGCCACTCTGAATAAATTTAAAGGGAATGCCCTTTCGATTGCTAAAAAGTTTGATATTAAAAACATTTTACCTTTATATGAAAACTTATATAAAAAAGCAATAAATAAATATTTATAAGGTTACTTTTTTAAATAGATTCTGGATCTAATTATTAAAAAATAAAAAAATGAAAAAAATCTCTACCTTATTTGTTGCTATATTATTATTTTCATGTGGAGCTTCTTCCACAAAAAGCTCAGATAAAAAACCTTTATTTGAAGTCTTAACCCAACAAAATGATGGTGGAGCAAGTATTCGCTTTTTTGAAATTCTTTCGGAGCCAAATGAAATTAAAATGTTGCAAAATGATGAAAATCTAAAAAATAAAATTAGCCCAAATGATATTCAGAATTCTAATTTTATTATTTTGAATATGGGAGAAAAAACATCTGGAGGATACAAAATAGGAATTGATACTGTTGTAGAAACAGATAAAAACATAATTATAACTGTGAAGGAAACAATACCTGAACCAGGCGGCATGGTAACTCAAGCTTTTACAAATCCTTTTTGTGTAGTTAAGATAAATTCTAAAAAAGAAATCATTATTAAATAAAAAAATGCCACTATTTCTAGTGGCATTTTTAAATATATTTAGTTGCTTAATTATTAGAATTGGTATCTAAGACCTAAAGCGATATCTGAACCATAATTATTTTCATAATAGCCATTTCCACCAAACTCAGGTCTGAAATCCAATGAAATTAACAAAGGGATATCAAAGTTATATTCAATTCCAATATCTCCCGCTGCAAATGCAAACGTATCATTATAAGAAGTATCGTTATTATCATAACTGTAACTACCTAATCCTCCACCAACACCTGCATACCAGTTGAAACCTCCGTCAATGTTCCATACCCATTGGTATAAAGCTGCTAGTTTTACTGCATTGTCATCATAACCATTGTTGTTATAATTATTTCTATTTCTCCAACCTAAATCAAGTTCAAGTCTATTGTTGCTTCCTAATGCTCTTTGGTAAGAAAGTTCTCCACCAAAACCATTATTGCCTCCTAAACGTAAACCTAGCGCGTTTTTTGAAATGTCTTGTGCCTGTGTGGTAAATGCTAATCCCATTAACATAATAGCCGATAAAATAATTTTTTTCATAAGTTGAGTATTTGTTTTTGCAAAATTACAGTCTTAAAGGTATTATAAATTTATAGAATTTTTATGAAAAGTTATAAAATTCACACTTTTAGATTGTACTATTTTAATGACGATAATTAAATTTAAAATATTTTGTTTAAAAAAGATAGCTACTTGCCTACTTAAAAATGGACTCAATTTTGAAGATGTTTCCAATAAATAGTTTTTAATATGAATTTAAAGCCAATAAATACGCATTGTTTTTTTTATAGTTTATCCTGAAATCTCTGGATAAGCTTTTAAACTTTAAACTAAAATAGTACTTTTGTTCAAAACTTAATATAATGGCAGGAAATAGCTACGGAACACTATTTAGAATTACAACTTTTGGAGAATCACACGGAGAAGCTTTAGGCGGAATAATCGATGGTTGTCCTTCCGGAATAGCAATAGATCTTGAAGCAATTCAATTTGAAATGTCAAGAAGAAAGCCAGGTCAATCGGCTATTGTTACCCAAAGAAAAGAACCAGATGATGTGCAATTTCTATCTGGAATTTTTGAAGGCAAAACCACTGGAACACCTATTGGTTTTATAATTCCCAATACCAATCAAAAATCAGACGATTACTCTCATATAAAAGATAATTACAGACCTAGTCATGCTGATTATGTATATGAAAAAAAATACGGAGTACGTGATTATCGTGGAGGTGGGCGTAGTTCTGCCCGTGAAACTGCTAGTAGAGTAGTAGCGGGAGCGATTGCAAAGCAAATGCTACCCAAAATCAAGATTAATGCTTACGTTTCTTCTGTAGGTCCTATATTCTTGGAAAAACCATATCAGGAATTAGATTTTTCAAAAACAGAAAGTAATCCTGTTCGTTGTCCTGATGAGGCATCAGCAATAATCATGGAGGAATACATACGAGATATTCGCAAACAAGGGGATACTGTAGGTGGAACTGTAAGTTGTGTGATTCAAAATGTGCCTATTGGTTTAGGAGAACCTGTTTTTGATAAACTTCATGCTGAGCTTGGTAAAGCAATGTTATCCATCAATGCTGTAAAAGGTTTTGAATTTGGAAGTGGATTTGAAGGTGTCAAAATGAAAGGAAGCGAACACAATGATTTATACAACCCTGATGGAACAACTAAAACCAATCTTTCAGGTGGAATTCAAGGCGGAATAAGCAATGGAATGGATATCTATTTCCGTGTGGCTTTCAAGCCAGTTGCAACAATTATGCAAAAACAAGAATCATTAGACAATAAAGGGAATATTACTGAAATGACAGGAAAAGGACGTCATGATCCGTGCGTAGTTCCTCGTGCAGTTCCTATTGTAGAAGCTATGGCGGCTATAGTACTAGCTGATTTTTATTTGATTAATAAAACCTATTTAAAATAGAATTGCATACTCTGTATTTTGACGAGCTAAATACGGAACCATAACCTTGAAATCAATTTGCGAATTTAATGACTACAACTACAACCAAGAAACCATCATTTTTTTCAGGCTTAACAGGCCAAATTCTAATAGCAATGCTATTAGGAGCCATTTTAGGAATTGTTATTCATAATTTAATTTCTGCAGAAGCAGCCCAATCATTTAGTAATAAAATAAAAATGCTGGCTACAGTTTTTATTCGATTGGTTCAAATGATAATTTCGCCATTAGTATTTACAACTCTTGTAGTAGGAATTGCTAAATTAGGGGATATTAAAGCGGTAGGAAGGATTGGAGGAAAGGCATTAGGTTGGTTTTTTACAGCCTCATTTATATCCTTATTATTAGGGATGTTTTTTGTAAACTTATTGGAACCAGGAGTTGGACTTAATTTGTCAAATGTTGATTTAGCGTCTGTTTCAGAAGTGACCGCAAAAACTCAAAATATATCTTTCGAAAACTTTATCGAGCATATTGTTCCTAAAAGTATTTTTGAAGCAATGGCGACTAATGAGATTTTACAAATTGTTATTTTTTCTATTTTCTTCGGCTTAGCGGCAGCAGCTCTAGGAGATTATGTAAAACCAGTTATAAATGCATTAGACAAAACATCTCATATTGTTTTAAAAATGGTAAACTACGTAATGAAGTTTGCTCCAATAGGCGTTTTTGGTGCTATTGCAGGGGTATTTGCCGTAAGAGATTTTCAGGAATTAGCAATTACATATTTCAAATTCTTTGGTTCTTTCTTAATAGGAATTTCGTCAATTTGGATTGTATTAATACTAATAGGTTATATTTTTCTTAAAAGAAGAATGACAGTTTTGCTTAAAAGAATTGTAGGTCCTATAATCATTGCCTTTGGTACAACAAGTAGCGAAGCTGTTTTTCCTAAACTTACGGAAGAATTAGAGCGTTTTGGAGTAAAAGATAGAATTGTTTCTTTCATGTTGCCATTGGGATATTCCTTCAATTTAGACGGGAGTATGATGTACATGACATTTGCCAGTATTTTTATAGCACAGGCTTATGGAATTGATTTGGATTTAGGAACACAAATGACAATGCTTTTGGTATTGATGCTTACAAGCAAAGGAATTGCAGGTGTACCAAGAGCAAGTTTAGTTGTAGTGGCGGCAACGTGTGGCATGTTTAAAATTCCTATTGAAGGAATTGCTTTAATTTTACCAATAGATCATTTTTGTGACATGTTTCGTAGTGCAACTAATGTTTTAGGGAATGCACTAGCTACATCAGTTGTTGGGCAATGGGAAAATGAAAATGAAAATGAAATTGTGTCAGAGGAATAACTAAATTTAATTTTTATAAAACCAAAAACCTATTTGATTTTTTCGGATAGGTTTTTTGATTTGAATTATCTACTCAGGTTCAAACCAACTATAACTTTCTTAATATTTTATTTTTAAAAAATATAATTTTTGGTTTTATGGTATTATAAACAAAGAGCGTATTTTTCTTATTAATATATTTGTATATTTGGCTTAAGAATAGCAACATATGTATCAAATTAGAATCGTTTTATCATTATTATTAGCATTAAATATTTTTAATGTTAATTGTTATTCTTTACCTCCAACTCACTCAAAAAAAGAGATTTCAAAACTAACAAAAGAAGCATCGAAATACTTGCGTAGTTCTAATTTTGAAAAGTCATTAATAACTTCAAGACTCGCTTTGCATCATGCAATAAATGCTAAGGACGATAATCTTATAGCGAATTCTTATAATACAATTGCCTCTAATTATGAGAAATTATCAGAATATGATAAAGCCATCTTTTTTTTTAAAAAAGCCTTAATCTATGGTAATAAAACTTCTAATGATACTATAAAGTCCTGGATCAATAATAATTTGGGAAACATATATTGTTTTGAAAAAAAGCAATATAAAAAAGGAATAAATTATTATAAAAACTCATTAATATACAGTAACAAAATAGCCGATTCAAGTAAAATTGTCTTGACAAAACTCAATATCACATGGGCTTATTTTGATATTGATCTTTTTGATGAAGGTTTTCCATATTTAAAATTTATCAATAAGTACCATAAAAAATATGGAGATGGGTCATCAGTTGTAGCCTTAAATATGCTCAATGGAATGTACTACGGTTTTAAAGGAAATCATGCAAAAGCGACGGCATCATTTTTAAATGCTATAAAATTAGGAAATGAAGGAATTGAGAAATCAGATTTGTCATTTACGCATCAGGAATATTCTAAGTATTTATTAAATAATAAGGAATACAAAAAGGCTTACGAAAATCTAGCAATTTATAATAAAATTACAGAAGAACTTAATAATAAAGAGATACTTAAAAAGGCTCATATGGCCGGCATTAATCTTGAATTAGACGAATATAAAAGAGAGATTGATAAAATTGAAACCGAGAAAGATTTACAATATCAAAGTTTGAAGAAATCTAAAATTATTGTCATATTATTTATCGTTGTATTGTGTTTCTTATTAATCCTGCTTTATACTTTATTTAAAAATAATAATTTCAAGAAAAAAACAAACAAAGAACTGTCTCTTGCCAATGACAAATTGGTTATTGCTAAAGAAAAAGCGGAAGAAGCATCAGTACTGAAATCACAATTTGTTTCTACTATTACGCATGAATTAAGAACACCTCTATACGGAGTGGTTGGAATTACTAATATGTTATTAGATGAACATAAAGAGTTAGCTAACAGTCCACACCTGAGTTCTCTCAAGTTTTCAGCAAGATATTTATTGTCACTGGTAAATGATGTTCTCCAAATTAATAAAATTGAAGAAAACAGAATCGTTCTTGAAAATCTGACCTTCAATATTTCGGATGAGATAAACATGATTAAAAACTCATTGTCATTCATCGCAAAGAATAATAATAATTTTATTATTGTCAATATTGACTCGGCAATTCCGGAATATTTGATTGGAGATAAATTACGGCTCTCCCAGATAGTGATAAATTTAGTGAGTAATGCACTGAAATTCACCAAAAATGGAGAGGTGTTTATAGATGTGAATTTAGTGAAAGTAACCAATAAGTCTCATTTTATAGAGTTTAAGATAAAGGATACTGGTGTAGGAATTGCAATTGAGGATCAAGAGAAGATTTTTGAAAAATTTGTCCAAGTTGGAAGAAAAGAAGTAGATTATCAGGGTACGGGGTTAGGCTTATCAATTGTGAAGCGTTTATTAAGCCTATTTGGAAGTGATATTACACTAGAAAGTACAATTGGAGTTGGAACGGTATTTACATTTACGATTGCTTTTGAATTTGACCCTGAGAAAACCAATGAAATTATAAATAATATCCCGGTTGATTTAAGTTCTAATAGACAATTGAAGGTTTTAGTTGTTGAAGACAATAGAATCAATCAGATTGTCACTGAAAAAATACTCAAAAAAAATAATTATACAAGTACACTTGTTGATGATGGCTATAAGGCAATCCAAATTCTTGAAGAAGAGAATTTTGATATTATTTTAATGGACATCAATATGCCTTTAATCAATGGTTTTGAAACTTCAAGAAGAATTCGTTTTAAAGGAATTGAAACTCCTATTATAGCATTAACTGCATTTGATAAAGAAGAAATTACTGAGGAAGCTATTTCAGCCGGTATAGACGATATTATAGTAAAACCTTTTGATTCGGTTAAGTTATTTAAAATTATCAATGTCTTAATAACAAAAAATAAAAGGAGCGATTTAACAACGGTTTCTTAGTTTTGATTCTATCAAATTCCTTTCAGTATCGAATAATAAGCATAAAAAAATGGAGTCTATAAAAGCTCCATTTTTTTATTGCAATACTTATTTTTTAAATAAAAAGCACCTCGTTTTCTTTGGAATACATTTGCAGCAATAATGGATGTGGTGTTTTTTTATTTCCCGAAGCATCAAGAGTGATTTTTATTTCAAGTTTTGGATGAGTTAATTCGAACTCTTTATTTTGAAAGTTTCTATCTATTAAAGATTGATTTTTTTTGAAAAAATGTTTCGACGGCTTCATAATATCACTTTTTGATGTTATTTTTAATTGTTTTCTAATGAATTTGGATTGGTAGAGAAACTAATGAGCCAAAATTAAAATCGTTAAACCAACGCTTAAAATGGCTTAACGATTTTAATCTATTGTTTAATATTAAGGATATATTAAAAATAAATTTTATTTGATAGCAATAGTTTTATGTTCTTTTCTCTTAGCGCCTTCTTTTTTAGCAATAACAATATGGAGAATTCCATCGTTGTAACTTGCTTCTATTTTGCTTTCATCTATATATTCGGGTAGATTAAAAGATCTGAAAAAGGATTGATAACTAAATTCTTTTCGAATGTAATTATCTTTTTTTCTTGTTTCTTCTTTCTCTTCTTCTTTTTCTGAAGAAATCATCAGCATGTTGTTGTCAATTTCAACTTTGAAATCTTCTTTTTTTAAACCTGGAGCAGCTAAATCAACTTCTAATTTATCTTCCGTTTCTTTTAAGTTTACAGAAGGTAAATTACTGCCAATGGCTGTAAAATTTTTATCAGCCCAATCAAAAAGATCTCGGGATACAAAATCATCAAAAAATGTATTCACTGACGGAAATAGGCCAGTGTTAATCGAAGGGAAAGCGCTGTTTCTTTTAACTAAATTTTCCATAGTGTTTAATTTTAAATGTTTAAATAAGTTAAATCAAATTTAATAAAATTATCACTTAAAAAAGAGTATTTTGTATTCAAAACGTTGAATGTAAGTCTATTAACGACAAAATGCCTTTTTAACGGAAGTTAAAAAGGCATTTCTTACAGCGGAAAATTTAGTTCCGGAGAAAGGTATTAATACCAGCGTTTCTTATTTTGTTTTGAAACTTCTGATTTTCTTGATTTATGGGCTCCACCACTTCGATTGGAGTTTTTTTGTGCACCAGCTGGAGCAGTTTCCGGACTTCCTGAATGCCATGGATAAGGATGATCATTTACTGTCTTTACGTCCACTTTTATTAGCTTTTGGATGTCTTTCCAATACGCATGTTCGTCTTTGCTACAAAAAGAAATAGCAATTCCTCCATTTCCGGCACGACCCGTTCTACCAATTCTATGGACATACGTTTCAGGAATATTTGGTAAATCAAAATTGATAACAAATGGTAACTGGTCAATATCAATTCCTCTTGCCGCAATATCAGTGGCGACTAAAACGCCTACTTCTTTATTTTTGAAAGCATCTAAAACTCGTTGTCTTGCATTTTGGGATTTGTCACCATGTATGGCTTCAGCAGCAATGTTATTTTTGCGTAAAGCTTTTACAACATTATCTGCACCATGTTTTGTTCTGGAAAAAACCAACACATCGGATAGATTTTCATTTTTAATTAAATGATAAAGCAAATTCCTTTTTTCCGTTTTTTCAACAAAATAAACGCGTTGCTCCACATTTTCGGCAGTTGATGATACTGGTGAAACTGTAATTGTTGCCGGATCAGTAAGAAACATTTCGGCTAATTCTCTAATGGCAATTGGCATTGTTGCAGAGAAAAATAATGTTTGTCTGTTTTTTGGCGTAAGCTTTACAATTTTCTTTACATCATTTACAAATCCCATATCAAGCATTTGATCTGCTTCGTCAAGAACTAAAGTATGTAAGTGATCTAAATCAATAAAACCTTGTTTGTGTAAATCAAGTAATCTTCCTGGTGTTGCTACCAAAATATCGACACCATTTCTTAGGGTATCAACCTGAGGATTTTGTGAAACTCCACCAAAAATGGTCAGTTGAGTCAAGTTGGTATATTTACCGTAAGTATCAAAGCTTTGTCCAATTTGAACGGCTAATTCTCGGGTTGGAGTAACGATAAGAGCACGAATTTGTTTGGCTTTTTTAGACGAACCCACAATTCGGTGTAATTGATGTATGATTGGAATTGCAAATGCAGCTGTTTTTCCTGTTCCTGTCTGTGCACATCCTATTAAATCTCTACCAGCTAATACTAGAGGAATCGATTGTTCCTGAATAGGAGTTGGACTTGTATAGCCTTGTTCAAATACGGCTTTTTGTATACTTTTTGAGAGTGATAAATCTTCGAATAACATATTTTTGGTATTAAATATCTTGTATTAAGTACATAGATAAGGGAGCAAAGATAGTGTTATTTATCGATTAGGTTAAATGAGTTATTCGTTTAACCCATTTGCCGATTGAACAGTTCTGTAATTTACTGGTTTGCTTTTATAAAATCGGTTATAAGATAGCCTATAAGTTTACCTATTAAATGATTGTTTTTGTCTTCTCCTAAATCAGGTGCACCTTCGCAGATATGTAAATAGGTAGCATTTTTATTTTTTGCAAAATAAGAAACAAATTGGCGAAGTTGTTCTACAGAGAAACCACTCAATGTCATTGCACTACATGCGATATTGGGGATTGCATCAAGATCGATCTCAATTCCGTAAAAATCGTCGTTGATAAATTCTAAAGCCTGAGCCATTTCCTGATTGAAATCTTTTTCTTTTCGAATGTTTACACTATCATAAGTATTGTAGCGAACACGGTCTTCAATTTTTTTGATTATATCCAAAACGCTTTTTGAAGTATAATTCTCGTGCAAACCAAAAATAAAATACTTTTTTAGAAAACCTTCTTCGAAAGCATATGAAAAGCCATTCCCACTGTGTCGTCCTTCTAAAATTCTGAAATCAGAATGGGCATCAAAATTTATAGCATTGACAGGTTTGCCTTTAGCAAGAGCCGCACCTTTTATATTTCCATAGGCATTATTATGTCCTCCACCAATAACTATTGGCGTTTTTCCTAATTTTAGAATATTAAAAATTATATGAGAAACATCCTTATCAATTTTTTCTACCAGTTTACTTAGTTTGGAACGATCGTCAATATCATTAAAATCTAAATATTCCACTTCTTTCATTTCATCAGCAACGTTCAATTGTCCTAAGACAACCAGTTGACTTCCTTTGCAAAAACGATTGTGCTGAATATTAGCAATGCTTTTTATTGCACTATCCCAAGCTGATGCCGCACCAGGTCTGCCAAAATTGGCTCTTATGCCTATATCTTCCGGTATTCCTAATAATACATATTTAGCATCGCAAGTTTTAAGAAACGCAATAGGATCAGCCTCTTTTGGAACTGTTATCATTTTCTCTCCAAACTTTATTTCACCACTTCGATGGTTCGTTATTTTTGCGAGATCATTGATTGTAAACGGGATAATTTTTTCCATTAAAAAAAATATTTTTTTTTCAAAAATAATATAATTGTGTTAACTTACGTTATTACTTAGTTATATATTGTTAAATTTGTATAAAATAAAAATTAAAATCAAATTATGGAAAATCAAAAAAGCAGTTCAAGTCTTAAAGCGGTTATAGCGGTTTTAGCAGTTTTGTTAGTGGGAAGTTTAGTGTATATTTTTAAAATGACTTCTGATGCTGATGTAGTTAAAACAGAATTAAAATCTACATTGACCGAAAAAGAATCCGTTATGAAAGATTTACAAGAATTAAAATCTACTTATGATGCTGCAATTGCGGAAAATACATCAATGTCTGATGAATTAATTCAAGAAAGAGATAAAGTGGTAAACTTAATGTCTGATTTAAGTAAATCTAAAGGTGATGTAGCTTCTATGTCAAAATATAAAACACAATTCATTGCTTTGCAAGGAAATATGAAAGTTTTAATGGCCGAGAATGAAGGGTTGAAAAAACAAAATACAACTTTAACTACGCAACGTGATAGTACGGTTGTAGTATTAGGAGAAACTAAAAAGAATGTTGAAGCGTTAACAGGACAAAATGAAGAACTGGCTAAAGCTGTTGAAAAAGGTTCAAAATTAACTGTTTTAAACACAAGAGGTTCAGCTTTCAAATTAAGAAGTTCTGGAAAACAAATAGAAACTGATAAAGCAAGTAGAGCAGATGCTCTTAGAGTTAGTTTTACAATTGCTGAAAATCAAATTGCACAATCAGGAGATAAAACGTATTACGTTCAAGTAATTGATAGTAAAAATAATGTGGTAGGAGATAAAAAAACAGAGACTTTTGGAGATAATACTTTAACATACAGTTTTGCAACTAATGTTAAATATGAAAATAAAACGGTTAATGTTTCACAGGATTTAAAAGGAAAAAATTTCGAAAAAGGAAATTATTTTGTAAATGTTTTTGATAAAGGTGAATTAGTTTCTAAAACAAGTTTTACTTTGAAATAATCGTTTAAAGCATCAAATAAAAAAAGAGGAACATTATGTTCCTCTTTTTTTATTCAAAAATTTCACCTTCTATTAATACAGCGTCAATAAGATTACTGCCAAAAGCATAAGGCAATTGATAGAAGGAGGGAATACGTTTTGTGATAATAAGGTTTGCTTTTTTACCAATAGTTATACTTCCATGGGTTTCTGAAATTCCCATAGCGTACGCTCCATTTATTGTAGCAGCATTTATGGCTTCTTCCGGAGTCATTTTCATTTTGATACAAGCAGTAGCAACCACAAAATTCATATTTCCAGATGGAGTAGAACCAGGATTATAATCCGTTGCTAATGCCAATGGAAGTCCTGCGGTTATCATTTCTCGTGCAGGTGTATAAGGAATACTCAAAAAATAAGAACAGGATGGTAAAGCAACCGGCATAGTTTCCGTATTCTTTAAGGCATTAATATCTGCTGTTGTCATGACTTCAAGATGATCTGCTGAAAGCGCGTGATACTTTATTCCAGCCTGAATTCCTCCAATAGAATTAAACTGGTTGACATGAATTTTTGGCTTTAAGCCAAAGCGAATTCCGGCTTTCATGATTTGTTCCGTTTCTGGAACAGTAAAATAGCCAGTTTCGCAAAATATATCTATAAAATCTGCCAGTTTATTTTTGGCAATTTCTGGAAGCATTTGGTTGATGATTACATCAATATATCCTTGATGGTTTTCCTTATATTCTAATGGAAAAGCGTGAGCACCAAGAAAAGTTGCTTTTATGGTAATAGAATAGTTTTGAGCAAGGCGTTGAATAACACGAAGCATTTTTAGTTCTCCATCAACTGTCAATCCATATCCTGATTTGATTTCTACCGCTCCAGTTCCTAAACGCATGATTTCTTCCAGTCGAGCTTTTGATTGATCATAGATTTCCTCTTCAGTGGACTCGTTGAGTTTTTTTGCCGAATTTAAGATTCCACCGCCACGATTGGCAATTTCTTCATAAGTCAAACCATTTATTCTATCAACGAATTCTTGTTCTCTATTACCTGCATAAACAATATGGGTATGACTGTCACACCAGGAAGGTAAAACCATTTTTCCTGTTGCATCAATAGTTTTATCAGCATTTATTTTAGGCAAATTATCCATTGAGCCAAAATCAGCAATTAAGTTGTCTTTAATTACTACAAAAGCATTTTTAATTGTTGGAAGAATAGCCATTTCAGCACCAGACACTTTTGAAATTGAAGTTTCCCGAACCTGAAGTAATTCCTTTATATTGATGATGAGTGTTGTCATTTGAAAAATTATTCTGAAACTTTTATTTCAAACATTTTATCCCAGTTTTTACCAGTTACGAAAATGGTTTTAGTTTTTGGATTGTAGGCGATTCCGTTTAAAACATCTTCCGGAGTTGCATTAATTAATTTTCTTAAACCAGACATGTCCAAAATACCCTCGACAGCTCCATTTACAGGGTTCACTACAGCGATAGCGTCTTTTTGCCAAACATTAGTATAGATTTTTCCATTAATCCACTCTAATTCGTTGATCGCTTTAATTTTAGAATTCCCAGAATACACATTGATATAGTCAATCATTTTTTGAGTATTTGGATCCATTTTCCAGATTTTCTCTGTTTTGTCCGTTTGATAAATATATTTTCCGTCATTCGTCATTCCCCAACCTTCAATATCTTTATCATATGCAAAGGTTTTTTCTAGTTTTAAAGTTTTTGCATCATAGATAAAACCTGTTTTTTCCTGCCAAGTCAATTGATACATTTTGTCATTTAGAAAAGTAATTCCTTCTCCAAAATATTTTTTATCAAGGTCAACTTGTTTATAGACTTTTCCAGTTTTGTAATCGTATTTTCTAAAATAAGATTTCCCATTTTGACCAGTACTTTCATATAAAGTGTCTTTGTAAAACTCTAAACCCTCGGTAAAAGAAGCCTTGTCGTGAGGATATGTATTGATGATTGTGTATTTCAATAATTTTGGCTGAATATTCGAAACTAATTCTACTCTTGCAGTAGCTTCTGAGTTTTCACCCTCATAATATACTAGAGCTTTTAGGTTTTGGTAGCCTAATTTTTGGTCTTTCAATTCAAATGTTAGTTTGTCAAGTCCTTTTTTTGAAGCTAATTTTTTATCATTTACGTAATAGATAATACTGTCAACCGCTTTCGAATTTGGGTTCGAAATCCCTAATTCTATTACTTCTTGTGGTTGATATTGTTCCTTGAATTTAGAAATATCGAAGGTAAATAAAGTATTTTCGCCTTTTTTTGTCTCATTGCAACTTGCTAAAGTGATTCCTAATAAAATGAAAGATAGGAAGTTATATTTTCTCATAGTTTGATTTTTTGATGCACCAATATACAACGTTATTTTTATAGCTACAAAGCACTTGCAAAAATATAAAAAGTTTGTATATTTGCAGCGGCAAGTCCTACACGACCAGCTCCTGCAGAATCCCCCAGGATGGGAACATAGCAAGGGTACGTGGTTGAGCGGTGCGATGTAGGTCGCTTGCCATTTTTTTTTAAATCTGTCCCGAAGCGTCGGGATATTTCAGATTCTTTTCGAAATACACACAAATAAGTAGTCTTCCTTCGGGAGGATTTTTTTATTTTTGGACCTTTCGTATCATAAACATCAATAAACATGAATAAAATAGTTCTAATTACAGGAGGTTCTTCAGGAATAGGAAAATCTATTGGCGAGTTTTTGCATCATAAAGGTTTTGTTGTTTACGGAACCAGCAGAAACCCGGAACGAATTTTGAATTCTGTTTTTCCTTTGGTCGCTTTAGATGTTCGGGATACGGATTCGATTCATGCGGCTGTAGCCAAAGTAATTGCTATTTCTGGAAGACTGGATGTTGTAATCAATAATGCGGGTGTTGGGATTACGGGACCGCTGGAAGAAATTCCAATGCATGAGATTAAGAATAATTTTGATACTAATTTCTTCGGACCAATTGAAGTGATGAAAGCGGTATTGCCGCAAATGCGTTCGCAACAATCGGGTTTAATCATCAATATTACGTCTATTGCCGCTTATATGGGTTTGCCTTACCGAAGTGTTTATTCAGCGTCTAAAGGCGCTCTTGAACTCATCACGGAAGGGTTGCGTATGGAAGTGAAGGCGTTTGGCGTTCATATTACGAATGTTGCTCCGGGAGATTTTGCGACTAATATTGCTTCGGGACGTTTTCATGCTCCGGTTATTAAAGGTTCTGCTTATGAAAGTCCCTATGGAAATACATTAAAGACTATGGATGAACATGTGGATAGCGGCAGTAATCCTAATGAAATGGCAGAAGCGGTGTATAAAATTATTCAAACTCCGAATCCTAAAATTCATTATAAAGTAGGTGTTTTTATGCAAAAGTTCTCTATTGTCTTGAAGAGAATTTTACCGGATAAAGTATATGAAAAAATGCTTATGAATCATTATAAGTTGTAATTTTGCACCGAATTTTAGTAGCGTGAGGGATTGCAGTGAAAATCCTTTCTAGTCCTGAACTTGTTTCAGGATCATGAAACAAGTTCAGGACTAGGAAAGATTGAAACGCAAAGCCCGACCCGAAGTTTTTCACGAAGGGTCACGCCCAAATTTTAATAACACACAAATTAAATTATATATTATGAAATTTTTTATTGACACGGCTAATTTAGCTCAAATTAAAGAAGCACATGCATTAGGCGTTTTGGATGGGGTTACAACCAATCCATCATTGATGGCAAAAGAAGGTATCACAGGGAAAAATAGCATTTTGAAACATTACGTTGATATTTGTAATCTTGTTGATGGTGATGTAAGTGCCGAAGTAAATGCATTGGATTTTGACGGAATGGTTAAAGAAGGGGAAGAATTAGCTGATTTACACGATCAAATTGTAGTGAAATTGCCAATGACCAAAGAAGGTGTTATGGCTGCCAAATATTTTTCGGATAAAGGAATTAAAACCAATGTTACTTTAGTATTCTCTGCCGGTCAAGCTTTATTGGCTGCAAAAGCAGGAGCTACTTATGTTTCTCCATTTATTGGTCGTTTGGACGATATCTCTACAGACGGTTTGGCTTTGATTGAAGAAATCAGATTGATTTATGATAACTATGGTTATGAAACTCAAATTCTTGCTGCTTCAGTTCGTCACACGATGCATATTGTAAACTGTGCAAAAATTGGTGCCGATGTTATAACTGGACCGCTTTCGGCTATTCACGGTTTATTGAAACACCCATTGACTGATATTGGATTGGCACAGTTTGTTGCTGATTTCGAGAAAGGAAATAAATAAAAAAGTTTGAGAGAGCAGTTTTTAGTCTCAGTGAATTAAATGAAAAAATCCCATCATTGATGGGATTTTTTATTTGGTTTGTTTTTTTGGTTGGTATTATATTGTATTAAAAATTAGTGTCCTCCTCCTTCGCTTTCGATATGATTAATTCCTTGTTTTTTTAATATTTTAGGGCAATAAAAACCGTAGAACCCTAAATATGCAAAACCAATAAGCGGAACAACATAAGAAAAATGTGTCCAAGAAATGCCAAATATTCCGTTTGGACTAGTACTGTCAATATCGCAAATGCTTCCTTGAATCAAAGGAATTACTCCTCCTCCAAGGATCATCATAATTAAGAAAGAAGATGCTTTTCCAGTGTTTTTGCCTAACCCTGCAATAGCCAAATCAAAAATTGAAGGCCACATAATAGATAAGAATAATCCACCAGAAATAAGGAAGAATTTAGCAATTTCGGTATCAGTACAAACTAATCCAATAAACATCATCAGTAAGCCAGAAAGACCAAAAAGCATTAATGTTTTGCCTGCATTTTTACCGCCTATAAAGCTTACGGCAATGAATATTAATATCCAAATAGGATAAATATAAAACGCAGAAACATCATGACCAGCAAATATATTAGCTCCAATAATAACTCCAAAGCCTAAAGCTGGAACAATAAATTTAAGAGCAATATTAGCTATTTTTGAGGTGTTAAAAACATTGACACCACCATTCCAACGACCAATCATTAAACTTCCCCAGTATAATGCTATAAATGGCGAAATGGCATCTTCTAAAATACTGCCAAATTCTGCAGTTTTTAATAAAGCAGGTAAATTACTAATTATAGTTACCTCGGTTCCCACATAGATAAAAATAGCTAACATTCCTAAGTATAGTTGTGGATAATCTAAAATATTGAATTTTTCGTGCGCATGTTTAATTTCCGCTTCTTCTAGTTTTACAGGGTTTTCAATTTTAGAAAAGTTCATAAAAACGGCCACTATTATAAAAGCAAGTCCTAAAATAATGAAAGGCAATTTAATGTCTTCCAGTGAAAGGGAAGTTTTTTTATCGTCACCCATTCCAAACAAAGCGATTCCTAATAAAATGGCACCAATAGTTGTTCCAAAAGAATTTACACCTCCAGCCAAAGTCAGACGGTGGGCTCCTGTTGAGGGACTTCCCATTTTAATAGCTAAAGGATTAGCTACAATTTGTTGGATTGAAAAACCTAAACCTACAGTAAACAAAGCGGTTAAAAAGAATGGAAAACTTTCCATTGTTGCAGCAGGAATAAATAGAAAAGAGCCAATAGCAGAAATAATTAAGCCTACTGAAAGTGTTTTTTTGTATCCAAATTTTTGTAAAACATCAAGTTTTAAGGATACTAAAAAGAAAATTATAGATCCTACAAAGTAAGCAGCATAAAATGCCCATGCGACTAATTGAGATTGTACTTGAGATAAAGTAAATACTTTTTTAAATACTGGGATTAGAATGTCGTTGGCAGACCCAACAAAACCCCAAAAGAAGAAGACGATTATTAATGAGATAAATTGTCCCCATTTGGTTTGTAAATTTTCTGAACTCATGATTGTAAATGGTTTGGTTTTTAGTTTAATTTATTATTTTTTTGCAGTAAGTTGGTAAATGTATTTGTTAAGTAAATTAAAAAAAAATAATTTAGAATAAATATTAGTAGAATTATAGAATAATCACTTTTTGTTAAAAAAAGATACTTTTTTTTCGAAATTTATGCTTTTTCAAATAAAATATTGAAATGGAATTTATTCTAAAATTTTACTTTTTACATCTTTACTATAATTTCGTCCTATGGGTAAAGTGTAAGAAAGTATTTGGATACGGTTCCCTTCTATGGATTTTACCTTGTCTATAGCAATGGTATACGATTTATGAATTCTTACAAATCGGTCTAAAGGTAATTCCTCGGATAAAGAAGTTAATGATTTATGCGTAATATAGGTTTTGTCAACTGTAACGACCTTTATGTATTCTTTCATTCCTTCGATAAACAGAATTTCATCGATCGTTATTTTTACCATTTTTTTATCTACTTTGATAAAAATATGGGGTTCTATTCGATGCATCTCCGTTTTAATATTATTCTTTAAATTGATTTCGGTTGAAATCCTATTGATGCATTTAATAAATCGGGGTAATGGGATTGGCTTTACTAAATAGTCTAAAACGTCTAATTCATAGCTTTCGGCAGCAAATTCCCTAAAGGCAGTGGTGATTACAATTTTAGTTTTGTACTCTATTAATCGGATCAATTCAAAACCAGTCATCATAGGCATATTGATATCTAGAAATACGGCATCAACACTATTGTTATTGATAAACTCCAGTGCTTCCAGTGCATTGCTAAACGTCCCAATAATTTCAAAATCCGCAAAATTGGTAAAATAATTCTGAAGGACTTTTATAGCTAATGGTTCATCATCTACTAAAACACATTTAATCTTCATTATGAATAGGTATTTGTAAAGAGATGATATAATAATTGAACTTTACTTTATGCTCGAAAGTGTATTGGTTTTTGAAAATTAATTTCAACCGCTTTTTAGTGTTTATTAGACCGATACCTTTTTTTGTTTTTGAATGTTGTGAAAGTACAAAATTATTCAGAATTTCAAAACTCAAGACAGTTCCATTAATGACTTTACAGTTGATCTTTATTTTAAGGTTGCCATTATTTATACCACCATGTTTAAAGGCATTTTCTACAAGAGATATAAAAAGTAAAGGAGGAACTTTGACGGCGTCAATATTTGAATCTATATTTATGGCTACTTCTACGTTTTCAAAACGAAGTTTTTCGATTTCAATATAATTTTGAATATAATTAATTTCATTTATCAAAGGAACAAATTTAGTTCCTTCAATATCATATAAAACATATTCCATCAATTTTGAAAGCTTTATAATCACATCAGGAACTTTAGCAGAGGATTCAAGCGATAAAGCATACAAATTATTTAAAGTATTAAAGAAGAAATGAGGCTGAATTTGATTTTTCAAATATTTCAATTCAATTTTAGATTGATTCTCTTTTATGGCTCTATTACGTTCTCTTTCCTTAAGCCAGATTGAAGTTAAATATACCGAAGAAGCTATTGCAAGCACATAAATTTCACCAATGCATACAGCTACAATATGATTCAATTCAAAAGGTTTGTATTCTCTATTGGCTTCTGGCCAAATATCTTCGGAAATAATATAATAGGTTAATTCAGTTTTCAATAAATAAACTACCATTAAACTCAATAGTAATCGTAAACTATATTTAAAATATTTTGAAGTTAATACATAGCGAGGTATAAGAAAATATAGATTGAAATATACTAATGGAATGTGAAGTGAAAATTCCAAAATATTAGATTTTAATGAATATCCATAGTCATTAAAATAAGCGCCCCACCGAAGAAAGTTCATTAAAAAAAATAATCCCCAAAACCAAAAATGGTTTTGAAGTCTGATATCAAATTTTATTTCTTTTTTTTTATTCACTTTTTTACTTAATAATTAATGGTTTATGCATTAAAATAGTAGTTCTTAATTTTTTACAACTTTAATCAATTTGATAATGAAAAACACCTTTTTTTAAATAAAAATATCAAAAAACAGAAAAGAGGTAAAAAAAACACATAAAAAGCGTAATTGAAAAACGCATTGTTGACGGAATTATGTCGTTGGTTTAAAATAAAGGACAGTTGGTATAAATTATTTTTTTTAGAAACTCCTTAAAGATAAATTTACCCCATAACTAACAAAAAACCTTTCAAAATGAAACAAATTATCTTAATCTTTATGATTATTTTTACTTCGCAAGTTATGCTTGCACAAGTAAAAACTGTCAAAGGTTCAGTGACCGATGCTGTCGGTTCACCATTGCCTGGGGCATCTATTACAGTTCAAGGAGATTCAAAAGGAACCATTACCGATATTGACGGTAATTTTTCTATTGAAGTACAAAAAGGACAGACCTTGGTAATTTCTTACCTTGGCTCAGAAACTCAAAAAGTTCTAGTGGGTGATGATAGTGCTATTAAAGTACAATTAAAAGAAGGAGCTTCTACAACACTCACTGAAGTAGTGGTAACCTCTCTTGGTATAAAGAAAACCAGAAAATCATTAACGTATTCTGCTCAAGAATTAAAAGGAGAGGAATTAACTCGTGTTAAAGATGCAAATATCATTAATACAATTGCTGGTAAAATTGCTGGTGTTGCCGTAACAAAAAGTGCCGGTGGTACGGGTGGCTCTACAAAAGTGGTTATTAGAGGAAATTCTTCTGTGAGTAACAACCAACCGCTTTATGTAATTGATGGTATTCCTTTGTTTAATGGAACTTCAGGACAACCTAATAATGCTTTTGGAGATACTGCCGGTGGAAACCGTGATGGAGGTGATGTTGTGTCTCTTATTAATCCTGATGATTACGAAGGTATGACAGTTCTTAAAGGAGCTGCTGCATCAGTATTGTACGGAAGTCAAGGTGCAAATGGAGTAATTTTGCTTTCTTCCAAAAAAGCAAAAGAAGGAAAATCAAATTTTAAAGCTTCGTCAGTAACTACTTTTGAGTCGGCTGCATATTTGCCAAAATTTCAAAATGAATACGTTGCTGTAGCAGGAGGTGAAGAAACTTGGGGGGCAAAAGGAGCTTCTAATGACCATGTGAAAGATTTCTTTAATACTGGAAACACACAAATTACTTCATTGGCTTTTTCTTCGGCTTCGGTACTATCATCTACTACTTTATCTTATGCTAATACAAGTGGATCTGGAATTATTCCAGGAAGCGGTTTAAAGAAAAATAATTTTGGAATTCGTCAAACAGCAAAATTTTTCAATGATAAATTGAATGTTGCCGCTAATGCAAATTATACTACTCAAAAAGTCATCAATAGACCTGTAAACGGGCTGTATTTTAATCCCTTGACCGGTGTTTATTTGATGCCAAGAGGAAATGATTTTTATGCCTACAAACAGAACTTCGAAGTTTTTGATCCTTCAAGAAATATGATGGTTCAAAACTGGATGACTAACAGAGACATTCTTCAAAATCCATATTGGGGAATCAATAGAAATAAGTCAGAAGATACCAATCAATTTTTTAACGGATCGATTGCTTTAGATTACAAAGTAAATAACTGGTTAAGTGTTGCTTCAAGATACAGTTACAATCGTGTTGAAAGTGGTTTTGATAAAAAGATATATGCCACTACACAAGGTACTTTATCTCACACAAACGGAAGATACATAAACGTGAATACTTTAAGCACGCAACGTTATGGTGATTTGATTGCTACAATTAATACTAAATTCAATGAAGATTTTAGTATTAATGCTAATCTAGGAACAAGTATTACCAATACAATTGGAAATCAAAGAACAACTTTGGATTCTGGAATTGGTGGAGGTTTACAAATAGCAAACTGGTTTACATTGGGTAATTTTGTGAACAATGCTGGAAATTTACAAACGTTAGATTCTTCGAAAGAAGTACAATCTGTTTTTGCAGCTACTACTTTTGGATACAAAGACATGTTGTTTTTAGATCTTGCTGCAAGAAACGACTGGTCTTCTACATTAGTTAATACGAATAATTCAGGTTTCTTTTATCCATCTGTGGGTGTAACTGCTATTATTAGCGAAATAACAACTTTGCCAGAATTTATTAATTATGGAAAAGTTCGTGCAACGTATGCGCAAGTGGGGAATGATATTTTTCCTTTTGTTACTTCTCCAACTAATGGTTTTACTTCAGAAGGTAATAAGCCTGCTATTGCAGCTCCAAAACCCGGAACGTCATTGCGTCCAGAATTAAAATCGGAAATTGAAATTGGTACAGAATGGAGAATGTTTAATAACAGACTTGGATTCGAATTGTCATATTATAATTCAGAAACCAAACATCAATATTTACAAATTCTTGCTCCATTAACGAATCCGCTTGGTGTAAAATACTATGGTATTAATGCAGGTAGTATTAAAAATGCAGGTTTTGAAGCAGTAGTTACTGGAAAAATTGTTAAAACTGATACGTTCTCTTGGGATGCAACTGTAAATTACTCTCAAAATAAAAATACTGTTAAGGAAATTCCAGCTGAATTAGGAGGTAAAGTAATTTTGACTGAAGCTGGAGTGAATAACTACCGTTATGTTTTAGAACAAGGTAAACCCTATGGTGTTATCGAAGGTGTAAATATCAAAAGAGATGCTCAAGGCAGAGTACTCTTGAATGCTGATGGTACCATTCAAAAAACAGATTTTGAAGAAGTAGGAAATTCTAATCCAGATTTTATGTTAGGTTTTTCTAACTCATTTAAATTTGGTTCTTTCTTTGCAAATGTACTTATCGATGGAAGATTTGGTGGGAACGTAATGAGTTTAACAGAAGCGGGAAATGACGAATTTGGAGTTTCAAAAGCTACAGGAGATGCCAGAAATGCTGGTGGAGTTGTTATCAATGCAGTTTATCCTGATGGTTCTGCTTATGCAGGAAAATATCCAGCGGAAAGTTATTACAAGCAAACAGGCGGTAGAGCAGGAGCTACAGGAGAATATGTATACGATGCTACCAGTGTAAACTTAAGAGAAGTTTCAATAGGGTATACTTTTAATACTAAAAGATTGCCTTTCTTGCAAACAGCCAGTTTGTCATTAATTGCCAGAAATTTAGGTTTTATTTACAAAGATGCACCATTTGATCCTAATATTTCATTAAGCACAGGGGAAGGTTTGCAAGGTATTGATGTTTACGGAATGCCATCTACAAGAAGTATCGGTCTTAATTTAAACGTAACTTTCTAATCAAAAAATCATGAAATTAAATACTATAAAAAGAACAGCTATTTGTATTTCCTTGCTTGCTGCAGTGAGTTGTACAGATAATTTTGAAGAAATAAATACTAATCCAAACGGTATTACCCCGGAATTATTAGAACAAGATTTTAATCATATTAAAGGTTCATTTGGACCAATGTTCAACAATATAATAGTTCTTACACCAGAATGGAAATACCAAGTGCAACAAGGATTGCAAGGAGATATTTGGTCGGGTTATATGGCTACGGGAACTGCTTTTAGAGGAGGAACAAATAACACTACTTATGATCTGGTGGATGGCTGGAATGGTTTTGCATGGGGATCCGCATATGGAGATGTAATGTTTAATGCTTACAATGTAGAACAAAAAGCAAAAGGAAAATACGATCAGTTTTATGCGCTGTCTTTGATTTTGAAAGTAGAAGGAATGCATAGAATTACAGATACTTATGGTCCTATTGTATATTCAAAATTTGGAACTACTGATCCGGTAATCGCTTATGATTCTCAAGAAGAAGTTTACAATCAAATGTTTAAAGAATTAGATGTTGCAGTTGCTGAATTAACAAAAAGAGTAGATGCAAATGAAACTTCCACATTTGTAACTACTGATCTTTCTTCTTACAAAGGAGATTATAAAAAATGGGTGAAATTTGCCAATTCATTGCGTCTAAGATTAGCTATGCGTATTGTTAAAAAGAATCCGGCTTTGGCAAAAACGGAAGCTGAAAAAGCGATTGCTCAAAAATTTGGTGTGATGACATCAAATGATGATTTATTCAAAGTAGTATCGCCTACTTTCAATAATCCAATTGCAACAATTAGTGCCGCTTGGGGAGACATACGTATGTCAGCCGATATGGAATCAATAATGGGAGGTTATGCTGATCCTAGGTTACCAGTTTTCTTTAATACATCAGTTCAATTTCCAGGTCAGTTCAAAGGAGTTCGTACCGGAATAGAAATTGCTGCCAAAGCTGATCATGTTGATTTTTCAGCAATCGGACCAATTGTAAATTCAAAAGAAATTGTTTTAATGACCACTTCAGAAGTTTATTTGTTAAGAGCTGAAGGTGCTTTAAGAGGTTGGAATATGGGTGGAACAGCACAAAGTTTATATGAAATGGGTATAACTGCTTCTTTTAATCAACATGGTGTTTCAGGAGCAACAGCTTATATTGCTGATAATGTGAAAACGGCAAAAGCGTATGTTGACCCTAATTTTCCTTCTAATAATGGTGTGGCATTAAATAATGTGACTGTTGCTTGGGACGCTGTTGCTACAAATGAAGTGAAGTTGCAAAAAATCATTACTCAAAAATGGATTTCCGGTTTCCCAGAAGGTCAAGAGGCTTGGTCAGAATACAGAAGAACGGGATATCCAAAATTATTACCAGTTCTTAAGAATACCAGCGGTGGAAAAATTGATTCTAATTTAGGGGTAAGAAGGGTAAACTTTGTGCAATCTGAAAAAGATGGAAATGCTGGGGGTATAGCCACTGGACTGACTAAACTGGGTGGAGCAGATACGGGAGGAACTAGACTTTGGTGGGATACTACCGGACCTAATTTCTAAAAAAAAATAAATAAAAAGAATGGAATTTAAATGGTATAAGTGATTCCCATTACTTATACCATTTTAAAAAAAGCATATCTTTATAAATTAGAATTAAAACAAAAAAAATGAAAAGTGCTTTAGAAATTAAACCCGACATTAGCTATAAAAGTGCAGGTAAATTTGAAGAAACTAGATTTGAAAAAATTCATAACGAAATTTTCAAAAACTCAACAGAAGCCTCTGTAATTGTAGCTCAAGAAATTGCCGAATTGATTAAATCCAAACAAGAGAAAAATAAATCTTGTGTCCTTGGTTTAGCTACTGGATCTTCACCTATAAAAGTATATGAGGAACTAGTTAGAATGCATAAAGAAGAAGGACTTAGTTTTAGTAATGTAATTACTTTTAACTTGGATGAATATTATCCAATGACTAAAGAAAACAATCAGAGCTACCATTATTTTATGAATCAGCATCTTTTTAATCATATAGATATTAAGCCTGAAAATATTCATATTCCAGACGGAACAGTAGCCATTGAAGAGCTGAATCAATATTGCATTGATTATGAAATGAATATTAAAAATGCTGGAGGACTCGATTTTCAATTATTAGGAATTGGTCGTACAGGTCACGTAGGCTTTAATGAGCCGGGGTCACACATCAATTCAGGAACTCGAATAATTACTTTGGATCATATTACAAGAGTAGATGCTTCCTCAGATTTTAATGGGATTGACAATGTTCCTAAAAGAGCAATTACCATGGGAGTTTCAACTATTTTAAGATCTAAAAGGATTGTGTTAATGGCTTGGGGCCAAAATAAAGCCGATATTATAAAGAGAACCATTCAAGGAGATATCAGCTCTGAAATTCCGGCTACATTTTTGCAAAACCATACTAATGCAACTTTCGTTTTAGACCAATCGGCAGCTTCAGAATTAACCCGTTTTAAAACACCTTGGTTGGTTGGAGAATGCATTTGGACTCAAGAATTAAAAAGCAAAGCAATTGTTTGGCTTTGCCAAAAAACAGACCAATCTATTTTAAAACTAACCGACAGAGATTACAACAATAATGGAATGTCTGATCTTTTAGCTCAAGAAGGTTCAGCTTACGATTTGAACATAAATATGTTCAATGTGTTGCAACATACGATAACTGGATGGCCGGGAGGAAAGCCTAAGACGGATGATACGTATAGACCGGAAAGGGCTACTCCAGCTAAAAAGAGAGTAATCCTTTTTAGCCCGCATCCAGATGATGATGTGATTTCTATGGGAGGAACTTTTTCAAAATTAATAAAACAAGGACATGATGTTCATGTAGTGTATCAAACTTCTGGCAACATAGCTGTTACTGATGACGAAGCATTAAAATTTGCTGAAGTTTGCAACGATTTTGTAGGTATTGATGAAACTAAAATTAATTTTAAGGAGGTTATCGATTTTTTAAATAATAAAAAAGAAAACCAAATTGATTCTCTTGAAGTTAGAAAGTTAAAAGGACTTATTAGACGCCGTGAATCCTACGCAGCTACACGATACATAGGATTGAAAGATGAAAACATTCATTTTTTGGATATGCCTTTTTACGAAACCGGACAAATAAAGAAAAATCCAATAGGCGAAAAAGATGTAGCTTTAGTGGCGGCTATTATTGCCAAAATAAAACCACATCAAGTTTTTGCAGCAGGAGATTTGGCAGATCCACATGGTACCCACGAAGTTTGTCTGAATGCTATTTTTGCGGCTATGAAGCAATTGAAGACAGAGAAATACATGGATGATTGTTGGCTGTGGCTGTACAGAGGTGCTTGGCATGAATGGGATATTCACGAAATAGATATGGCAGTTCCTTTAAGTCCTGACGAAGTTTTGTTAAAAAGACATGCTATTTTATACCATCAATCTCAAAAAGACAGGGTGATGTTTCAAGGAAACGACTCCAGAGAATTTTGGGTAAGAGCTGAAGATCGTAATAAGAATACCGCAAAATTGTATGATAATTTAGGTCTTGCCGAATATGAAGCTATTGAAGCTTTTAAGCGTTTTAGTTATTAAAAATTATCTTTAAAACCGGACAAAAAAATATGAAATACATCCTAATATTACTATTTGCTGCTTTTGTGTCAAATGCCCAGATACAAAAAGAACAATTAAATCTTATGCCGTGGCCTCAAAATATAAATTTGACAGCTGGTACTTTTGCTTTAAGCAAAAATTTTAAAGTGAATATTACCGGTAATCCAAATCCTAGAATTTTTATTGGAGCAACCCGCTTTTTACGAAGATTGGATGGCAGAACAGGATTGTTCTTGGAGCAAAGTTTTTTGACAAAAGTCAATGAAAGTCCAGAAGCAGAACTGCAAATTAATTGTGTTCGCAACGGAAAAATAGCAATAAATGAGGATGAAAGTTATAAACTAATTATTGCTTCCAATAAAATATCAATCGATGCCACATCTGATTTAGGCGCTTTGTATGGTTTGGAGACTTTATTACAATTACTGCAAAATAACAGTACCTCGTATTATTTTCCTACTGTTGAAATTATAGATTCACCAAGATTTACCTGGAGAGGATTGATGATTGATGGAGCAAGACATTTTCAGCCGGTGGATGTTATCAAAAGAAATCTTGATGCTATGGCTTCGATGAAAATGAATGTTTTTCATTGGCATTTAGCCGACGACCAAGGATGGAGAATTGAAATGAAAAAACATCCTAAATTGATTGAATTAGCTTCAGATGGGTATTATTATACTCAGGAAGAAATTAAAAACATTGTAAAATATGCTGACGAAAGAGGGATTTTAGTTATTCCGGAAATAGATGTGCCTGGTCATGCATCTGCGTTGCTCACTGCTTATCCAGAAGTAGGAAGTAAAGTGAGTGATGGAAAAGTTATTTATGAAGTGCAAAGAAATTCAGGAATTTTTAATGCAACATTGGATCCTTCAAACCCAAAAACCTATCAATTGTTAAGTGAAATTTTTGATGAGGTTTGTCCGTTATTTCCGGGAGAATATTTTCATATCGGAGGTGATGAAAATAATGGTAAAGAGTGGAATGCAAACCCTAAAATACAGGAATTCAAGAAGAAATACAACTTGGCTAATAATCATGATTTGCAAACCTATTTTAACATGCAGTTGATTCCAATGTTGAAAAAGCACAACAAAAAAATGATGGGCTGGGAAGAAATAATGACCGAAAACATGTCTAAAGATGCCATAATTCATGCCTGGAGAGGAACGAATGAAGGTCTTGCTTCTGGCGGGGCATTAATCAAAGCAGCAAAAAGTGGCTTTAAAACAGTTTTATCAAATGGCTATTATATTGATTTAATGCTTGGTGTAGAGAAACATTATTTGAATGACCCGATACCAAAAAACAGTATTTTGACTCCGGATGAAAAAGCCAGAATATTGGGTGGAGAAGCAGCAATGTGGAGCGAGCTAGCAACACCTTTAAATATAGATTCAAGGATTTGGCCTCGAACAGCTGCTATTGCGGAGCGATTGTGGTCTAATGAAAATGTTACCGACATGAATAGCTTACGCAAAAGATTGAAAACAATTTCATTTAGATTAGAAGAACTTGGAATTACACATTTAAGAAATAAAGAAGTGATTTTGAGAAATATTAGTAACAATCAAAAAACTGCAGCACTGAATGATTTTTCGAATGTTTGTGAACCGTTGAAAAATTATACCCGTAATGGTGGAGGGAAAAAATATCGAATGCATTCTCCGTTGACTTTATTTGCAGATGCATGTACTACAGATGCATTAGATGTTTTTGATTTTGATATTGCAGTAAAAAACTATTTAGAAAATAAAAGTCAAGAAAATCAAATTTTGGTGACCAATTTTTTTAGAAAATGGATTGCTATGAATACTGACTTAATTAGTTTAAGTGCTAATGCTCCGCTGGTGCAACCGCTTTTACCATTGTCAAAAAGTTTAAATGATTTATCACAACAATTGTTACTCATAATAGAGAATAAACAAATGGTAAACCCAACTATTTTGAATGATTTATTAGAACAATGTAATTCTAAAAAGAATGCTGATGTAGAATTAGCAGTTTACAATAGTTTAAAAAAGTTAATTTAAGTTTTAAATCGATATAAAATATTAGTTTCTTTTCTATTTGGTTAATGGTTTGTTTTAAGAAAATTAATATTGCAATCCTGACAGGTCTGATTCTGACAGGATTTTTTTTGATTAGCACTTTAATGTTAAGCAAATTACAATTCATAAAAATGTATTTTCCGAATAAAAAAAATCAGTATTTTTTTCGTATTTTTGCAAAAATTTTATAAAAATAATATTCATGTTAACAGTAAATAATTTATCAGTTCAGTTTGGCAAACGAATTTTGTTTGACGAAGTAAATACTACCTTCACACACGGTAATATATACGGAGTTATTGGAGCCAACGGCGCTGGAAAATCTACTTTTCTTAAAATAATTGCCGGTGAAATGGATCCTACATCAGGACATATTCATTTGGAACCAGGAAAACGTATGTCGGTTTTAAACCAAAACCATAATATGTTTGATGAGAGTACCGTTCTTGAGACCGTAATGATGGGTAATAAAACACTATATGCCATCAAAAAAGAAATGGATGCTTTGTATTTAGATTACAATGATTCAAATGCAGACAGAATAGGCGAGTTGCAAGTGCAATTTGAAGAAATGAATGGTTGGAATGCTGATTCTGATGCCGCATCAATGTTATCAAATCTTGGCATTACTGAAGAACATCATTATACTTTAATGGGAGATTTAGAAGGAAAGATAAAAGTTCGTGTCCTTTTGGCACAAGCACTATTTGGAAATCCTGATTTGCTTATCATGGATGAGCCTACCAATGATTTGGATTTTGAGACTATCGCTTGGTTAGAAAATTTCTTGGCCAACTATGAAAATACAGTAATTGTTGTTTCTCACGACAGACACTTTTTGGATTCAGTTTGTACCCATATTTCGGATATTGATTTCAGTAAAATAAATCATTATTCAGGGAATTATACTTTTTGGTATGAATCAAGCCAATTAGCTGCAAAACAACGCGCACAACAAAATAAGAAAGCTGAAGAAAAGAAACAGGAATTAGAAGAATTTATTCGTCGTTTTTCTGCGAATGTGGCCAAATCAAAACAAGCTACTTCTCGTAAAAAAATGATTAGTAAGTTGAATATTTCTGAAATAAAACCTTCAAGTCGTCGTTATCCCGCGATTATTTTTGACCAAGAGCGTGAAGCAGGAGATCAAATTTTGAACGTACAAAATCTAAGTGCTTCAATAGATGGGGATGTTTTGTTTAAAGGAGTAGATTTGAATATGGCGAAAGGCGACAAAATCGTTCTTTTCTCAAAAGACTCTCGTGCTACAACTGCTTTCTATGAAATTTTAAATGGAAACCAAAAAGCAGATTCAGGAACTTACGATTGGGGAGTCACTACAAATCAAGCGTATTTGCCAGTAGAAAACCATTCTTTTTTTGAGAGTGATTATTCGCTCGTAGATTGGTTGCGTCAATGGGTAAAAACTGAAGAAGAGCGTGATGAGGTTAATATTCGTAGTTTCCTTGGGAAAATGATTTTTTCAGGAGAGGAAGCCTTGAAAACTTGTAGAGTACTATCTGGAGGAGAAAAAGTACGGTGTATGTTGTCTCGAATGATGATGGAAAGAGCCAATGTCTTAATGCTTGATGAACCTACGAATCACTTGGATTTAGAGTCGATTACAGCTTTTAATAATTCCTTGAAAAACTTCAAAGGATCAGTAATTTTTACTACTCATGATCATGAATTTTCTCAAACGGTTGCTAATAGAGTTATTGAATTGACTCCAAATGGTGCGATTGACCGTTACATGACTTTTGATGATTATCTTGATGATGAAAAAGTACAGGAGTTAAGAACAAAAATGTATTCTTAAAAGATGAGTTTTTAATATAGAAAAAGGCGAGTGTTTTTTAAAACACTCGCCTTTTTTATTATATCAATCTACTGTCCACAATTATTTCTAATTACAAGTTAAGCCAGCAATAGGAGCAGGAGCAACACTTGGATTATTTGTCGATACAGACCAACTTCCAGTAATTATACCACCAGTATTTGTTGAATTCCAAGTAACTCTTATTGTTATTTCAGAACATTTAGAAATACCTCCTTCAACTTTTATTATTCTGTTTGAACTTCCACCAGGTGTAGATTGTGTAGTTGTTGTATTAGTACCACCAGTAACAGTTACAACAGCATTAGCGCCAGTAAAGTTAGTCAATCCACCTTGGATTTTGAAATAAGATAAATCAGTATCTGATTTAAATGTATAAACAGCTTCACGAGATTGACCACATGAAATGGCTTTTCCTTTAAATGAAGTAACACAATCGTTACAAACACCAAAAAGACTATAATTTACATCAAAAACGGCCTGAGGTCCATTTCCTGTAACTTGTAATGCAAAAATTTTAACGTCACAAGCTTTCCATCCTGAGCTTAACGGAATGGTTAAAGTACCCCAAGCGCCAGCTGCAACAGGACCAGTTGTCCATGATGAAACTCCATCGATTACCAAATCGCTCCATCCATTAGAACTTTTTACTTTTAAAATAAAATCAGTAGCTGTATTATAATATTCAATGTCTACTGTTTTGCTCTTTTGATCATTGTTACGGCCTCCCCAACTAACTATTTGTTGATCTGTTGTTTTAAAATATGGTCCATCAACTTTAATACAATCCATACTACAATTACCACTTGATATTTTAGTAGAAACTGGAGCCACTAAGCTTGTTTTTAATGTTGTAGTTGCGGTTTTATTATTTGTAGCGTCAGAAGGTGCTGGCGTTAATTCTTCAGTTTGACAAGAATAGACTATGCTGAAAAAGACAAGTAGGCAGGAAAAATTCAATAAGACTTTTGATTTTTGGGCAAATTTTTTCATATATTTTACTTTTAAATTTTTAAATGTTATGTTAAATTATTAAAAATAATCGTACGAAAAAATATAAATTAACTTATTCTATGAACGGATTGGTATATACGATTAAAGTCATTTGATATTTAAAATTTGTAGTTTTTTAGTTGTTAATTTTTTTTTAGATACTTGAAAGTTAGATTTAGTACATGTTTTTTTGATTATCAAAAAATGATGATTTATTTCGTTTTCTTTTTAAATACAATTTGAATGAGACTAAAAGTACTTTTAAACATACAAATAATCAATCGATAAAATAAAAAAAGCTTCCAAAAAATTACTTTTGAAAGCTTTTTTTATTGAACTAATCTCTAGTTTTAGCTATTTAATTGACTAAAAAATATGAATCAAACTACAGTCAATTTTTTGATTACTTTTTACCAACGATTTTGCTAATTAAAAAAATGACGATAGCAATTGCAACAATCACAATAAAAATACCAACACCCACTCCGGCTTTAAATATACCTTCTATTACTGAACAGCTTGTAAACGAAATTAGTACTATAAAAAGGACCAATATTCTTGTTATTTCTTTTTGCATGATTTTATATTTTAGGTTACTATAAAAGTATAAAAATAGAATTACGATTAGTTATATAATTTTTGTAGTTTCTTGTGAAATTTTACAAATATGGAAAAAAAATAACAAAATGTTAATTTATAATTTATAATTATTTTTTTTTAACTAATTTTCATATTAAAAAAAATATATTTTTGAGTTTTACTATTTCTATTTAAATCCAATTTATAAAATGACGAAAATTACTTTCAATTTAAAAGCTCCTCGAATAGATGTTGTTGATGCCTTGCGTGGTTTTGCAATTATGTCCATTATGTTACTTCATAATGTGGAACATTTTGAATATTATTATTTGCCCGAAAATTTTCCAGCTTGGTTAGTGGCTTTAGATAAAATTGTTTGGGATTCTTTATTTTTTCTTTTTGGGGGGAAATCGTATGCCATTTTTGCACTGTTATTTGGTTTTAGTTTTTACGTTCAAAACGATAATCAAGCTAAAAAAGGAAATGACTTCAGAGGACGATTTTTTTGGAGAATGATGTTATTATTGGTTTTCGGAATTATCAATACGGCATTTTATCAAGGTGATATTCTTACTTTGTATGCTTTTCTAGGGCTTTTATTGATACCGGTCGTAAATTGGAGCAATAAGGCAGTGTTTATAACAGCTGTTATTTTAATTTTACAACCTTTGGAATGGGCGAGATGTATTTATTATATTTTAAATCCAGATTATATAGCTCCTCCTAATTTGTCTAATGCTTATTATGAAAGCATTGGGTATTATATGAAAAATGGATCTTTCGTTGATTATGTAATTGGAAACTTGACATTAGGAAAAACGGCCTCTTTATTATGGTCATGGGAAAATGGAAGGTTTTTCCAGGCTCCAGCTTTATTTATGTTTGGAATGTTATTAGGGAGAAAACAACTTTTTACAACAACTGTTGAAAATTCCCAGTTTTGGAGCAAAGTATTACGCTATGCAACCATTTCCTTTATACCGTTGTATTTTTTGAAAACCTATATGATTGACATAGTAACAAGAGCAACGTTATCCAATAAGTTGACTATAATATTTGCTTCATGGTCAAATGTTGCATTTATGTTAGTACTCGTTTCTACTTTTGTTTTACTGTATCAAAAGGATTCTGTTAATAAAGTCCTTGTTAAATTGATTCCTTTTGGGAAAATGAGTTTGACAAATTATATCATGCAATCCATGATCGGTTCCTTTATTTATTATAGATATGGCCTTGGTCTTTTTGAATATACAGGAGCAACATACTGTTTATTGATAGGAATTGTATTATTTAGTATCCAATTATCTTTTTGTACTTGGTGGCTTAAAACCCATAAGCAAGGGCCCTTAGAATACATTTGGCACAAAGCAACATGGATTTCATTCGGTAAATAATGAGTGCAACTATTTTCTCGCTTTATAATTATAAAATCATAAAGTGGAATTCGTATATTTGCAAAACCAAACAACACACTTTAACATGAGTCAAAAAGTATTACTTACTGCAAAAGAAGTTACTATCATATTACATCGTTTGGCCTGTCAGTTAATTGAAAAACACTTAGATTTTTCAGACACTATTTTGGTAGGGATTCAACCAAGAGGCATTTTTTTAGCGGAACGTTTGAAAGAAATTTTAGAAAAAGAATATCAAACCCCGGAAATAAAGCTTGGTTATCTGGATATTACGTTTTTTAGAGATGATTTTCGCAGAACGGATAAACCATTAGAAGCAAATAAAACCAAGATTAATTTTATTGTCGAAAATAAGAAAGTTATTTTTATTGATGATGTTTTATTTACTGGAAGAAGCATACGTTCTGCCTTGACTGCTATTCAATCTTTTGGGAGACCTTCTGAAATTGAGCTACTAGTTTTAATTGACAGACGTTTTAGTCGCAATTTACCTATTCAGCCGGATTATAGAGGAAGACAGGTAGATGCGATAAATAACGAAAAAGTGAAAGTGAGTTGGAAAGAAAATGACGGTGAAGATGGCGTGTATTTAATTACAAGTTAAACAATATTATATTTGAAATCTAACTATTAAAAAAACTAATAATCGTAAAAAAGAAATGAAAGAATTAAGCGTAAATCATTTATTAGGAATAAAATACATCAACAAGAATGATATTGACTTAATTTTTGAAACTGCCGATCATTTTAAAGAAGTCATCAACCGACCAATTAAGAAAGTACCTTCTTTACGAGATATTACTATTGCCAATATTTTTTTCGAAAACAGTACCCGAACAAAACTCTCTTTTGAATTAGCTCAAAAACGTTTATCTGCCGATGTGATTAGTTTTTCAGCGGCACAATCTTCAGTGAAAAAAGGAGAAACACTTATCGATACCGTAAATAATATACTTTCTATGAAAGTGGATATGGTGGTGATGCGACATGCCAATCCTGGTGCAGCTTATTTTTTATCCAAAAACGTAAAAGCCAGTATAGTAAATGCAGGTGATGGAGCGCATGAACATCCTACACAGGCTTTATTAGACAGTTATTCAATTAGAGAAAAATTAGGAGAAGTAGCAGGAAAAAAAGTTGTAATTATAGGTGATGTACTACATTCAAGAGTAGCATTATCTAATATATATGCTTTACAAATGCAAGGGGCAGAGGTAAAAGTTTGCGGACCAAAAACGCTTATCCCAAGACATATTGAATCCCTTGGAGTTACTGTGGAACCTAATTTGAGAAAAGCGCTTGAATGGTGTGATGTGGCTAACATGTTACGTGTACAAAACGAGAGAATGGATGTGAATTATTTTCCATCAACAAGAGAATATGCACAACAATATGGAGTTGACAAAACATTACTGGATTCGCTGAATAAAGAAATCATAATCATGCATCCAGGGCCTATCAATCGTGGTGTCGAAATTACCAGTGAAGTGGCTGATTCCAGTCAATCAGTTATTTTGAATCAAGTAGAAAATGGTGTGGCGATTAGAATGGCAGTTATTTATCTTTTGGCATCAAAAATTCAGTAATTTAAAATAAAAACTTAGTAACTTAGCTACTTGGTAACCTGTCTGCCATTGTGCAGCTTCTGAAACTTAAAAAAATGAAAGTAGATCAAAAAGGCCACACGATTACAATTAAAGATACACAAGGTGATTTTACTTCTTTTTTGATGAAGGTAACGCATCAATACAAAACATTTGAAAAGCATAACTTGATTATTGATCTCTTACTTTACAAAGATTTATCTACTGATAGCATAAAGTTATTTTTGCCTTTATCGAAACAACATAAGAAAGGTAAAAAGTCATTTGTTATTGTTACTTCTGATTTTGATTATAATGCAGTTCCTACTAAATTAACTGTCGTTCCTTCCTTATTAGAAGCTCATGATATAATTGAGATGGAAGAGATTGAAAGAGATTTAGGTTTTTAAATTAGTGTATTCGGTTATTTGTTTAACCGTTTAATTGATTTAACCAAATACGCTATAACCCATACACAAAAACTTGAAATTAACAATACTTGGTTGCTATGCCGCAACACCTAGAACTTTTACCAATCCTACATCACAGATTTTAGAAATAAAAAATAGACTTTTTCTGATTGATTGCGGTGAAGGGACCCAAGTGCAATTACGCAAAAATAAAATCAGGTTTTCTAAGATCAATCATATTTTTATTTCACATTTGCATGGAGATCATTTTTTTGGATTAGTGGGTTTAGTTTCCACTTTTACATTACTTAACAGAGTCACTGAGTTGCATATTTACGGACCCAAAGGGATTCAAGAAATCATTAAGCTACAATTGCGACTGTCCAATTCTTGGACTAATTACGGATTGTTTTTTCATGAATTGGAATCTCTTGAAAGCGAAGTAATATTTGAAGATGAAAAGGTTTTGGTGAAAACCATTCCGTTAAAGCATCGTGTTTATACCAATGGGTTTTTATTCCAAGAAAAAATAGGGGAGCGGAAACTAAATTTAGATGCAGTTCAAAATTATGAAATTGATACTTGTTATTATCAGAAAATAAAAAACGGTAAAGACATCACTCTGGAAGATGGTAGAGTCATTGAAAACGACAAATTAACATTCGATCCTATTCCTGCTAAAAGTTATGCTTTTTGTTCTGATACTGCTTATAATGAATCTGTCCTTCCAATTATTGAAAATGTAAATGTATTATACCACGAATCTACTTTTTTACAATCAGAAGAAAATCTGGCAAAAAAAACATTGCACTCGACTGCAAAAGAAGCTGCAATGATTGCTTTGAAATCTAATACGAAGCAATTAATTTTAGGACATTATTCTACAAGATATCAAAGCATCGAACTATTTAAAGAAGAAGCCGAAACAATTTTTCCGGAAGTTTTTTTAGCCGATGATGGGAAAAGTTTTGAGTTTTAAATAAAGACAATTTATGCACTATAAAATTGATACTGTATTTTAAGATTATTCTATTTCGAATAATCTTAAAATCAAACAATCTTAAAATTTAAAAAAATGAGTGATTTAAGCAATTATCGGAAATCCTACGAAAAGAGTGAATTATTAGAATCCAATATTCCAGAAGACCCAATAAACCTATTTAATAGATGGTTTCATCAAGCAGAAGATTTTGGTGTCAATGAAGAAGTTAATGCCATGACCGTTTCAACAATTGGTTTAGATGGCTTTCCAAAGTCCAGAGTTGTTTTGTTAAAAAAATTCAATGAAGAAGGATTTATTTTTTACACCAATTATAATTCAGAAAAAGGGAAGGCTATTGCCAATAACCCTAAAGTATGTCTTTCGTTCTTTTGGCATACTATGGAACGTCAGGTTATTATAAAAGGGATTGCCCAGAAAACGTCAGAAAACGTTTCAGATAATTATTTTGAATCCAGACCTGATGGGAGTAAGTTAGGAGCGATAGTATCAAACCAAAGTGAAGTTGTGCCTTCACGAGAATTTTTAGAGGATAATCTTAAACAATTAGAAAAAGATTTTGAAAGTATGGTTATTCCAAGACCGGAGTATTGGGGAGGATTTTTGGTTACTCCTTTAGAAGTTGAATTTTGGCAAGGAAGACCTAACAGATTGCATGATAGAATTAGATATATATGTCAAGAAGATTTCTCTTGGAAAATTGATCGATTATCTCCATAATGTAAGAATAATACATATAAAAAAATATTTATGATGTAGTTCGTCGATTTTATTTGGTAGTTTAGCGATAAAATATGTACTTTTAAAATATAATTAAAGACAATATTTGTAAAAACATTAAAGAAGTTTGCCCCACAATCTACTTTAAACTTAAACTACTCTATTATGAAGCTAAAATTACTTCGTGCACTATTGCTCGTGGCTGTGATATGCACTATGAATTCATGTTCGTCAGATGCTTCTGAAGCAACAACAGAAAATGCTACTGTCCAAAAGGTAGTTAACTATACCTATAATACTTCTGAAATAGAAACTATGGATTTGATAAATACTTACAGAGTTAGTGTAGGATTAAATCCTTTAGAAAAAATTAATCATATGTCTTATAAGTCAGAAGAGCATGACAACTATATGATTATTAATAATGTAGTTAATCATAATGATTTTGTTGCTCGTTCTGAAAATATAATCAAAGTTTTAGGTGCTAAAACTGTAAGCGAAAATATCGCTTATAATTACAATACACCTCAAGCGGCTTTAAATGCATGGTTAGCTAGTCCTGGACATAAAGAAAATATTGAAGGCAATTTTACTCATTTTGGAATTTCTATAAGAGAGAATCCAGTAACGGGTAAAAAATATTACACAAATATCTTCGCGAAAATATAAGTTAATTTTTTGTTTATTTTTGGTATTAAAAGGCTGTCTTCCCCCCAAAAGACAGCCTTTTTCTGTTTATAGATTTTTAGGACTTTGATAACCTTATTAAATTAAAGTTCAGTTTGCAATTACAATATCCACAGACTATTTTTAAATATTAGGTTTATTGTTCTGGTTAACAGAAAATATTAAAGGGAATTTTACTCATTTTAGTATCTCAATCTTAGATATACTGTGGCCTGTAAAAAAGGATTTACCAATATCTTTGTGAAAATATAAGTTACTATTTATTTTATTACTGTAGTTGAAATGTTGTATTCTGTCTAAAAGGCAACCTTCTCTGTTTTTATTAGACGTTAGATAGTTGACTGTAGTCTATTGAAATGGTAAAATTTTAATTTTGAAGTGGTATAATACAGAGTATTTAATCTTTGGGAATAAAATTGACAATAAATTTATTTTTTTATCGAAATGTAATAAAAAAGTGTTTTTTAAAAAATATTGTTATCTTTTTTTAAATCACTTGATTTTTGAAGTGTTATATATACATTTACAAACGGTCAAACTATAACGATTGAAATAATTCTAAATGTGTAGTTTACAACTTGTTAATTTAATCCCTTAATTTAATATGACATCAGTATTATTTCGTGTTTTATTTCTCAGTTTTTTATTTTTTGTGATATCTTCTTGTTCTTCAGATAATCCTGAATTACCAACATTAGCCGCAACGTCTTATCAAAAAATAGTCGATTATAATTATAACACTTCTGAAATCGAAACTTTGAATTTAATTAATACTTATAGAGTTAGCATTGGGTTAAATTCTTTGGGAAAAATTAATTATATCTCTCTGAAGTCAGAAGAGCATAATAATTACATGATTATCAATAATGTGGTTGATCATAATGATTTTTTAGCTCGTTCTGAAAATATTATGAATGTCCTAGGTGCTAAATCTGTAAGTGAGAATATTGCTTATAATTATAATTCTTCACAGTCTGTTTTAAATGCTTGGTTGGCAAGCCCTGAACATAAAAAAAATATTGAAGGTAGTTTTACTCATTTTGGTATTGCAATTAGAGTGAATCCATCTACAGGTAAAAAATATTATACCAATATTTTTGCCAAAATATAATTAAGGATATATTATCATAAAGGCTGCGCTCAGGTAGCCTTTATGATAATATATAACTTTGATTAGATTGTGGAATTATAATCTCAAACCGTTTTTATAAGGCCGTAATTATAAATTCGCTACGTCTGTTGAATTGATGTTCGTCTTCTGTACATTCTACATCATCAGCGCATTTGTTTACAAGCTGTGTCTCTCCGTATCCTTTACCAATTAATCTATTGGGATCGACTCCATTTTTGATCAGCCAGTTTATAGTTGCTTTAGCTCTTCTATCTGATAAAGCTTCATTGTATTCGAAAGTTCCACGACTATCTGTATGGGAGCGAATATCAAGTTTCATGCTAGGATATTGATTTAATACATCTAATATTTTTTCTAAATCAATTGCAGCTTCTACTCTAATATTAGATTTATCAAAGTCAAAGTAAATCATTTTTATTCCAAAACATTTACCCAAATCATCACCAACGGTTACTTTACATTTTGATTTTTCCAATCCGATAGGTAAGTATGTTTTTCCATTTGTTGAAGCAATGGTAATTTTTTGTTCTTTGGTGGTGTATTCTGGTTTTTCAGCTCTTACATTATAAGTTTTTCCACATTCGACAGTAAAAGAATAATTACCTTTATCATCAGAAGTAGTAGTGTTCACTAAATTAAATTGGCTGTCGTACAAAGTTATTTTAGTATTAGGTAGTAATTCTTTGGTAGTTATATCTGTTATTTCGCCATATAAAAATTGTTCACAAATGAGTCTTTTCGTTTCCAAAAATTTATAAATATCGTCATAACCTTGTCCACCATCTCTATTGGAACTAAAAAATCCTCTTCTTGATTTTGTGTCAATTAAATAAGCAAAATCATCTTTAGGCGAATTAACATCAGCTCCTACATTTTGAACTTCATTGAATGTAGCGTCTTCACTTATTTTGGACATAAAAACATCTAATCCACCAAGACCCGGATGCCCATCTGAGGCAAAATAAAGTTCATTTTCATCATTTATAAATGGAAAGGTTTCTTTTCCTTCAGTATTGATTGTATTTCCTAAGTTTTCGGGAGTAGCAAAACTGCCATCGTCATTTATTTTCACCTTGAATAAATCAGATTGACCAATCGTTCCCGGCATATCTGAAGCAAAATATAATGTCTTCCCATCAGGGCTTAAAGCAGGGTGCGCTGTACTGTAATTGTCACTGTCAAAAGGCAGTTCAGTTATATTAACCCATTTGTCATTTTCTAAACTAGCTTTATATATTTTTATTAAAGTGATTCTATCTCCATCTTTTCCTTTTTTACCATCAAGATAGTTATTTCGGGTAAAATACATGGTTTTTCCATCATTTGTAAAAGTAGGAGTAGATTCATGAAACTTTGAATTTATAGTTTTATCAAATTTTTTAGCTGTGCTTGTAGTCATTTTATCGCCTAAATCTGCACTGTATAAATTTGTAAAATATTGATTGGTCCATTTGTGTTTTCTCTGTCCTAAACTTCCTGTATCTCTAGCTGAAGCAAATACGATTTTATTCATATATAAAGCGGTTCCGTAATCAGAGTATTTCGAATTAATACCTGCATCTTCTACCTGATATCTACCTGAATTAGCTTTTATAGCTTCTAAATAATTGGTATTTTTTTTGAAAAGTTTTCCTCTAATATCGTTTGCTGATTTTTGATTGAATAGTTCCATCATCTCATTGGCTTTATCATTTTGGTCAATGGATCTTAAAGACTGCGTATAACGATAGTAATATTCCAGTTCTAAATTGGTAGTGTCCATGGCAAATAATTCACCATACCATTTGGCAGCTTTGTCCAGCTCAGCGTTGAAGTAATAGGCATTCCCCAATTTTTTAAACATGTCTGCAGATTTATACCCTTTTTCAGCAACCCTTTCGTAGGTTTTTATAGCGTCTACATAAGCATAGTTATCATACTTTTTATCAGCTGCAGTTACTCTTGCTTTTTGGGAATAAATGTTAAATGAAAAAACACTTACTATTGTTATGTAAAGGAGTATAATATTTTTCATAATAATTGTTTTTAGAAGAATTTTTAACTTGTGATTTTATCGTCGTTTTCGATTTTTTAGCTCGACTACAACCTCTGATTTTTGTTTTAATTTCTCTAGTATCTCATTTGCTTTATCATTTTGACCAATAAAATTTAAAGATTTAGCATATTGATAATAATATTCAGGTTCTAAATCATTAGTATTCATGGCAAATAATTCACAATACCATTGGGCAGCCTTTTCTAAATCAGTGCTCTGGAAGTACAAATCTCCCAGTTTTTTAAATAGATCTACTGATTTATACCCTTTTTCTGCTACTCTTTCGTAGGTTTTTATAACATCTACATAGGCATATTTATCATTTATTTTATCTGTTACATAAAATTTTGAATTTTGAGTATACCCTTTAAAAGAAAAAATAGTTACTATTGTTATGTAAAAGAGCGTATTTTTTTTCATAAACTTATTTTTAGAAGAATCTAGGAGTGGTGATTTTGTTGTTGTTTTTGAATAATTCATAGCGTAGGAAAATTTCATGGGACCCAGAATTATAGTTGTCCAAATTAGTCGTATCATGATCATATCCATATCCTATATACAAACCTTCAGAAACCTGAAATCCAACCATAGCACTTAAAGCAGCACTCCATCTATAGGCAAGTCCCACGACAAATTTTTCATTGAACATAAAATTTCCAGATATATCCGTTTGAAGCGGAGCACCCTCAACCATTTTGGCGAGAACTGCGGGCTTAAATTTAATATAATTATTCAAATCAAATACATAACCGGCAATCAAGTAGTAATTAATTTTTTCTTTAAAAATAGCCACTTCATTATCATCATAACGATTGGTTTCTATAAAGTTAGGAACGGAAAGGCCAACGTAAGCTTTATCTGAATGCCAATAGATACCTGCGCCAATATTTGGGGAGAATTTATTATTATAATCATGCAAGCTTGGGTCATCATCCGCAGGATTTAGTCTGGTTACATCCAAATCAAAAAGATTAGCTGTTGCTTTAATACCAAATGAAAGTTTAAAAATTTCCGAAGTTGGAACGGTATAAGACAAATCAGCCGAGATGGTATTTTCATGAGTAGGACCAATTTTATCATTTATAATCGATACTCCTAATCCTAAGGTACTTGCGTTAAGAGGTGTATGCATAGACAGAGCGTTAGTTACTGGTGCCCCATCGAGTCCTACCCATTGTGTACGGTGTAATGCAAAAATACTTAAAGCGCCTCTAGATCCTGCATAAGCGGGATTAATATTGATTGTGTTGTACATGTATTGAGTAAATTGAGCATCTTGTTGTGCAAAACTTACAATGGCTGTAAACATCAAAACGAAAGAAAATAATTTTGTTTTCATAGCAGCTGTTTATTATTTTAAATTATCTATCGAACTCATTTCTAAGAATTCGACAGGTCATTTGATAGTTTTGATTACTGTTTATCATTCAGGAAATAGGGCTATTGGCATTATATTTTTATTAAACCTGAGGACAACGAAGTCCTTAGGCAATAAAATTTTAATTTTTAGTAAGATATAAAAAACCGTCTTTTTTATTGGTTAGCGTTTTTCCGGAGTTATCAAATGAAGTATAATTCAAGATGTAATAGTAAGTTCCTGTAGGTAAACCAGATGATTGACTGATAGTTGTTCTACCTTCTGAAATACCTTTAAATACTTTACTGGTATTATTATAACCAGTAGTTTCAAAAACCAATACACCCCATCGATTGTAAATTTCAACTGTATTATCTGGGTAACAGATACTATCATCGATATTATCGATTATGAAATTTTCATTGATTCCATCCCCATTTGGTGAAAAGGCATTATGAACTAATATTGTTCCGCATCCCAATACTTTACAATCAAAGTTTACATTCATATTTACAACCATGCTTAAAGGACAATCCACTCCATTGATTTTATATTCAAAAACATAATCTCCAACAGGAATATCTAGTGGGGAGAATATACTGCCTTGTAAGGCACTTGCGTTAACTGTATTTGTCCAAGTCCATGTTCCGTTTGTAGAAGTACCCTGAGGCAATAAACTATTTAGGTCAATAGTTGATGAGTCTGCATTACAAGCAGAGCTAGCTATTGTTAAACCACCATTGGCGACAGTTACATTCACTATTTGAACAAATTTTGATGTGTTTCCACAAACATCGGCAACATTCCATTCCCTAATAATTGAATAAGAATTTTGGGTTCTGTTAATAATATTCTCCGTAAATACTGCAGGAGATACTGCGGAACAATTGTCTGCAAATACAAGTTCTGGTTTAGCAGGAATCGCATTGCAATTAACATCTATCGATGGGCTAAATACGGAAGCAGTTGTAGGACCCGTTGTATCTTGTACGTTTATGGTTTGTGAAGCCGTAGCAGCATTTCCACAAGCATCAGTTGCTGTCCAAGTTCTTGTTACAGAATAAGAGCTAGTGCATGTGCTATTTGTAGTTTTATCTTCAAAAGCTAAAGTTACAATCGAACCACAATTATCAGTAGCTGTTGCCGAAGCAAATACAGGTGTTGTAGGGCAAGAGATAGTTGAAGCTGGAGGTAATGCTGCGATAACCGGAGCAGTTGTATCTTGAATATTGATGGTTTGCGTAGCTGTTGATGCATTTCCACAAGTATCGGTAGCGGTCCAGGTTCTGGTTACAGAATAAGACCCTACGCATGTGCCATTTGTAGTTTTATCTTCAAAAGCTAAAGTTACAATCGAACCACAATTATCTATAGCTGTTGCCGTAGCAAACACAGGTGCTGCAGGACAAGATATAGTTGAAGCTTCAGGTAATGCTGCGATAACCGGAGCAGTTGTATCTTGAACGTTTATGGTTTGTGAAGCCATAGCAGCATTTCCACAAGTGTCTGTAGCCGTCCAAGTTCTAGTTATTGAATAAGAGCCCGCACATTGACCGTTTGTTGTTTTATCTTCAAAAGCTAAAGTTACAGTAGAGCCACATCCATCAGTTGCAATGGCTTGAGAGAAGGCAGGTGCTGCAGGACAAGATATAGTTGAAGCTTCAGGTAATGGAGCGATAATCGGGGCAGTTATATCTTGAACGTTAATAGTTTGAGTAGCAGTAGCAGCATTTCCACAAGCATCAGTTGCTTTCCAAGTTCTGGTTACAGAATAGGAACCCGCACATTGACCATTTGTAGTTTTATCTTCAAAAGCTAAAGATACATTAGAGCCACATCCGTCAGTTGCAATTGCTTGAGCAAATACAGGCATTGCAGGACAAGTGATTGTTGAAGCTTCAGGTAACGCAGCTATAACTGGAGCAGTTGTATCTTGAACGTTGATTGTTTGTGAAGCAGTTGAAGCATTTCCACAAGCATCGGTAGCAGTCCAGGTTCTGGTTACAGAATAAGATCCTGCACAAGCACCATTTGTAGTCACGTCCGAAAAAGTCAATTTAACATCCGAACCACAATTATCAGTAGCCGTAGCTGTTATGAAATTAGGCGTTTCAGGACAAGTGATAGTTGATACTTCAGGAAGTGTTCTAATCATAGGTGCAGTATTATCAATTACATTGATAATTTGTGAAGTAGAAGATGAGTTGCTACAAGCATCAGTGAAAGTCCAAGTTCTATTAATAACATACGAGTTGATACATTCACCTTGAACAATAGTATCAATCCCTTGAGTGGTGATTTGACCATTACAATTATCAGTAGCGGTAAGTGAAGCCATTGCAGGCACATCAGAAGCACAAGCAACAGTTATTGTTGCAGGAGCTAAGGGAGCTACAGGGGCAGTACTATCTTTTACACTAAATGTAGCTGAAGTTGAAGAAATATTTCCACATGCATCTTTTGCGGTAAATTTCACAGTTACTGCTGTTGAACAATCGTTGGCAAGTGCATTAAAGTTATTAGACCATGTTACATCAGAACAATTATCAGAAGCACTTGCTCCACCATTTTTTGCTAGCCAATCAGCAATGAAATTTTGATTGCCCTGACCATCACATTCAACAGTTATGTTTGAAGCAGCAACATTAATAATAGGCGCAGTCGTATCTTCAATAGTGATTACTTGCGTAAACACTTCGGAAGTGTTTCCACAACCATCTTTTACCGTCCACGTGTTGGTATAAGTTCCGGCATTGGCACATCCTTCAGAAGCTATAAATTGACCGCTTACTTTTGTTATATTGGCTACATCAGCATCACATTTGTCGGTAGCTGTTGGAATTAATCCTTGGACTGTTGCCAAAGCTTCTGCATCGCTACATTCCACAGTTCTATTTAAAGCAGAGGCTTGAGTAGACCAAGTTGGGGCGGTAGTATCTTCAATGGTGATTACTTGCGTAAACATTTCGGAAGTGTTTCCACACTCATCTTTTACCGTCCAAGTATTAGTATAAGTTCCGGCATTGGTACACCCTTCAGAAGCCATAAATTGACCGCTTACTTTTGTTATATTGGCTACATCAGCATCACATTTGTCGGTAGCTGTTGGAATTAATCCTTGGGCTATTGCCAAAGCTTCTGCATCGCTACATTCCACAGTTTTGTTTAAAACAGAGGCTTGCGTAGACCAAGTTGGCGCTGTGGTATCTTCAATAGTGATTACCTGTGTAAATACTTCGGAAGTGTTTCCACAACCATCTTTTACTGTCCAAGTGTTGGTATAAGTTCCAGCATTGGCACATCCTTCAGATGCGATAAATTGACCGCTTACTTTTGTTATATTGGAAACATCCATGTCACATTTATCGGTAGCCGTTGGAATTAAACCTTGGGCTGTTGCCAAAGCTTCTGCATCGCTACATTCCACAGTTCTATTTAAAGCAGAGGCTTGAGTAGACCAAGTTGGGGCGGTAGTATCTTCAATGGTGATTACTTGCGTAAACATTTCGGAAGTGTTTCCACACTCATCTTTTACCGTCCAAGTATTAGTATAAGTTCCTGCATTTGCACATCCTTCAGAAGCCATAAATTGACCGCTTACTTTTGTAATATTGGTTACGTCAGCATCACATTTGTCGGTAGCTGTTGGAATTAAACCTTGAGCTATTGCCAAAGCTTCTGCATCGCTACATTCTACAGTTTTGTTTAAAGCAGAGGCTTGAGTAGACCAAGTTGGCGCTGTGGTATCTTCAATGGTGATTACCTGCGTAAACATTTCGGAAGAGTTCCCACAATTATCTTTTACCGTCCAAGTGTTGGTATAAGTTCCAGCATTGGCACATCCTTCAGAAGCCATAAATTGACCGCTTACTTTTGTTATATTGGAAACATCCATGTCACATTTATCGGTAGCCGTTGGAATTAAACCTTGGGCTGTTGCCAAAGCTTCTGCATCGCTACATTCCACAGTTTTATTCAAAGCTGAGGCTTGAGTAGACCAAATTGGCGCTGTGGTATCTTCGATAGTGATTACCTGAGTAAATAGTTCGGAAGTGTTTCCACACTCATCTTTTACCGTCCAAGTGTTAGTATAAGTTCCTGCATTGGCACATCCTTCAGAAGCCATAAATTGACCGCTTACTTTTGTAATATTGGTTACATCAGCATCACATTTGTCGGTAGCTGTTGGAATTAATCCTTGGGCTGCTGCCAAAGCTTCGGTATTACTACATTCAATAGTAGTGTTTAAAGTAGTAGGTTGAGTAGACCAAGTTGGCGTGGTGGTATCTTCAATAGTGATAACCTGAGTAAATACTTCGGAAGTGTTGCCGCAATTATCTTTTACCGTCCAAGTGTTGGTATAAGTTCCCGCATTGACACATCCTTCAGAAGCCATAAATTGACCGCTTACTTTTGTAATATTGGTTACATCAGCATCACATTTGTCGGTAGCTGTTGGAATTAATCCTTGGGCTGTTGCTAAAGCTTCTGCATCGCTACATTCTACAATTTTGTTTAAAGTAATAGCTTGAGTAGACCAAGTTGGCGCGGTGGTATCTTCAATAGTGATAACCTGAGTAAATAGTTCGGAAGTGTTTCCACAATCATCTTTTATCGTCCAAGTGTTGGTATAAGTTCCAGCATTGGCACATCCTTGAGAAGGCATAAATTGACCGCTTACTTTTGTAATATTGGTTACATCAGCATCACATTTGTCGGTAGCTGTTGGAATTAATCCTTGGGCTGTTGCCAAAGCTTCTGCATCGCTGCATTCCACAGTTCTGTTTAAAGCAGTAGTTTGAGTAGACCAAGTTGGAGCGGTGGTATCTTCAATAGTGATAACCTGAGTAAATACTTCGGAAGTGTTTCCACACTCATCTTTTACCGTCCAAGTGTTGGTATAAGTTCCAGCATTGGCACATCCTTGAGAAGGCATAAATTGACCGCTTACCTTTGTAATATTGGAAACATCCAAATCACAATTGTCTTTGGCTATTGGGAATACTAATTGGGCTGCTGCCAAAGCTTCGGTATTACTACATTCAATAGTAGTGTTTAAGGCAGTAGCTTGAGTGGTCCAAGTTGGGGCAGTAGTATCAATTATTTTAATTACCTGATCAAATCCAACAGTATTTTTACAAGCGTCACTAACAGACCAATGTCTTACAATAACTTTATTGTTTTTACATAAACCGACTGGAGTTAAACAAACACTTTTGAAATAAATAGTACCAATTGCAGTTCCATCCTTTCTCGCATAAATAAACCAATTTCCATTCATGCTACCGGTAAGCTCTTCAAAACTTGACACATATGAACTTAAACCTATGATGGTATTTGTAGAAGAAAGGGCTCCATATGGGGTGAAGTTTTGAATAACATCAGTTTGTATCGGGTTATTGTTATTCCATTTTGGATAAGTAGAACCATTAGGGTAAAATACAGGTAAATATAATTCTGGATTACTTGGTGATGCGGTATCGCAATTTCCTCCGGCACAATATGGAGCAACTAAAACAATTCCTTGTCCACTTGGTGAAACTAAAGTAAATTCGACTCTACCTTTTCCTTGATTTGCTTCAAACGCAAGAGCAAGTTTTTCAATATTACTGGCAGTTATATCATCAAAACCTGAAACAGTGAATGGGAAATAATTGCCACTTCCAGTATTTATGGATGTGTCTTCTGAGTTTCCAAAACAATCATGATCTACAAATGTAGCTGTTGGATTAGAATCACAGTTGTCTTGGATGTTTGTTACTGTTCCAGTTAAAGCTGTGGTAGTATCTGCAAAACAATTCTCATCACTAGTAAGTGTTATGTTAGCTGGTGGAGTAAAAGTTGGAGGTGTTGTATCCTGAACTTTTATAGTTTGTGTATATGAAGTTTTATTTAAACATGCATCAGTAGCAGTCCAAGTTCTTAAAATAGTAGAAGAGCCAGGACAATTTCCAGGAGTTTCTGTTTCTGAAAAACTTACTGTTGCAATACCGCAATTATCATTAGCAGTCAATGTTTTAACTGGAGGAATTGCATTACATTCTACCGTCATATTAGATGGTAATGATTCATTAAAAGTTGGTGGAGTACTGTCTATTACCGTAATTGTTTGCACAAAATTGGCACTGGTGTTTCCACAACCATCGCTAAAGTTCCAATTACGTACTCTTACATAAGCATTGGCACAATTCGCATCGGCAGTGGTTACATCACTCACTAAATTTTTAGTTGGAGTTACTGTGCAGTTGTCTGTAGCTGAAGGTGTTTCTGCTAATGCAGATGCTATTCCTGCAGTATTGTTGCATTGAAGAGTATGATTTAATGAACCAGTAGAAGTGCTTACTGCTGGAGCCGTATTATCGATTACCGTAATTGTTTGCACAAAGTTTGCACTGGTATTTCCGCAACCATCGCTAAAGTTCCAGATACGCACTCTCACATAGGCATTGGCACAATTCGGATCGACAGTAGTTACATCACTCACTAGATTTTTAGTTGGACTTACTGTACAGTTGTCTGTAGCTGAAGGTGTTTCTACTAATGCAGAGGCTATTCCTGCAGTATTGTTGCATTGTAAGGTATGATTTAATGAACCAGTAGAAGTGCTTACTACCGGAACCGTATTATCGATAACTGTAATTGTTTGCACAAAATTGGCACTGGTGTTTCCACAACCATCGCTAAAGTTCCAAGTACGCACTCTTACATAGGCATTGGCACAATTCGCATCGGCAGTGGTTACATCACTCACTAGATTTTTAGTTGGACTCACTGTACAGTTGTCTGTAGCTAAAGGTGTTTCCGCTAATGCAGAGGCTATTCCCGCGGTATTGTTGCATTGAAGAGTATGATTGAGTGAACCAGTTGAAGTACTGACAACCGGAACCGTATTATCGATAACCGTAATTGTTTGCACAAAATTGGCACTGGTGTTTCCACAACCATCGCTAAAGTTCCAAGTACGTACTCTCACATAGGCATTGGTACAATTTGTATCGGCGGTAGTTACATCACTCACTAGATTTTTAGTTGGACTCACTGTACAGTTGTCTGTAGCTAAAGGTGTTTCTGCTAATGCAGAGGCTATTCCCGCGGTATTGTTGCATTGAAGAGTATGATTTAATGAAGCAGTTGAAGTGTTTACTACCGGAACCGTATTATCGATAACCGTAATTGTTTGCACAAAATTGGCACTGGTGTTTCCGCAACCATCGCTAAAGTTCCAAGTACGCACTCTCACATAGGCATTGGTACAATTCGCATCGGCAGTGGTTACATCACTCACTAGATTTTTAGTTGGACTCACTGTACAGTTGTCTGTAGCTAAAGGTGTTTCTGCTAATGCAGAGGCTATTCCCGCGGTATTGTTGCATTGAAGAATATGATTGAGTGAACCAGTTGAAGTACTGACAACCGGAACCGTATTATCGATAACCGTAATTGTTTGCACAAAATTGGCACTGGTGTTTCCACAACCATCGCTAAAGTTCCAAGTACGCACTCTCACATAGGCATTGGTACAATTCGCATCTGCAGTGGTTACATCACTCACTAAATTTTTAGTTGGAGTTACTGTGCAGTTATCAGTAGCTGAAGGTGTTTCTGCTAATGCAGATGCTATTCCCGCAGTATTGTTGCATTGTAAGTTATGATTTAATGAACCAGTAGAAGTGCTTACTACCGGAACCGTATTATCGATTACCGTAATTGTTTGCACAAAATTGGCACTGGTGTTTCCGCAACCATCGCTAAAGTTCCAAGTACGTACTCTCACATAAGCATTGGCACAATTCGCATCGACCGTGGTTACATCACTCACTAAATTTTTAGTTGGAGTTACTGTGCAGTTATCAGTAGCTGAAGGTGTTTCTGCTAATGCAGATGCTATTCCCGCAGTATTGTTGCATTGTAAGTTATGA
>NZ_JBLVPI010000012.1:0-146978 GCF_048284325.1 Flavobacterium esculini | reverse complement strand
CCTCTTGATATTCTCTCTCTAGACTTTACGATAACTCCATAGTTCCTGCCAGTGACCGGTTCCGTTCAACACGGTTTTCATTGTTCGTGCTGCGCACGCAACGAAAACCTAGCTGTTATAGGCAGGTTTTACTTATCTCTGTCAGCAATTCCCTCGAGTTTGTTTTTGGGTAAAGAATTAAATAATTTATCTACTTCCTTCGGCTGTGTAATCATTACATCAACAATAAAATTAATAAGGACAAATAATTTAGTTGCTGTTTCAACATCATCTGTTAAATCTATTTGTCCTGGATGAACTGCATCATTTCCAATTACTCTAACAATATCTAATGATTGTTGAACTTTCAAAGGGAGTCCTTTTTTTACTAGATTCCCAATATCTTTATTTATGTCCTTTCCTGATTCACCAAGAGATTTACATAATTTTTGTATACATAATCTTAACAATGCAGCAGCTCCACGAGGTGATTTATTTAGGATTGTTCTCGCTTCTTCGTAATCGGTTTTAATATCTTCAGGCAAGTCATTGTTTGCCATTGGAGCTCCTCCCGTGTCTGGATAAATCATTTTCTGATTATGCCATAAAATATAAGAATGACAGTGACGACATTGTGAGTAATGGAGGCTTTTAATTTCTGTCACTCCGCCGCCAGAGCCATAGTATATTATAGCCCAAGATTGATTTGCGTATGCTCCACAATGTGGGCAGTTAAATGCTGACAGTTCAAATGTCGGAGGTGTGTATGGTATCATATCTGTTGTTTTAAACTTGCCTATAACGTCCCGCTACTACAGCGGGTTTGGGACTAAATTAAGCTCATTCTTCGGATTTGCCAAATCATTCCAAATACAAAACCCACTTCCCATCTAGCCAATTGCCCAAATCCGTTGTAGTAGCTGTTATGGGCTGTTTATCTAGGTTCTGTTATCATTGTTGGATTTTTATTTTAGCAAGCTTTCAATAATCATTATTAAAACCATAATTCCTACTACAATTGCGCTAGCTTTTAGATACAATTTCATTGCTTTTTTTCCATCTCGATAATCCGCAGTTGGAATTGATTCTGTATGAGCAATAATTCCGTTTTCTGTAAAAATTTTATCAAGTTTTATTCTGTCGGAATCTAGTATGAAATATCTAATACCACTTTCAAACATTGGTTGGTTTTCTATGTCGCAATAATATTCAATCTTTTGATTTTCTAATTCACTTTCAAATATAATTTTGTCTTTCGGCAGAACATATATTTTTAGATAGTCTTTGAATAATATTTCAGGATTGTTTCTATTCACTTTTCGTTTTTTAAATAGCCCATAACTAGTATATAGGCGAAACAAACCTTCGTATATACACCTAAATATGGGTAGATTGGCGAAGGTTTGTTTCGCTTTATGTCTCCTCAAATATATTGAAATTTTCTTACAAATCATCAAAAGGACTTTTTATTTGCTGGATACTTTTTGTACTCACGTGGGTGTATATTTCGGTGGTTTTACTACTACTGTGTCCCAATAATTCTTGAATATATCTCAAATCGGTTCCGTTTTCTAATAAATGAGTGGCGTAACTGTGTCTAAGCCAGTGCAAAGTGGCTGGCTTTGTAATTCCCGATTTTTGTAACGCTTGTTTCAATATTAGTTGTAAACTTCGGGCGTCATATTGTAATCCAATAGTTTGCCCTTCAAATAAATAAGTTTTTGGTTTATATAATTTGTAGTAATCACGTAGCATTTCTAAAATTTTTGGACTCAATGGGACTATTCTGTCTTTTTTTCCTTTGGCGTTTTTAAGTAGTACAATATTTCTTATAGAATCTATATGAACGGGCTGAAGTGCCAACAATTCGCCGCAGCGCAACCCACAACTATAAATCAGCGAAAGCATCATTTTGTGTTTGATGTTGCTGTGGGCATTCAATATCAATTTTACTTCTTCTTTGCTCAAAACGTTAGGCAAGAGTTTGGCTCGTTTTGGTCTGTGAATTTTATCAACTTCAATTTTTGTTTCCCGAATGGTTATGAAAAATAATTTAACAGCGTTAACGATTTGGTTTTGGTACGAAGCCGATAAATTATTTTTTAATATAAAGTCATTATTGTATATAATCACATCTTCATTATTGATTTCGGAAATGGTTTTTTCTCGGTAAAAAACCAAAAATGATTTCAAGGCTTCGCTATAAGTGGCAAGGGTATTTTCGCTATAGCGTTTAGAACGAAGCCATTGCTTGAATTTTTCTATATGAACAATTCCCTCGGCGGAAGGGAGCGAATTTGCAAGTTGTTCTATTTTAAAACGTTCTCTGTTTTCAATTGTATCCGGAATGTGCCAAACGGTATTTTGCTGGCTCCATCGAGCTCCTTCAACTTGTTTGATTCTTGCAATTAAGTCAACATCTTTTTCAAAATAAACAGCAATTCTATTTTCTCCCTTATGTTTTATCAGTTTTGCTGCCCAAGTCATATAGCGTTGATTTTGTGATTGAAAGATACTGAATATTTTAACAAATGCTGTTTTATTGTAGCAATGGTTCTTGTGGTATTGAAGGGGTTGTTTTGCGTGAGTGATGGAAGCGGCATCCTTTATTCTCTTTCTTTAAGAAAATAAAGATACAGCGTACAGCACGACCCGGAGTTTTTACGGAGGGGCACGCCCAAATAAATAGTTTTCTTTCTCAATCATCTAATTTATTTATCATCTCTTCGGCTATTTTCTTAAATTTCCAAAAAAAGTATATCTTTAGCCAACTAAAACCAAAACCCCAAAACCAAAAAATATGGAAGACCAAAAACCAGAAGATTTTAAAAGAGAACTCGGATTACTTGACGGAACCATGCTTGTGGTGGGTTCTATGATAGGTTCGGGGATATTTATTGTAAGTGCTGATATTGCCCGCCAAGTGGGATCAGCAGGTTGGTTGATTTTGATTTGGTTGATTTCGGGATTAATTACCATGATTGCAGCTATAAGTTATGGTGAATTGAGCGCTATGTTTCCAAAAGCTGGTGGTCAATATGTGTATCTTAAGGAAGCATACAATAAGTTGATTGCCTTTCTCTACGGTTGGAGTTTCTTTGCGGTGATCCAAACGGGAACTATCGCCGCGGTAGGCGTTGGGTTTTCAAAATTTGCGGCATATCTGGTTCCGCCATTAAGTGACGAAAATATTCTGTATGAAATAGGTTCTTTCAAGCTCAACGCAGCGCAAATTGTTTCTATAATCACGATTATTTTGCTGACGTACATTAACAGTCGCGGGGTGAAGAACAGCAAAATCATGCAAACGGTTTTGACGGTTATTAAAATCTTGTCATTGTTTGGATTAATAGTTTTTGGGTTTATTCTTGCTGCCAAAGCAGAAATTTGGAATGCCAATTGGACAAATGCTTTTAGTTCCCGAGCCTTCAATACTGAAAGCGGTTCCTGGATGCCAATAGGAGGAACGGCTTTGTTGACAGGGATTTCGGCAGCAATGGTGGGTTCTTTATTTTCCAGTGATGCGTGGGTGGGAGTTACTTTTATAGCCGGCGAAATCAAAAATCCAAAGCGAAATGTAGGTTTGAGTTTGTTCTTGGGAACTTTCATCGTTACGATTATTTATGTTCTTACCAATTTGATGTACCTCGCCGTAATTCCTTTGGACGAAATTGCTACCGCAAAATCTGATCGGGTAGCGGTTGTGGCCTCACAATATACTTTTGGCGATATGGGAACGATTATCATTGCGGTGATGATTATGATTTCGACTTTTGCTTGCAACAACGGATTGATTATGGCAGGAGCCAGAGTCTATTATACGATGGCAAAGGATGGTTTGTTTTTTAAGAAAGCAGCCGTGCTTAATGATGCAAGCGTTCCGGCTTGGGCCTTATGGATACAATGTGTTTGGGCCTCGGTTTTGTGTTTGACTGGGAAATATGGTGATTTGCTGGATTTTGTAATTATCATTGTATTGATTTTTTACATCTTGACTATTTACGGAATTTTTATTCTTCGCAAGAAAATGCCAGATGTAGAACGACCTTACAAAGCTTTTGGATATCCTTTTCTGCCATTTTTATACATAGTTATTGCTTCGGCGGTGTGTATTTCTTTGTTACTGACTAAATTTTCTACTTGTGGTTGGGGTGTGTTGATTATGTTGACAGGAATACCGGTGTATTATATGACGAAACCGAAAGAGTAGTTTGCAGCATTTAGTTTTCAGATTGTATTGATACTAAATATTGGAATCTGATTTATGGTTTGCATGAGGGATTATTTCGCAATATTTTATTTTATTTCCCGACCCGAAGTTTTTACGCAGGGTGACGACCAAAATACTTTAATTTATACGATAAAAACAGAAAACCCGCCTTGAGACCAAGATGGGTTTTTCTAGTGTAGTAAGCACTTGTTTAATGTTAGTTAACTGCGTTTTCTAACACTAACTCTTCATGAAAAGGGAGATTCCAAGCTTCGGCAACTCCTTTGTAAAGGATTTTTCCGTTGGCAATGTTCAATCCTTTTTTCAATTCTTCATTTTCGGCACATGCCTTTTGCCATCCTTTGTTTGCTAATTGCAACGCGTAAGGTAAAGTAGCATTTGTAAGCGCCAATGTAGAAGTATATGGGACTGCGCCTGGCATATTTGCCACGCAGTAATGTACAATATCGTCTATGATAAAAGTTGGGTTTTCATGTGTGGTTGGCGTACAAGTCTCGATACAACCTCCTTGATCAACAGCTACGTCAACTACTACCGTTCCCGGACCCATTAATTTCAACATATCACGAGTGATTAAATGCGGGGCTTTGGCTCCTGGTATTAAGACCGCTCCAATAACTAAATCGGCTGTAGCAATTGCTTCACGGATGTTGTAATGATTGGAGATTATGGTGGTAACATTAGCCGGCATTACATCAGATAAATAACGCAAACGCGCTAAGCTTACATCCATAATGGTTACCTGAGCACCAAAACCTGCTGCCATTTTTGCCGCTTGTGTTCCTACGATTCCACCACCTAAAACCAATACTTTAGCAGGAGGAACTCCCGGAACTCCACCTAAAAGGATTCCTTTTCCTTTTAATGGTTTCTCTAAATATTTAGCACCTTCCTGAATTGACATACGACCCGCCACTTCTGACATTGGTACCAACAAAGGCAAGCTACGGTCTGCTTTTTCAACAGTTTCATATGCCAAACATACTGCGCCACGCTCAATCATAGCATGCGTCAATGGTTCAGATGAGGCGAAGTGGAAATAGGTAAATAATAATTGGTCTTTTTTGATCAAAGGATATTCAGAAGCGATTGGCTCTTTTACTTTGATTATCATTTCAGCAATGCTGTAAACGTCTTCAATAGTTGGCAATAACGCTGCTCCAGCCTCAGCATATGCTTTGTCGCTAAAACCACTATTTTCACCAGCACTTGTTTGTACATAAACGATATGACCCTGTTTTTTGAATTCGGCAACACCTGCAGGTGTAAGTGCAACACGATTTTCGTTGTTTTTGATTTCTTTAGGAATTCCGATTATCATAGTGATGTGTTTAAATGTTTGAATTTAATTGCATTACAAATTTATATATAAAGAAAATATTATTGTTATTTGGTATTAAATTAAGAAAATATTCTTTTTATTTGGTAATTTAGCATAAAATATTTCTGAATAGCAGTTTTTTTATATTTCTAAAAAGAAAAAAAAACTGCTTTTGTACCTAAAAAAAGAATCGACAAATTATGATACTGGATGAAACTGACAAAAAAATCTTACGTCTTCTTCAAGAAGATGCACATTTGACACTGAAAGATATTGCCAATCAAATCAACCTTTCGCTGACACCGGTTCATGACAGGGTAAAGCGTTTGGAAAAAGAAGGAATTATTGAAAAGTATGTTTCTATTTTGAATAAAAAGAAACTGGGTAAAAACCTGACAGTGTATTGCCAAGTGACACTCGTGAAACAGACTTATGATATCTCAGAAGGATTCAATCAAGCGATACTGAATTTACCCGAAGTGGTCGAATGTAATTTCGTTTCGGGAAGTTTTGATTATATGTTGAAAATTGTATTGGCAGATATGGAAAGTTACCATCATTTTCATCAGAAAAAATTATCCGTTTTGCCGGAGGTTTCCTTGATTAACAGCTTTTTTATTATTTCGGAAGTGAAGAGTACGACCGTTTTACCGATTTAAATTATATGAATTTAGATTGTGATCAAAAAAACAAAAAAATCCGTTTCAATTTAATGAGACGGATTTTCTATTTAATTCAGGTTGGGTTGCGCTACAAAAAATTAAAAAACTAAAATTAAAACTAAAATCGCAACGTACAACCTGTAACCTAAATGTTAGTAATACGTGAAACGTCTTACTTTAGCAATATATTTCGCCAGTCGGATGACTTGGTGGCTGTACCCATATTCATTATCATACCAAATGTATAAGACGATATTCTTTCCGTCATTGGAAACAATTGTTGCATTGCTGTCATAAATGGAAGGTGCCGAAGTCCCTACAATATCCGAAGAAACTAACTCGTTATTCAATGAATATTTTATTTGTTCTACCAGTTCGCCTTCTAAAGCGTATTTTTTCATGATGGCGTTGATTTCCTGTAGTGAAGTTACTCTGCTCACTTCAAGATTTAGAATTACCAAAGAACCATTAGGAACCGGCACTCTGATGGCATTAGAAGTTAGTTTTCCTTCAAGCGAGGGTAATGCTTTGGCAACAGCACTTCCTGCACCAGTTTCGGTAATGACCATATTTAAGGCAGCAGCTCTACCACGACGGTATTTTTTATGCATATTATCAACCAAATTTTGGTCGTTAGTGTACGCATGAATAGTTTCTAAATGTCCTTTTACAACACCTAAAGTATCTTCAACAGCTTTCAAGATTGGCGTTATTGCATTTGTTGTACAGGAAGCAGCCGAAAAAATGTTGATTTCATCCGGATTGTATTCATTTTGGTTGACGCCATGAACAATATTTGGAACTCCTTTTCCGGGAGCGGTAAGCAAGACTTTATCGGTTCCTTTTGAAACTAAATGTCTGCTCAAAGCTTCATGATTTGTGAATGCGCCAGTATTATCAATAACCAAAGCATTGTTGATTCCGTAAATGGTATAGTCAATTTCTTCGGGTGTATTTGCAGATATTACATGAACGGTTGTGCCGTTAATAATCAACGCATTATTTTTGGTGTCAGCAACAACTGAGCCTTGAAAATCGCCATGAATAGAATCATAACGCAATAAGGAAGCTCTTTTTTCCAGGGAAGTTGCATCGTTTTTATCCCGGGTTACAATGGCTCTCAATCGCAATTGGTTTCCTTTTCCTGTTTTCGAAAGTAACTCACGAGCTAACAATCGTCCAATTCTGCCAAAACCATATAACACGACATCTTTAGGTTGAATTTCTTCAGATTTTTTAGCATCTTTTAATTTGGCAATTACAAAATGCCTGGTATCTGGATATTTTTCATCTTCTAAACGATACTCATAAGTAAGTTTACCAATATCCAGTTTTGAAGGCGGTAAATCCAATTCTAAAACAGCTCTGGCAATTTCTACAGAATCAAATACAGAAATTGGTTTGCCCACGAATTCACCTGCATATTCATGCAAGTTGATGATTTCGCTAACGTTTTTGTCAATTAATTGATTTCTGAACAAAACCATTTCAATTGATTTGTCATACCATAAATCACTGATGATTTTGATCAATTCTACTCCTGCACGTCTTCTGTCGGCTTGAAAAGAAACTTCTTTTTCGTATGTAATGCTCATGTGAAAATTTGTAAAATAAATTAATGATTTTTTAAATTTTGCGCAAAATTACCCATTTCAATCGATTTCGTAACCTATTTTATCATTTATTTTTAAAATAAAAAAGCCACCTCGGTTTTACAAGGTGGCTTCCATTTTGAGATTATAAGTATTAGATTATAATTTTTATAATTTCTCCGTTTTTATTAATCATTTCAATTCGGATACTTTGACTTTCGTCCTTTTTATCTAAAAGTTTAGAGACTGTTTCTATATCTGTTGCTTTTATAGTATCAATACTCAGGATAATATTTCCTTTGAGTTCTTCTTCATATTGTTTCAAATTGTCATTGGTAATGGATCTAATTTTAACGCCATAGCCCAAATTGAATTTCTTTTTGTCAGCAGCATCTAAGTTTTCCAATTCCAGACCTTTAAATTCGGTACTGAAAAACTCATTTTTACTCAAAATTACGGGTATCATTCTATTTTTTCCATCTCTGATAATCGTTACCTGAACTTTGTCATTAGGTCTCTTGGTATTGATATACCCGGAAAGGTCGGCATAAGTAGCTACATTTTGGTCATCTAATTTTACGATGATGTCTCCTTTTTCAAGTCCGGATTTTTCGGCACCGGAATTTTTAGTTATGTTTTTGATATAAAATCCCTGTGTTTGGGAAATCCCTAATTCTTTCGAAGCAGTCCCGTTTAATTCGCCACCTTCAACTCCAAGAATGCCTCTTTGTACATTACCAAATTCCATAATGTCTTCGATTATTTTTCGGGCGATATTTGATGGAACGGCAAAAGAATAACCAACATAAGAACCGGTCATGGAAGAAATCATCGTGTTGATACCAATTAATTCCCCACGGGTATTTACTAATGCACCACCACTATTTCCGGGATTTACCGCTGCATCTGTTTGTATGAAAGATTGAATGCCGCTGCTTCCTAAATCTCTGGCTTTTGCCGAAACAATTCCTGCGGTTACCGTTGAGGTTAAGTTATACGGATTTCCTACTGCCAAAACCCATTCGCCAATTTTCACCGAATCAGAATTGGCGAAAGCAGTATACGGTAACTTTTCGTCGGCATCGATTTTCAATAAAGCAATGTCCATTTTAGAATCGGTTCCAATAAGTTTGGCTTTATACGATTTTTTGTTATTTAAGGTGATTTCAATTTCCGAAGCATCTTTTACCACATGATTATTAGTTACGATATAACCATCTTCAGAAATAATTACACCGGAACCCGTTCCTATTTGTTCTTGCTGCTGCTGTCCACCGTAGCCGTAAAAATATTCAAGCATTGGGTTGCTCACCGTTTTACGCGATACATTTTTTACGTGAACTACCGTATGGATGGTCTTTTCGGCTGCTTCGGTAAAATCAACATTCTCGGCAGATAATCCCACGCGTTTTCCATAGGCATCAGAAGCGAGGGTTGTAATTGAGTTTTTGTTATTCGAAAAATACCCATCATTGTCAAATAATAATTTGTAAGCCCCTAATGTTACGGCTCCACTCAGCAATGATGTTAAAAACAGTGTTGAAAATCGTTTCATATTAGAATTCATTTTTAAATTATTTTAAAGTAAAAATAGCGTTAAATTTCTTTTTTATAAAACAGTTTAACGCTCTTTAACAATGATTAACATTTCATTATTAGTTCGTACTTTTGTATTTCTCAATTCAAAGAAAATGCAAATAGAATTTTATAAATACCAAGGAACAGGAAATGATTTTGTGATGATTGATAACCGTCAGGGGATTTTTCCAAAAGACAATACGGAACTCATTGCCCATTTATGTGACAGGCGTTTTGGTATAGGTGCGGACGGACTTATTCTATTAGAAAATGACCCTGAGACCGATTTCAAAATGGTGTATTACAACTCAGATGGGAATCAAAGTTCCATGTGTGGGAACGGTGGAAGATGTTTAGTGGCTTTCGCCAAAAAGCTAAACGTTATTGATGATAATACTACTTTTATAGCAACAGATGGGTTACATCACGCCTCAGTTGCTGACAATGGAATAGTTTCATTACAAATGATAGATGTCGAAGACGTGAAAATCACTCCGGATTATGTATTCATGAATACCGGTTCTCCACATCATATACAACTGGTGGAAGATTTAGAACACTATAATGTCAAAGAAAACGGAGCGAGTATTCGATATGGTGAATTGTATGGAAAACAAGGAAGCAATATCAATTTTGTAAAAAAAATAGATGAAACTACCTTTTCATTAAGAACATACGAAAGAGGTGTTGAAGACGAAACATTAGCTTGCGGAACCGGTGCTACAGCAGTTGCCATAGCGATGAATGCATTGGGCGAAACGAAAGCGAATTCGATAGATTTGAATGTTGAAGGAGGAAAATTAGTGGTGTCTTTTGATGAAAAAGATGGGCATTTTACCAATGTTTTCCTGAAAGGACCGGCTGAGTTTGTTTTTAAAGGAACTATTGAGATATAACTAAAATTAGAAAAACTGAGATGATCTCCAAATAAACAATATGAGCAAATTAATTATCATACCAGACGATATCATTAGTAGTAAAATTTACTTAATAAGAAATCAAAAAGTAATGCTAGACAAAGATTTGGCAGAACTTTACGCAGTAGAAACCAAACAATTAAAAAGACAAGTTCGTAGAAACATAGAACGATTCCCTGAAGATTTTATGTTTGAACTTAGTCCACAAGAGTTTGATAACTTGAGGAGTCAATTTGGCACCTCAAATTGGGGTGATACAAGATATGTATGTGCCTATGGCATTTACAGAACAAGGCGTAGCTATGTTGTCGAGTGTTCTTAATAGCCCAACTGCTATTAAAGTCAATATACAAATCATACGTGTCTTTACTAAAATAAGAGAAATGCTTACTGATACTATGAGTCTGAAATTAGAAATTGAAGAAATTAAAAAGAAACTTTCCAATCATACTAAAAATATTGAACTGGTTTTTAATTATCTCGACGAATTGATTGACAAAAAAGATAATATAGAGCCACGAAAAAAAATAGGTTATAAAAATTAATTAGATTATTGTAATGGTAGATTTGTCAATTTTAGTTTTGTTATTATTTATTTGTTGTTTTTTGGTTTATTCTCAATTTATGAAGGTGGGTTTTCAAAAATGAATTATTATGACAAATATCGTTCAATAATTGGTTATTTACTTATTCCTATTGTGATAATAATTTTACTTGTTACTACATTTAATAAATTGATTGGCAATTATTCCTAAATTATTTAAAATGATAACATTAAAAGGCGACAATATATACATTCGTGCACTTGAACCCAATGATTTGGAGTTTGTATATGCTATTGAAAACGACCAAAGTATTTGGGAAGTGAGCAACACGCATACGCCTTACAGTCGGTTTTTAGTAAAGCAATATTTGGAAAATGCGCATCAGGATATTTATGAAGCCAAGCAATTGCGATTGGCCATTTGTCAGGATCAGGATTTTCCAGCTTTGGGATTAATCGATTTATTTGATTTTGATCCAAAGAATAATAGGGCAGGGGTTGGGATTGTAATTCAAGACAATGAAAACCGCAAACAGAATATTGGTTCGGAAGCATTAGGGTTATTAATTCGGTATGCTTTTCATCATCTTAACCTGCATCAATTATATGCAAATATTGGGACAGAAAATGTAGCAAGTACCGCTCTTTTTACTAAATTTGGTTTCCAAAATATAGGAGTAAAAAAACATTGGAATTTAGTTAACGGCGTTTATAAAGACGAAGCTATTTTTCAATTAATAAATCACACGAGCGTCAGCGAACTGGCGTAGCAATTTTAAAAAATAATTATTTTGAACTTAAAAAAAATTTTAACAATCGCATCCGTTGTTTTGATATCCGTATTAATGATTTACGGATTTATTTTGTTGCGTCAGATTTTTTCGGCCAACACAAAATTTGCTGATAAAGAAGTCTATGTTTATATTCCAACAGATTCTAAATACGAAGATGTCAAAAAAATAATTGCTCCTTACGTCGAAAATATGAACCGTTTTGAAATGGTTGCCAGTAAAAGAGATTATCCGGCAAATGTAAAACCGGGTCGTTTCTTATTCACAAAAGGAATGAATAGTTATGAATTGGTAAAAACATTGCGAATAAATGTACCAGTAAAATTGGCTTTCAATAATCAGGAACGATTGGAGAATTTTGCAGGGCGCGTGGGTTCCCAAATTGAAGCCGACAGTTTATCATTGCTGACATCATTTAAAGATTCGATTTTTTTGAAAGAAAATGGTTTTACCGAAGAGAATATTTTGGTGATGTTCATTCCCAATACCTATGAAACGTATTGGAATACCTCGGCCGAAAAGTTCCGGGATAAAATGATTAAAGAATATAGAAGTTTTTGGAATAAGGAACGTGTTGCCAAAGCCGCTAAACAAGGATTAACCCCTATTGAGGCTACTATTCTGGCTTCGATAGTGCACAAAGAATCTGTTAAAAAAGATGAAAGACCCAGAATTGCAGGAGTTTATTTGAATCGGTTAAGAGCTCAAATGCCATTACAGGCAGATCCAACAGTAATTTATGCGATAAAAAAGAAGTCAAATGATTTTGATCAGGTAATCAAAAGAGTTTTTTATAATGACTTAACAATGAGTTCTCCTTATAATACCTATGTAAATATTGGACTTCCTCCAGGACCTATCGCAATGCCTGATATTACAGCATTGGAAGCAGTTTTAAATCCAGAGAAAAATAATTTCATCTATTTCTGTGCGAGTGTGGAACGTTTTGGATACCATGAATTTGCCGCTACTTTAGAAGAACACAATAAAAATGCCAAAAAATATTCTGATTGGATAAACAGTCAAGGTGTAAAAAGATAGTTTTGAGATTTAAAAAACTACTTTTTTTATTCTTGATTTTGATTGGATATCAAACCTGTTTTTCGCAAAATACAATTGATACTTTCCTTACCCCATCGGACTCTTTAAATAAAAAAAGACAACAAACCGTAGTAATCTCTGAAGTGGTATTGGCTTCGGGGATTTTGGTAGGTTTAAACCAACTTTGGTATGCCGATTATCCCAAGTCTGATTTTCATTTTATAAATGATAATTCCGAATGGCTTCAAATGGACAAATTGGGACATTCTTTTTCCGCTTATCATTTGGGCAGGCTTGGTGCCGAAATGGTGCAATGGAGTGGAGCCAGTAAAAAGAACCAACTTATTTATGGAGCAGGTCTAGGATTTGCTTTTTTGACAGCTGTAGAGGCTATGGATGGATATTCTTCTGAATGGGGTGCTTCATCTGGCGACATAATCGCTAATGCTTCAGGAACGGCTTTGTATGTTTCGCAGGAATTACTGTGGAAAGAACAGCGGATAACTCCCAAATTTTCTTTTCATACCACACAATATGCAAATCAAAGACCAGAAGTTTTAGGAAATTCATTTGCGGAACAAATTTTAAAAGATTATAATGGACAAACCTATTGGCTCTCGGTCAATTTATATTCCTTTGCGAAAGGCTCAAAAATACCAAAATGGTTGAGTCTTGCTTTGGGTTATGGAGCCGAAGGAATGATAACCGGAAATAGACAAAATGAGACTCAATTTCCGACTCTAAATAGACAAAGATACAGACAATTTTACCTGAGTTTTGATGTAGATTTGACTAAAATTAACACAAAATCACACTTTTTAAAGACTCTTTTTGCAGTTTTAAATACAGTAAAAATACCAGCTCCAACGATTGAAATGGTGCACTTCAACGATGTTAAAGTGCACTTAATCTATTTTTAGTAAACTTTAACTCATTGATTATCAGTATGATTATTTTTTACGTATATTTGCACGTAGAAATTTCTTAACGGGACAGCGTTTTGAAGAAAAACAATTTATGATAAAGAAATGGTATTTTTATACAGGTTTGACAATTATTATTGCCTTTTTAAGCTCGGGTTTTAAGCCCTTTAATTTAGACACCAACTCATGGTTTCTAGTTCACGAAGAAGATGGATCACACTACTTATTTCCATCTGAAAAACAAGAAGATTACACCAATTTGAACATCCCTTTTACTGGAAATTTCTTTATTGGCTTCAAAGAAGCAATCGGATATAGAGAATCCGAAAGCAAATACAAAAAAATTAATTCACTCGGATATTTAGGCAAATACCAGTTTGGTATTGAGACGCTAAAATCAATAGGTATATATAATAGTTCCGCTTTTTTGAATAGTCCTGAAATGCAGGAAAAAGCATTTATTGCCCTTTTGGCAAAAAATAAATGGGAATTAAAAAAAGAAATTGAAAAATACGAAGGCACAATAATGAATGGAATCTACATAACGGAATCCGGAATATTAGCAGCTGCACATCTTGGCGGTGCAGGTTCAGTAAGAAAATATTTGAAAAATAAAGGTAAAAGATATTTCCGGGATGCCTACGGCACTTCAATACGGAGTTACATGAAATCCTTTGGAGGGTATGATACTTCGTTTATTGTTGCTGATAGTAATGCCAGCATAAAAAACATATAAAAGTTTTTACTTCATTCAAACAAAGAGGCTGCCAAATATATTTTTTGGCAGCCTCTTCTTTATTGACAGTAGTATTATTTCATTTTTATAATTTCGCCATCGGGACGAACAACTAATTTAACCGTTTCATTGTCTTTTTTAATCTTGACATTATACTGTTTTTTGATTACATCACCTTCCTCTTGTGTGTATAAAAATTTATCATTTACTATTGCCCATCCGGGATAAGCTCTGTAAATGGAATAAATTACTTCGCTGGGAAGTTTTACATTTTTATACTCTTCAACCACACGGATTAATTTTCCATTCTCATCATAAGTTGCAGATAAAGTCCCTTTTTTGGTACTCATAACCAAGAGATATTCTTCAAAACCCTCAAAGTCTTTCCCAAGGTCATAAGCGATGAATTTTTCTTCTACAGCTTTCACGGTTTGGTCTGGGTTATTATCCGGAAGATAGACTGAGAAATCTTTCCCTGCTTTTTTGATCACAACTGGTGGTAATTCTGTGATTTTCATCTTTCCCTTAACGCTATCTTTCTGCTGATCTTGCGAATAAGATGGTACACATAAACCTAAAAATAACAAAATAATAAGTAATGATTTCATGATATTTGGTTTTTAAATTAATATTAAATAAGATAAATTTTAATGAACAAATAAATACTAAATGCTATTGTTTACAAATTCGTATTAATGGTGTTAATAAATTGTATATCAATATTTTAAATAAAAATTATTTTAATAATAGTTTTAAAAAATATGTTGTCTACAGTAAAATTAACATATTTATTAAGCCCATTAAGTTAATTATTTCTGTATATTATGTTAAAAGTAACTAGTCTAAAAAACCTTTTTTTAATAGGAATACATACTTGTAATATAGATTGAAAAACGGGTACAAAAAAACACCAACCTTTCGATTGATGTTTTTAAAATTGATATAAAAGGAATCTGTTTATTCGAAACTTTCCATCAGAATTTCCAATATCTTGATAGCTGCTTCACTGATTTTTGTCCCGGGCCCAAAAACGGCAACTGCACCAGCATCAAATAGAAACTGGTAATCTTGTGCTGGAATTACTCCGCCAACAACCACCATGATATCTTCCCGACCGTATTTTTTTAGTTCATCGATTACTTGAGGGACAAGGGTTTTATGTCCTGCAGCAAGAGAGGAAACCCCTAAAATATGCACGTCGTTTTCTACCGCTTGTTTGGCAGCTTCAGCCGGTGTTTGAAAAAGTGGACCAATGTCAACATCAAAACCTACATCGGCGTAACCGGTGGCAACAACTTTTGCCCCACGATCATGTCCGTCTTGCCCCATTTTGGCAATCATAATTCGAGGGCGACGTCCTTCTATTTTAGCAAATTCATCTGCTAATTGTTTTGCTTTTTCAAAACTTTTGTCATCTTTTATTTCTTTACTATACACACCGCTAAAGGATTTAATTTGTGCTTTGTATCTTCCAAAAGCCGTTTCCAGCGCATTACTAATCTCTCCTAATGTTGTTCTGTTCCTAGCAGCTTCAATAGCAATTTCCAGTAAATTGCCATCGCCAGTTTGAGCACAAAGGATTAATTTTTTTAGAGAGTCTTGTACTTTTTCAGTATCTCGGGTCGCTTTTATTCGGTCTAATTGTTCCAGTTGTTGTTTGCGAACCATTTGGTTATCCACATCCAAAATCTGTAAAGGGTCTTCTTTTTCTAATCGGTATTGATTAACTCCAACAATAATATCCTGGCCACTGTCTATTCTTGCTTGTTTTCTGGCCGCAGCTTCTTCTATTCGAAGTTTTGGAATTCCGGATTCAATGGCTTTCGTCATTCCTCCCAGTTCTTCCACTTCTTCAATCAGTTTCCACGCATTTTCGGCAATTTCATTCGTTAAACTTTCTACATAATAACTTCCAGCCCAAGGATCGACAGTTTTTGTGATTTTAGTTTCTTCTTGTAAATAGAGTTGCGTGTTTCTGGCAATTCTTGCCGAGAAGTCTGTTGGTAATGCAATTGCTTCATCCAAAGCATTGGTATGTAAAGATTGTGTTCCTCCAAAAGCGGCTGCTGCAGCTTCAATACAGGTTCGAGCCACATTATTGAAAGGATCTTGCTCTGTTAAACTCCAACCCGAAGTTTGGCAATGGGTTCTCAATGCTAATGATTTATCATCTTTTGGTTCGAATTGTTTTACCAGTTTCGCCCATATCATTCTTCCTGCACGCATTTTGGCAATCTCCATAAAATGGTTCATTCCAATCGCCCAGAAAAAGGACAAACGTGGAGCGAATTCATCAATTTTCATTCCTGTTGCTAATCCGGTTCTAATGTATTCCAATCCATCGGCGAGTGTGTAAGCCAATTCAATATCTGCAGTGGCTCCCGCTTCCTGCATATGATATCCTGAAATAGAAATAGAATTGAATTTCGGCATTTTTTTGCTGGTGAATTCAAAAATATCAGCAATGATTTTCATCGAAGGAGTTGGCGGATAAATATAGGTGTTACGCACCATAAACTCTTTCAGAATGTCATTTTGAATCGTACCTGAAAGTAATTCGGGTTTTACGCCTTGTTCTTCTGCAGCGACAATATAGAAAGCCATAATGGGTAAAACGGCACCATTCATGGTCATCGAAACCGACATTTCGTCCAGCGGAATTTGGTCGAATAATACTTTCATATCTTCCACAGAATCAATCGCAACTCCTGCTTTTCCTACATCACCCACTACGCGTTCATGATCTGAATCATACCCGCGATGGGTAGGTAAATCAAAAGCGATGGAAAGTCCTTTTTGACCTGCAGCCAGATTTCTTCTATAAAAAGCATTGCTTTCTTCGGCAGTGGAAAATCCTGCATATTGGCGCACTGTCCAAGGTCGGCGAACGTACATCGTAGCGTATGGTCCGCGTAAATTTGGTGCAAAACCAGCTCCGAAATCAAGATGAGTAAGATGCTCAATGTCTTGTTCCGAATACGTTTGTTTTAATTCAATTCCTTCGGCTGTGAGAAATGCATTAGCGCGTAAATTGTCACTTTCTACTTTCGACTTTTGACTTTCTAATTGAATATGTTGAAGATCTTTTCTTTTCATTTTTAAGCAATGAATTATAATATTTTGTAAATATTTTTTTAACGAATACTAAACTCTTAGCTTTCTTTCTCTAATCTTTCCTTTTCTATTTTTTCAGCCAGTCGTTTTTCGATTATAGGTGTAATTAGTGTTTTTCTCGGTTTTACTTTTACAAAAGGAAACAGTTCTAAATCGTGTTTCATTTTATCGGCTTTGTTGGGATGTTTGTTTGTTCCAAGTAAAATTTCTTTACCATTGTCAAATAATTCTTGGGCTGTATCAGCACTTTCCTGAATTTTTCTTTTGATGATTCCGTCATTAAGTTGTTTCAGGAAACCACCATTAGACTCCATATCCTTGAATAAAGCCAACGATTTTTCGGCTAATTGATTGGTAAGACTTTCTATATAGTAACTTCCGTCAGCCGGATTATTGACTTTGTCAAAATAACTTTCGTTTTTGAGAATCAATAATTGATTTCTCGCGATTCGGTCTCCAAATTCATTGTCTTTATGATATAATGCATCGTAAGGTAAATTAGCAATAGCATCCGCTCCACCAATAATTGCCGACATACATTCAGTCGTAGTTCGCAACATATTTACGTTATAATCGTATAATGTTTTGTTGCGTTTTGTAGGCGAAACGATAATGTTGCAATCCAAGTTATGGTTGTATTCTTTGGCAATCAAATTAAAAAGCAATCGCAAAGCGCGTAATTTTGCTATTTCAAAAAAGTAATTTGTCTCAACAGCAACTTCGAAAACAATTGGTTGATTTATAGATTCAATTCGGTTGAAATATTCATTAGCATGGCCTAAGCTATAGGCAATTTGCTGCACCATGTTTGCGCCTGCGTTTTGATACAAAGCGGCATTGATGCTTATTAAAGATACAGATGTTGTTGCTGCCGAAAGTAAATTCAGCGTTTCAAAATTACTTTTTTCGTTGGTTATAAACCAGTTTCCGTCTTTGGCTAATTGTCCAATTGGGTCCAGATTGCAGAAAATTATCGTATTATTTTTCTTTGCAAATGCATCAATATTTTTAACGAAATCGATTGAGATAAAAGTCAAATGGAAGTAAACGGTAACTTTTTCTAAAGGTAATTTCTCCAATAGTTTTGTGATGTCAATCGATTCATTTTCTATTGTAAACCGAAGACTGTTCGCACCACGATTTAATGAATCTAAAGCTCTTTCGATTGATTTTTCAAAATCATAAACAAATATGTTTTGGCAAATTTTGAATTGAGTTGCTTTTGTAGTGACCGTAAAAGCTTTCTTGAATTCATCTTTATGGTAAAATGGTTTTACCTGAATGTCTTCGGGTGAGTTCCAAACTAAGGTTTCATTATAATCAGCTCCATTGAGTTCAAATTGAATTTTTTGTTTCCATTGTTTAGAGGAAATAGGATTGAAATCATCGAAAAGGTTTGTTGTCATTTTGTTTATTGTTTTCCTCACCCCAGCCCTCTCCAAAGTAGAGGGAGCCGAAACTTGGTGTTTTATTTTCAATAATTACTATTAATTTTATCTCCCTTCCCTTTGGGAAGGGTTGGGGATGGGATTTTATTTTTCAATCGTGTCGCCTTCGAATTCAATGATATAAATATCTTCACTATCTTTTTTCATATAGTATTTTTCGCGGGCGTATTTTTCTATTTGTTCTGAATTCTTTAGCTCTTTGATGTTCTCCTGATCTTTCTTTATTTCCTCTTGATAATATTTTTTATTGTCTTCTAATTCGTCAATTTGTTTGTCTAGAAAACGGTGGTCGAAATACGAATAGTTGTCCAGAAAAATCATCCAAGTAGCGAAAAATAACAAAACCCAAACGTATTTGTTACTTAAAAATTTAAACCAAGATTTGTTTTTATACGGATTTGTCATTTTTATTTTTTTAGCCCCGATTGCAGTGAAAATCCTTTTTATTTTTTGCCAAAAATAAAAAGATTGTAACGTAAAGCGGGAAATAGCTCCTAATCTTAATTAGATTAAAATTACAACTTAATTATAGTATTTTTTGATTTATTACGGCTCGAACTACGTCTATGGCAACGGTATTGTATTTGTCATTTGGTATAATAATGTCAGCAAATGCTTTTGTAGGTTCTATAAACTGCTCATGCATAGGTTTTAAAGTCGTTTGGTATCTATTGATAACTTCGTGCATATCGCGTCCCCGTTCTGCAATATCACGTCTCATACGACGGATTAATCGCTCGTCAGAATCAGCGTGAACATATATTTTTACATCAAATAATTCTCTTAATTCCGGATTTGCCAAAATTAAAATACCTTCTACAATCATCACTTTTCTGGGATGTGTAAAAATGGTGTCGTCAGTTCTGTTGTGCGTTACAAACGAATAGACGGGTTGATTGATGTTTTTTCCTTCCTTTAGTTCTTTAAGGTGAGCAACTAATAATTCGAAATCAATAGCACGTGGATGGTCAAAATTGATAAGTGCTCTTTCATCGTATGAAAGCCCTTGATTTTCTTTGTAATACGAGTCTTGTGAAATAATACCTACTTCTGTTTCAGGTAATTCATTCATAATCTGATGCACTACTGTTGTTTTTCCGCTTCCAGTTCCACCTGCAATTCCTATAATGAGCATAAAGATGTATTATTTATTTGTCAAAGCAAAAATAGGAATTTAATTGCGAGTGGTTTTTGTTTTTTGAGGAAATGTTGCTAATTTAATATATTTATTGAGGGTTATTAATTAGTGTTTTTTTCTACCTTTAGTTTTCTAAACAGAAGTATTTTGTATTCACAAATCAATAAAAATATCAGTCGGTATGTAGCTTTTGAACCGAAAGAAATGGAAATTTTCAATTCTTTGTTGGAATATAAAACCGTTCCTAAGAAAACGATTCTGCTTCATGAAGGTGAAATGTGCAACTTTGAAGCATTTGTTATCAAGGGTTGTGTCAGGAAATATTATATTGATGCCAATGGTTTTGAAGTGATTCTTCAATTTGCCATTGAAAATGCTTGGATAAGCGATATTTCTTTTAGTATTTATGAAGATAAACCGAGTCGTGTGTTTATAGAAACATTGGAAGATTGTGAGTTTTTTATGTTTAGTCCTGAAACAAAAGAAACTTTATTTGCCAAAGCACCCAAGTTTGAAAGAGCGTTCCGAATATTGATGCAACGCAACCTGGCAGTTACCCAAGATCGCTTATTCAATACCATTTCTAAAACGGCTACCGAGAAATATTTAGAGTTTCTCGAACAGTATCCTACACTTTCACAGCGCGTCGCCCAGCATTACATTGCTTCCTATCTTGGTATTTCTGCCGAGTTTTTAAGCAAAGTAAGAACCAAAATTGCCAAACTCTAAATCATCATTGTTTTTCATTTCTTGTCCTAGTTCAATGCATGTGCCTTTTTTTTGACGCAACTTTGTATCATAATATTAAAGAAAAGAACAATGGAAAATACAGATAAAATTAAAGACGGAGTTATCACTCATTCAGTTTTGCACAAAGCCAATACCCGTGGTCACGCGAATCATGGTTGGTTAGAATCCTATCACACGTTTAGCTTTGCTAATTATCACAATCCGGAGCGCACAAATTTTGGTGTTTTACGTGTTTTGAATGATGACAGAGTTAGTCAAGGAATGGGTTTTGGGAAACATCCACATGATAATATGGAAATTATTTCAATTCCGCTCGAAGGGGATTTAGAACACCAAGACAGCATGGGAAATACTACCGTAATCAAAGAGGGAGATATTCAGGTGATGAGCGCCGGTACAGGGATTTTTCATAGCGAATACAACAAGAATAAAGACCAATTGGTGAAATTTTTACAGATTTGGATTTATCCGAATCAAAAAAATGTAACCCCGCGTTATGATCAAGTTACTTTGGACTTGAAGGATCGTCACAATAAATTACAACAAATTTTATCGCCAAATCCAGAAGATGAAGGCGTTTGGGTTCATCAGGATGCTTGGTTTCATATCGGGAAATTCGACAAGGATTTTTCTACTTCTTATCAATTAAAAAAACCAGGAAATGGAATTTATGCTTTTGTTTTGAAAGGTGATTTCACGATAGGAAACATCGTTCTAAATGAACGTGACGGTTTAGGAATTTGGGATACTGATATAATTTCAATCACTGCAAATTCGGCTGATGCCGAAATCCTTTTGATGGAAGTACCGATGAAATTATAATCAGATAAAAAAACAATAGAAATAACTAATAAATAATACTATTATGTCAACAACAAAATGGGCAATAGACCCAACACATTCAGAAATTGGTTTTAAAGTAAAACACATGATGTTTACTACTATTTCAGGAAAATTTTCAAAATTTGAGGCTTCAATTGAATCAGAAGATACTGATTTTGAAAACGCAAAAATTGAATTTACTGGAGCAATTGATTCTATATCTACCGGAAATTCAGATAGAGATACCCACTTATTAAGTCCTGACTTTTTTGATGCTGCACAGTTTCCCGAAATCAAATTCACAGCGACTTCATTTACCAAAGTTAATGAGGGTGAATATGAATTGATTGGAGATTTAACAATGCACGGCGTTACAAAATCAGTAAAACTGCAAGCAGAATTTAGTGGGTTAATGAAAGATCCATGGGGGAACACAAAATTAGCTTTCTCATTAGAAGGAAAAATTAATAGAAAAGATTGGGGACTGAATTGGAATTCAGCACTTGAAACTGGCGGAGTTTTAGTAGGTGAAGAAGTTCGTTTGAATATAGAATTGCAATTTATAAAATTATAATTTTCACAAGAACTAAAATAGTAATCTCAATGAATTTAATCTTTGAGGTTGTTGTTTTTTTAAAGTTGAATGATGGAAACCACCAATATTCTTTACATAGGAAGACATATAGAAATTCTGGCAATTGTTGTCCGACTTATTAATTCTAATGAAGATTGGAATGGAGTAGGTGTTATGAATGATGAAGAGGCTAAAGAAATTTTTTGCCAAAAAGAGTTTTCTCTGGTATTATTGGGTTCCGGAATTCAGAAAGAAAGTGAAATTAATTTATGTGCTTTTTTCAAAAAACAAAATCCAAATATAATTGTTGTACAACATTATGGCGGTGGAAGTGGCTTGCTGAAAAGTGAAATTTTAGTAGCTTTGGAAAATAATAAAAATTAGCAGAAACAAAAAAGAGAGTCATTTATAGACTCTCTTTTTTTATTTAAAACTATTATTTGTTCTTCTTTGCTTTAATCATCATTTCCAACTGATCCCAAAGTTCTTCGGGAATAGCTTCGAGAATGTTGAATTGTCCGGCGCCTTTGAGCCATTCACCACCATCAATAACAACGACTTCACCATTCACATACGCTGAAAAATCAGAAACTAAATAAGCCGCTAAATTGGCTAATTCCTGATGGTCTCCTACACGTTTTAACGGCACTTTTTTTGCCATATCAAATTTTTCGGCTAAATCTCCTGGTAGTAATCTGTCCCAAGCGCCTTTAGTTGGAAAAGGTCCCGGAGCAATCGCATTGGAACGAATCCCGTACTTAGCCCATTCTACAGCAAGACTACGTGTCATGGCCAAAACTCCCGCTTTTGCAGTAGCGCTCGGTACCACATAAGCAGAACCAGTCCAAGCGTAAGTCGTTACAATATTTAAGATAGTAGATGATTTTTGTTTGGTGTCAATCCAATGTTTTCCAAACGCAAGGGTACAGTTTTTTGTTCCTTTTAAAACAATATCAATTACAGTATCAAAAGCATTTGCAGATAATCTTTCGGTTGGAGAAATGAAATTTCCGGCAGCATTATTAAGTAAAACATCAACTTTACCAAAAGCTTTCAAAACTTCTTGCAGCATATTTTCTACTTCTTCGTAATGACGGACATCGCATTGAATAGGAAGACAAGTTCCACCCGTTTCTGTTTCCAGTTCCGCAGCTGTATTTTTTAGTTTTTCTAAATCTCTTGATGTAATGGCAACTTGCGCACCCAATTCCAAGAAATATTTAGTCATTGCTTTTCCTAAACCGCTTCCGCCACCGGTTACGACAATCACTTTGCCTTTTAGGGCATCGTCTCGTAACATTTTATCTGTATAACTCATGTTTTGATTTTTTTTTATTGTAAATATAATAAAATTAAATAGTATGCACGCATAATAAAAAAATTAAATCGATACTTTTAAATAGAACATAATCTTTTAGCAGCTTCTTCCAGTGTTGCATTGTCTTTGGCAAAACAAAATCGAATTAATTTCAGGTCTTTTCCATCAGCATAAAAAGTAGAAATAGGAATGGCAGCCACGCCATGTTCAACGATTAGGCGTTTGCAAAAATCAACATCATTTTCATTTGAAATAGCAACATAGGAAACAACCTGAAAATAAGTTCCTTCGCAAGGCATGAGTGTGAAACGACTGTCTTTTAGTAATTGTCTAAAGTAATCTCGTTTTTCCTGATAGAATTTCCCAATTTCATCCACGGAAACTAAGTCTAAATAGTCACTAATAGCTACCTGACAGATACTATTTACACTAAAAACTAAAAACTGATGTACTTTTTTGATTTCTTTCATTAAGTATTCAGGAGCTACTAAATAACCAATTTTCCAACCAGTTACATGAAACGATTTTCCAAAAGAGGAAATCATCACGCAACGATTGAGCAGTTTCCTCCGAGTATGGGCAGAAATATGTTTTTCTTCGAAAGTGATGTATTCGTAGACTTCATCAGATAGAACTAAAATGTCAGGATATTTTTCCAGTAGAATTTCCAATGACTCAAAATCAGATTGCTTTAAAATTTTACCTGTTGGATTATGTGGATTGTTAATGACAATCATTTTCGTTTTGGACGTACAGGCTTTTTCGATAATTTCCCAATTTGGAGTATAGTCATCATTTAAAGCCACTCGAACCGGATTTGCATTGCAAAGTAAAACTGGTGCTTCATAACAATCATAACTTGGATCTAAAATAAGAACTTCATCATTAGTTTTTACTAAAGCCAGTATTGTGGTAAAAATAGCTTGGGTAGCTCCAGCGGTTACTAATAGTTCAGTATCAGCTTGAATGGTTCTATCGTATGATTTTTTGACTAGTGTTACTATTTTTGATAATAATGGCTGATAACCTGACATAGGCAAGTATTGGTGTACGTTTTCTTTGGCAAGTTTGGCAACAATAGCTGTTAATCTTTCATCAATAGGAAAGTTTGGAAAACCTTGCGATAGATTAATAGCATTATACTCAGCTGCCATTTTTGACATAACAGTAAAAATACTTGTAGTGATATTTGGTAATTTACTCATAAAATGATTTCATTTCTTACTTGATAAATATAACTCGTTTAGCTATAAGTTTGTTTTTTTGAAGATTAAAATTTAAAAAATATATAGTTGTCTAAGTCTTAAAAAAAAAAGCTATCTGAATGATAGCTTTTAATTTATGTTTATTTATGATTACATTCCTTTGACAATATCCCCATTCGCATTAACAACTAATTTGCGAACGTCTTTGTCTTTTTTTATTCTCAGATTATATTCTTTTTTAATAACATCACCTTCTTTTTGAGAATATAAATATTTGTCATTTACAATTTGCCACCCGGGAAAAGCTTTATAAACGGAATAAATTACACTATTTGGAAGTCTTACGTTTTTATAGTTTTCAACAACTCGGATCAATTTTCCATTTTCATTATAAGTTGCATTCAATGATCCATTTTTGGTTTCCATAATTACCAAATAGTTTTCATATCCTTCATAATCTTTCCCCAGATCATATGCGATAAATTTTTCTTCTAAAGCTCTTACATTTTTATCAGGATTTTTATCGGGTAAATATATAGAGAAGTCTTTTCCAGCGCTTTTAATTACAACCCCTGGTAATTCTTCCATCCTTATATTTCCATCAATATCCTGCGAATATGATGTAATGGTTATGCTTAAAAAAAGCACAACAATAATAAACGATTTCATGATATTAGTTTTTAAATTATATTTCAAGTCATGTCAATAGCTATGATTAAAATAAATTTAGTAAGGTTTATTATTTTCTTCCCCTTTTTGTTTTTAATTTATTTAAATCATTATAATTCAAAACATTAGTGGTTATATTTTTTGAATATTAAGTCAAAAAATTATATTGGGGACTAGTAAAGTTACCACTTTTTTCAAAGTGATGCAGTTAACTTTTTCTATAAATAAAGTTAATATGAGGGGAGTTTTTATGTCTGTTTTTGGCAGGAAAATCCACTGTGCCTATAAATAAAAGGCAAGACTGTTCTGTTTTTTGTTCTATGAAAAATAATCATTCAGTAATGAACATTTTATAGAGTGACTTATTATTTTAATTTGTTTTCAGAGGATGGAATGGCAATATTTGGAAAGTATGTTTTTCTGATGTTCCTTTAAAACTGCCTATTATAAAAGGAAACTTTTTAATTTAATGCCAAAGCTATTTTGTTCTGATCTTTAAATTCAGAATAAGTTGTTACATTTTATGAATTATAAAAATAGTAGGGCGGTTGTGTAAATCTACCTGTGTCTTTTTCCAATCAGAAGCGCGCATAGTTTTGATATATTCTGTTGGTAAAGTAATGTCTGTTGCAATACAAAGATAGGTTGCAGGATTTAGGGCTTGTAAAATATCCTCCAGCATTTTATTATTTCTATAGGGTGTTTCTATAAAAAGTTGAGATTGGTTTTTATCCTGAGATAGTTTTTCCAAGTTTTTAAGAGCTGTTTTCTTTTCTCCTTTTTCAATAGGTAAATACCCATTAAACGTAAAACTTTGTCCGTTCATTCCAGAAGCCATCATTGCCAAAAGAATAGAAGAAGGACCTACGAGAGGAACAACTTGGATTCCTTTTTCATGTGCCAGTTTTACTATTACTGCGCCGGGATCAGCTACGCCGGGACAACCTGCTTCGCTCATCAATCCTACATTTTTTCCTTCTAATAAAGGTTTGATAAAATCTAAATGCTCTTTAGTTTCAGTATGTTTGTTTAAAACAAAAAGTTTCAGCTCCGATTGTTTTTTTTCAGGACTAACACCTTTAATAGATTTTCGGGCTGTTTTTTCGTTTTCAACAATATAATAATCAATAAAATCAATACTTCTTTTAATGGTTTGAGGTAAAACATCCATAGGGTTGCCATCTCCCATTGTAGTTGGTATTAAATAGAGTTTTCCTAAAAGAGAGGTTGGTTTCATTGGTTTGATTTTATGTTCCTTGAAGTAATTTTTTAAAGAATTCTTCTCGTTGAGTGTATGGTGTAGATTTTTTAAAAGAACTAAAAATAATTTTTTTAGAGAAAAGCTTATTGATGTTTTTCTATTATTTTTTTTGAAATTACATCGCAAACTTCATCAAGCATGTTGTAAACGATTTCAAATCCATTTGGTAAACCAAAATAAGGATCCGGGACATCTACATTTTCATTTGGAAACAACTCATTTAAAATGAGGTGTACTTTCTCTTTTTGATCTTCATTTTTGGCAAGCTCAATCACATCACTATAATTAGAGTTGTCCATTACATAAATATAATCAAAAGCATCAAAATCATTCGTGCTGAATTGGCGTCCTTTTTGATTTGAAATATTTATTTTATTTTTTTTTGCAACAGCAATGGAACGATCATCAGGGGAATGACCAATGTGCCATGAACCTGTTCCTGCTGAATCAACTGTAAATTTATTTTTTGGGAGTTTTGATGCTAATATACCTTCGGCCAAGGGAGACCGACAAATATTTCCTAAACAAACCATTAAAATTTTTATGCGCATGATGCTTTTTATAGCGTTAATTTTTTATTGATGTCTTCAACAAATTTCTTGAATTGTTTGTCGGTAGCAACTAAATTGTCAACGGTTTTGCAAGCGTGTAATACTGTAGCGTGATCTCTGTCTCCAATTTGTGAACCAATGTTCGCTAAAGATGCTTTTGTGAATTTTTTTGCGAAAAACATTGCCAATTGCCTCGCTTGTACAACATGCCTCTTTCGAGTTTTCGATTGTAGCGTTTCTAAATCCAATTGGAAATAATCGGAAACAATTTTTTGAATGTAATCGATAGAAATTTCTCTTTTTACATTTTTAACAAATTTTTCAACAACACTTTTGGCAAGTTCTAAAGTGACTTCTTTTTTATTGAAAGAAGATTGCGCAATCAAGGATATAATCGCTCCCTCCAATTCTCGTACATTCGATTTGATGTTTCTTGCAACGTATTCAATTATTTCTTCAGGTATTTCCACACCATCTCTGTACAATATATTTTTAAGGATAGAAATTCTGGTTTCATAATCCGGTTGGTGCAATTCTGCAGACAATCCCCATTTGAAACGAGATAATAAACGTTGTTCAATGTCTTGCATGTCAACCGGAGCCTTATCTGATGTCAAGATTACCTGTTTTCCATTTTGATGCAAATAATTGAAAATATGGAAAAATACATCTTGAGTTCCTGATTTTCCAGAAAGGAATTGAACGTCATCAATGATTAAAACATCAATTAATTGATAGAAGTGTATAAAATCATTTCGGTTGTTTTTCTTTACCGAGTCAATATATTGTTGTGTGAAAATTTCCGCCGAAATGTATAACACCGTTTTTTCAGGATATTTGTCTTTTATTTCTACACCAATAGCATGCGCTAAATGCGTTTTTCCAAGACCGACTCCTCCAAAAATTAACAATGGATTAAATGAAGTTCCTCCAGGTTTATTTGCAACAGCCATACCAGCAGAACGCGCTAATCTATTAGAATCTCCTTCAAGAAAATTATCAAAACTATAATTTGCGTTAAGTTGAGATTCAATTTTTAAATTTCTGATTCCTGGGATTACAAATGGATTTTTTAATTCTGGGTTCAGGTTTTTAAATGGAGCATCAACTTCTTGCGGTTTCATAGGTACTCTATTGGCACTTGGCAATTGTTCCGTAAACGGTTGTTTGTTGCCATAAGTGTTTTCCATTCTGATTTTATAGAGTAACTTTGCGTTTTTTCCAAGTTCTTTGGTGAGTGCCACTTTTAACAATTTCACATAGTGTTCTTCTAACCATTCGTAGAAAAATTTACTTGGAACTTGAATATATAATGCGTTATCGGTAAGTTCAACTGATTTGATTGGTTCAAACCAAGTTTTGTAAGCTTGATCCTGAATGTTGTCTTTTATAAAAGACAAACAGTTTTCCCATACTGATTGAGCAGTTTTGTTCATATATTCTGTTAAATTATTTTTTATTGGTAATTATTATCTTACTTAAAAAAGAGTGAAATTTTATTGTTTTTCGGGGTAACAAATATGTGAACAATTTTCTGTAAAAAAAAATATATTGGGTAATAATTTTACAAATTAATGTCGTAAGGAGCTTTTAAATTTTTAAATTTTTAATACATAATTAATGAAAGATCATCAAATTCAAGTTCGTGTACGCTACTCAGAAACTGACCAAATGGGCGTGGTTTATCATGGGAATTATGTTCCCTATTTTGAAATAGGAAGAGTGGAATGGCTTAGAGACAAAGGGATTTCGTATAAAAGTATGGAAGAAAGCGGTATTGCGTTGCCAATTGTTTCCATGAATATAAATTATAAAAAATCAGCTCGCTATGATGAGTTGCTTACCGTTCATACCACTTTCAAAAGTCAGAGTTCTGTGAAGATCGAATTTGATTGCGCTATTTATAATGAGTCTGATGAGTTATTAACAACTGCCCAATTTATTTTGGTTTTTGTGTCCTTAAAAACAGGTCGTCCAACAGCTCCTCCTGTTTATATTTTAGAATTGTTAAAAAGGATAGAATAAATTATAAAAACAGCAATTTCGAATAGAAATTAGAGTCGTTTTATATCGATTTCAAACATCATATTAAAAATGTCGAATACCATTTCGGCATTTTTTTTTCGTGTTTTTATTTCGATTTTGCCTGTCGGAAGTCCTGAATCCTCGTTTATTTCCATTTCTTGTGTCACAATTTCTAATCTTTTCTCCTTAATTACGCGCATCACTTTGTTCATGTTTTTGTAATCAAATGTGATTGAATAATGAATATTTATGGTTTTTTCGATTATTTCACAAGTTTCAAGAACCATTTGAGCAGTTGCTTTATAAGCACATATCAATCCACCAACACCTAGTTTTACGCCACCAAAAATCCGAACCACCACAATTAGTATATTCGTTACAGAAAACGACTGAATTTGTCCATAAATAGGTGTTCCTGCAGTGTTGTTGGGTTCACCGTCATCATTAACTCTGTAATTTATGCTGTCTGTACCCATTTGGTAAGCATAACAAAAATGTCCTGCGTTGGGATGTTGTTTTCGTAAAATTTCGATTAGTGGTTTTACTTCATCTTCTGTTTGAATGGGGTAGGCATAACCAAAGAATTTACTATTTTTTTCTTTAAATAATACTTCTGAAGAGGGAAATTCAATGGTGTTGTAAGTGTCTTTAAATTCCAAAAGTACTATTCTAAATTATTTTTTTGTCAAATAAATCAACGACATCTTCTTTTCCAACTTGCAAATTCCAAACATGGAATCCTAATGCAAGAGCCGCATCAGTATTTTCTTTTTTATCGTCAATGAATAAAGTTCGCTTAGGAGCTAAATCGTGCTTGTTTGCTAGGTAATTAAAAATTTCAGGATTTGGTTTTCTCATTTCTACTTCAAATGAAAAATAGACTTTTTCAAAACATTGATAAAAATCACTGTAAAATGAAATTCCATTTTTTTGCTCGAAAGTTTCTATATGAATAGAATCAGTATTGGACAATAGAAAGAGTCTGTATTTTTTAGAAAGCATTTGAAGAAATTCCAATCGGTATAATGGGAAATCAAGAAGAATCGCATTCCAGGCTTCCAAAATTTCGTTTATAGAAGCATTTGGCACATGTTTTTGAATGCCAAGAAGAAATTTTTCTCGTGAGATTTGACCCGTTTCAAACTGAATATTCAAATGATCCAAATCTTCATTCCACTCCTGTAAACCTAATTGATATAAGGCATCCATTGTGGCTTGTTTATTCAAATTGATAAAGATATCCCCAAAATCAAAAATTATAGTATTAATCATGGTTTCTAGAAATTATAAGTTCATCAGTGCCAATCGAATATTTTTCGAACGGTTTTTTATCTAGTATTGGGGCTTTTGTTCCTACAGTAAATTGGACGTTTCCAACAAATATTCTTGCTTCATCCCAAAGATTTTTATCAATAAAAGTCTGGAGGGTTTGTTTACCTCCTTCAATAATGACCGATTGAATTTGATGCTTGTAAAGCACTTCTATTATTTGAACGGCTATATTTTGATTAAAATCGATTACTTCAAAGATAGTGTTTTCTTTTTTAATTGTTGTTTTCGATTTAGAAAATACGATAGTCTTAGTCTTATTGTCAAAGATATGACTGTCCTCTGGAATACGATTATTTTGATCTAAAATCAATCGAATTGGATTATTTCCATCCCAATCCCGTGCATTTAGTTTTGGATTGTCATCAATAACGGTTTGTGTTCCCACCAGAATGGCCTGTTCCTCAGTTCGCCATTTGTGGACTAATTGCCTCGAATAAACAGTTGTAATCCAAACTGGTTTTTTTTCGTCTTTTTCTAAAGGCGCAATAAAACCATCCTGACTTTCGGCCCATTTCAAAATGATGTACGGCCTCTTCTTTTCGTGAAAAGTAAAAAAGCGTTTGTTCAGTTCATGACATTCTGCTTCCAGAATACCAACTGTAACTTGTATTCCAGCTTCAATAAGTTTTTTGATTCCGTTTCCTGCGACTTTTATATTGGGATCAATAGTTCCGATAACCACATTTGGAATTTTATTTTTGATTATTAAATCGCAGCAAGGTGGCGTTTTTCCAAAATGACTACACGGTTCTAAACTCACATAAATAGTCGCTTTTTTCAATAACGATTTATCTTTTACGGAATTCACGGCATTTACCTCAGCGTGTGGTTCTCCAGCTTTTTTATGCCAGCCTTCGCCAATGATTGTATCGTTATAAACAATTACACTGCCTACCATAGGATTGGGATAGGTTGTTCCTAAACCATTTTTGGCTAACTCGATGCATCGTTTTATATATTTTTCATGTGTTTTCACCTTACAAAAGTAGTAATTTTTGAGTTTAGCCCCGAAACTTCGGGATTAGTTTTGAAACTTTCGAAAATAACAATAAACAATTTCTACTTTTGTAAGTGAAATTAGAATGGAGTAAAAATGGAAGACTATAGTATTAGAAAAATAAAAAAAGAAGACAATCAAGCGATTGCGCAATTGATACGAGCGGTTTTTGACGAATTGAACATTCCAAAAGTAGGAACGGCGTATGAAGATCCTTATTTGGATTTAATGTTTGAAGAATACAATAAGCCTAAATCGGTTTATTATGTTGTTGAAAAGAACGGAAAAATCATTGGTTCTGCTGGAGTAGCCCCGCTTGAAAATGAAGCGGAAACTATTTGTGAATTGCAAAAAATGTATTTCCTTCCAGAAACTCGAGGTCTTGGAATTGGCAGCAAAATGATGGCTATCTGTTTGCAAAGTGCAAAGGGTTTTGGTTTCGAAAAATGTTACTTGGAAACAATGCCATTTATGCACGATGCCCAGAAGTTATATAAAAAAGTAGGTTTCGAATACATTTGTTCCCCTATGGGAAGCACCGGTCATACGAGTTGTCCTGTTTGGATGTTGAAAGAGTTATAAGTTTTGAATTGATAGCATTAATTCACAGAACCTATTCCCTAATAAAATGAAAATAAAAGAATACAGAACTCAATTTATTGAAGCGCTTACTCCAATTTACGATGCCGGTGAAGCCGAGAGTTTTTTCTATTTAATTTTAGAAGAAAAGCATCAATTGAAAAGAATAGACTTGGCGTTGCATCCTGATTTGGCTTTTTCGGAAGAGGAAATTGTGGTTTGGAATTTTATTTTGGAACCATTAAAAAAAGAAATCCCAATACAGTACTTATTAGGTAAAACCAGTTTTTACGGTTTGGAATTTGAAGTCAATGAAAACGTTTTGATTCCAAGACCAGAAACTGAAGAATTGGTGGATTGGATTATTAAAGATAAAGCTACTCCTCATAATAATCAAGGTTTGAAAATTCTGGATATTGGAACAGGGAGTGGTTGTATTGCAATTTCATTGGCAAAAAACATTCCTAATGCCCAGGTTTTTGCTATTGATGTTTCTCAAAAAGCTTTAACTACTGCCCAGAAAAATGCCCAAATCAATGGCGTAAATGTGACTTTTATAAATCAAAATATTCTTGAAACCGGAGATTTGCATCAGCAATTTGATATTGTCGTTTCGAATCCTCCTTACGTTCGCAATCTGGAAAAAGAGGAAATCAAGAAAAATGTTTTGGACAATGAACCGCATTTGGCACTTTTTGTCGAAGATAATGATGCGTTGATTTTTTATAAAAAAATAGCTGAATTAGCTCAAAAAAATCTTGTGCCAAATGGAAAATTATATTTTGAAATTAATCAATATTTAGGGAAAGAAATGATCGATTTACTTGAAAGTTTAGATTTTAAGAATGTTGAATTGCGAAAAGATATTTACGGAAATGACAGGATGACGAAAGGAAGTTTAAGTGTTTAAACTTCTGAAATAAAAAATCGTTAAACAGCATTCAAAAAATCAAAAAAAAACAGCATTCAATGATTTTTTTAATCTGCCAACTACTCATATCGTAACGCCTCAATAGGATCCAGTTTTGCAGCTTTTATAGCTGGATATAAACCGGAAACGATTGCTACAATAAAACTGGTTATAAATGCCGCCATGATAGCGCCCCACGGAATTACAAACACAAAATTAATTGCGGTAGCGATTCCAAAACCAATCAGGATTCCAAAAATAATTCCTACAAATCCGCCTAATTGCCCAATAAGTAAGGTTTCTATGAAAAACTGAAAAGCAATCGTGGTTTTTTTAGCTCCCAATGCTTTTCGAACCCCAATTTCCCTAGTACGTTCCGTTACCGAAACAATCATGATATTCATCAAAGCGATGGAAGATCCCAAAACGGTGATAATACCAATAAGCCAGGACGCAAGCCCCAGATATTTAGTGATTCCAAGGATTCTATTGATAAGATCATCACTGCGAACGACACCAAAATTATTGTCTTTTATGGGACTTAATTTGCGTACCCTGCGCATCGTGCTGGTCGCATTATCAATGGCTTGGTCCAATAATTCTTTTTTAGAAACCATGATGCTCATCGTGTAATTGATGTTAGGAGCAGTAAAAAGAGAACGAGCGACTTGGATTGGGATTAAAACCCGTAAATCTTGGCTATTTCCAAACGTAGATCCTTTTTCTTTCAATACTCCTATAACTCTAAATCGGGCGCCACGAATCGATATCACTTTGTCAATTGGGTTCACATCTTTCAGTAATCCTTTCTCAAAATCAGAGCCTACAATGCATACATAAGCATTGTTATCGATGTCAAAACCGGTAAAATTTCGTCCTGCACTAGTTTCTAAACCAGAATTGGTCAAGAAATGTTCATCAACGCCTACAATTGAATTTTCGGGATCCGTTTTAATGGCTCCATATTTAACTTCAGCTGCTGATGTAGCCTTAAAGGAAAGAGAAGTTTCAGTGAAAGGATAGTTATATTTGTTTTTGAAAGCGACGGCTTCCGGATAGGAAATAATCGGATTTATAATTTCACGTTCCTGTCCGCCACGGTTTCGGACTTCGTTTTCATATTGATTAATATTGAAAGTATTTGCTCCCATTGAAGCAAAATCAGTCGAAATCGTATTTTCTAGAGCAGAAACTACAGTTAGAATCCCAACCAAAGCAGTTATTCCAATCGCAATAATCAATACCGTAAGTATAGTTCGTAACAATTGTGTTCTGATAGAACCAAAGGCAATTCGGATATTTTCTTTGAATAATTTTAGCATCATACGAGTTTGACACGAAAATACAATTTTTGTTACAAATTTTCTTTTCAAAAATCCTAATTTGTTTTTAGGAGTTATTTCCAGCTTTCCGCTATAAACGAAGTTCACTGAACTCAAATAGAAATAAAAAATACGTAAAGTAATCGATTCATGAAAATAATTTGTTTTTAATTGCCTGAAAGGAGCTTCCTTTGGTCGCTCTTTCAGGCAAGAAAACAATATTATTTTTCACTTCCGGATTTCCGCTGTAAACGAAGTTCACTGAACTCCTATGAAAATAAAAATTAAGTGAAGTAATCTGGGCTAGGCATCGGGTAATAAAATGCGAAAATTTGTAAACAGATTTATTTTAAAAATAAGATATTTGCAAAGAATTAGAATTTGGGATTTTTCAACAATTCCTAAATCTGAAAATATAAAAATACAATAATCAAAAAATGGCATCAAAACCAAGCATTCCAAAAGGAACTAGAGATTTCTCACCAACTGAGGTGGCAAAACGTCACTATATCATTCAGATTATAAAAAGTAATTTCGAGAAATTTGGTTTCCAACCTATAGAAACACCTTCATTTGAAAATTCCGAAACCTTAATGGGGAAATACGGCGAAGAAGGCGATCGTTTGATTTTCAAAATATTAAATTCCGGAGATTATTTGGCCAAAGTCAATGCCACTCATTTAGAAAATAAAGATAGTACTAAATTGACGGCAAGTATTTCAGAGAAAGCCCTGCGTTATGATTTAACGGTTCCGTTTGCCCGTTATGTAGTACAACATCAAAACGAAATTGAATTTCCATTCAAAAGATACCAAATTCAACCTGTTTGGCGTGCTGACCGTCCGCAAAAAGGGCGTTTTAGAGAGTTTTTTCAATGTGATGCTGATGTGGTGGGTTCTAAATCCTTGTGGCAGGAAGTAGAATTGGTTCAATTATATGACACTGTTTTTACGACTTTGGGTTTAGAAGGAGTAACGATTAAAATCAATAACAGAAAAATTTTATCAGGGATTGCAGAGGTAATTGGCGCATCAGATAAATTAATAGATTTCACCGTTGCGTTAGACAAACTCGATAAAATAGGGGAAGACGGCGTGAAAAAAGAAATGATGGAGAAAGGTATTTCGGAAGAAGCTATTGAAAAAGTACAACCGTTATTCAATTTCACAGGGACCATTTCGGAAAAAATTAACCAACTTTCAGTTTTGCTTGCGGAATCCAATGAAGGAGTAAAAGGAGTTGAGGAGTTGCGTTTTATTTGTGACAACGTGATGAAATTGGGATTGAATACTTCTATTTTAGATTTAGATGTGACATTGGCTAGAGGGTTGAATTATTATACAGGAGCTATTTTTGAAGTGGCTCCACCAAAATCAGTTGCTATGGGCTCCATCGGCGGTGGTGGACGGTACGATGATTTGACGGGCATCTTTGGACTCAAAAACATGAGTGGTGTTGGGATTTCTTTTGGATTAGACCGAATTTATTTGGTTATCGAAGAGTTGAATTTATTTCCTGAAACCGTAACGGCAACTTCCAAAGCGTTGTTTATTAATTATGGTGATACAGAAGCATTTTATGGCTTACAAGCCATACAAAAATTACGGGCTTCCGGAATAAAAGTAGAATTGTATCCTGATAATGCAAAGGTGGCCAAACAGTTTCAACATGCAGATAAACGAGGAATTCCTTTTGCAGTAATTGTAGGAGCGCAAGAAATGGAATCTAATTCTTTCTCGCTTAAAAATTTAGTGACAGGAGAGCAGGTTTTGCTTGATTTTGAAGGTCTTAAAAAGGCGCTTTCATAAGTAATATTTAAAGCATAAAAAAAGCTTCGTTTTGTAAAACGAAGCTTTTTTTAATATAGGGTAATATGAATTAATAATTTTTTGTGGGCAACCTTTTTGTGTTTTCTTCAAAAAAACATTAACAAATTTATGTAATCTTTATCGATATAGTCTTAAAATTATATTAAAATTTCAGGGTGATGCATTAAAAATATTTTACTGAAATGAATTAAAAACAAAAGAGTGTTTCAATAGTAAGGTGACAATTTGACATTTTATAAGATTTGGCAGTACTTTTGCAATCCAAAGAAAAGAATAAAAAATGAAGTTTAAGAATTTTTTTAAAAACACAAGTAATATGACTACTGAAAATACAGAAATCGATCAAGAAATAGATGACCTAACATTAGAACAAAATGCGAATGGTGAGCAGCTTATTGTTGAGGAATTAGGTGTTGAAGAACAATTAACTCAAGACTTAGCCAAAGAGAAAGATAAGTATTTACGATTATTTGCTGAATTTGAAAATTACAAACGAAGAACTACTAAAGAGCGTATCGAGTTGTTTAAAACAGCAAATCAAGAAGTTTTACTTGCTATGTTGCCTGTTTTAGATGATTTTGACAGAGCAATTGTGGAAATAAGCAAATCTGAAGATGAAATTCTATTGAAAGGGGTGGAGCTTATTCATGAGAAATTAAAAAATACATTAGTTTCTAAAGGATTAGAACAAGTTGAGGTTAAAGCTGGAGATACTTTTGATGCAGATTTTGCTGAAGCAATAACTCAAATTCCTGCACCATCTGACAAAATGAAAGGCAAAATTGTCGATGTTCTTGAAAAAGGATATAAATTGGGAGATAAGATCATTCGTTTTCCAAAAGTTGTTATAGGTCAGTAGTAGAGACGGATTTATCGCGTCTTTAATACCACGCGTAAAGGCGCACTGCAGTGCGACTCAACAAAAGAAAAATCAAAAATGAAAAAAGACTTTTACGAAATATTAGGCATTTCAAAAAATGCTGATGCAGCCGAAATTAAAAAAGGCTACAGAAAACAAGCAATAGCACATCATCCTGACAAAAATCCTGGAGACAAATCGGCAGAAGAAAAATTTAAATTAGCAGCCGAGGCTTACGAAATACTAAGTGATCCTCAGAAAAAAGCCAAATACGATCAATACGGTCATCAAGCTTTTGATGGTTCAGGAGGTTTTGGTGGAGGTGGTCACGGCGGAATGAATATGGACGACATTTTCAGTCAGTTTGGCGATATTTTCGGCGGTGGCTTTGGTGGTTTTGGCGGCGGCGGTGGAGGCGGCGGTGTTCGTCGTGCTAAAGGAAGTAACCTTCGTATCAAAGTAAAATTGACATTGGAAGAAATTGCCAATGGTGTGGAGAAAAAAGTAAAAGTTAAACGTAAGGTTCAGGCACCTGGAGTTAGCTATAAAACATGTTCTACCTGTAACGGTCAAGGGCAGGTAATGCGAGTTACCAATACAATTTTGGGTAGAATGCAATCCGCTTCTACGTGTCCTACTTGTAATGGTTCCGGTCAAATTTTAGATAAAAAACCAGCAAACGCGGATTCACAAGGAATGATTCTTGAAGATGAAACGGTTTCAATAAAAATACCTGCGGGTGTTGTGGACGGAATGCAATTAAAAGTTTCCAATAAAGGAAATGATGCTCCGGGAAATAGTATTCCTGGTGATTTAATTGTTGCAATCGAAGAAATCGAGCATGAATTTTTGAAACGTGAAGGGGAGAATTTACATTATGACTTATACATCAGTTTTGCTGAAGCAGTATTAGGGATTTCTAAAGATATCGAAGCCATAAACGGAAAAGTGAGAATTAAACTGGAAGAAGGAATTCAGTCCGGTAAAATTCTAAGATTAAAAGGAAAAGGAATTCCGAGTTTAAACGGATATGGCAACGGAGATTTACTGGTACATGTAAATGTTTGGACACCAAAAACGCTTAACAAGGACCAAAAACAATTTTTCGAAAAAAATCTTACGGATGAAAATTTTATTCCGAGTCCGGAAAAATCAGACAAATCATTTTTCGAGAAAGTAAAAGATATGTTTTCATAATAAAAAACGGTAGAGACGCGATTTATCGCGTCTAACTTTTTACAATAAAACGAGTTTAGATGTCGTTTATCGCGTCTAACTTTTTATAATAAAACGTGTTTAGATGTCGTTTATCGCGTCTAATGTTTAAAAACACATTCCCCATCCTTGTTAAAATAAGGATGGGTTTTTTATGTAACAATTCTAAGTATTTCGGTACTAATTATTTACTTTTACACCAATTAAAAATGTAGCATGAGTAATATACTTGAAGTTAATAAAGTCGTCAAGCAATATGGTGATTATGTGGCGCTTAACGAGGTTTCATTAACTGTTCCAAAGGGAAGTATCTACGGACTTTTAGGTCCAAACGGAGCAGGAAAAACATCTCTTATCCGAATAATAAACCAAATTACATTACCTGATAGTGGTGAAATTATTTTGGATGGTGAAAAACTGCAACCCAAACATGTTCAATATATAGGGTATTTACCCGAAGAAAGAGGATTGTACAACACGATGAAAGTGGGGGAACAATGCTTGTATTTGGCTCAAATGAAAGGACTTTCTAAAGCTGAGGCCAAGAAACAACTCGAATATTGGTTTGACAGATTAGAAATTCAAGGGTGGTGGAAAAAGAAAATTCAGGAACTTTCGAAAGGAATGGCACAAAAAATTCAGTTTGTGGTGTGCGTGTTGCACAAACCAAAACTGTTAATTTTTGATGAGCCGTTCTCTGGTTTTGATCCTGTAAATGCTAATATTATCAAAGATGAAATTCTGGCGTTGCGAGAAGAGGGAGCGACGATAATTTTCTCGACACACCGCATGGAAAGTGTAGAAGAATTATGTGATCATATTGCGCTGATTCATAAATCAAATAAACTGATTGAAGGAAAACTGGATGATGTCAAGAGACAATTTAAAACCAATAGTTTTGAAGTAGGTATTTTATCGGATGATGTAGAAGGCTTGATGTATGCTATAACACAAAAATTCACTGTTGGACCTGCTAATTTTAAATCGCTCAACAACGAATTAAAACTGGAAATTCAACTCGGAAACGCAACTCCAAATGAATTGTTGAATATCCTTACACAACGGGGACAAGTAACGCACTTTGTAGAAAAAATACCAAGTGTAAATGATATTTTTATACAAACAGTAACGCAATAGACCTCGTTAGGCTTTTTAGGTTTTTAGAAAATCTGAAGGTTTATAATTCGAGTAATCTAAAATGTTTAACAATCTAACAATCTAACAATCTAAAATGTCTATAATATCCTTAATCATAAAAAGAGAATTTATTGCCAAAGTGCGTAATAAATCCTTTATTGTTATGACTTTTCTAAGTCCGTTACTATTTGTGGGGATAGCAGCGTTTGTGGGTTATTTAAGTTCCATGAAAGCCGATACCAAACGAATCGCCATTCACGATGAATCAGGTTTGTTTGCTAAGGAATTTACTTCTCAAAATACTAAGAAAGGGGAATACAAATACCTCGATTTGTCTCAAATAGATTTAAAATTCCTGAAAGACAGTATCACAAATGAAAACTACGAAGGGTTATTATACATTCCAAATGAAAGCAATTCGAAAGATTTCGAAAATAAAATTCAATTTATTTCGAATGAAAGCCCGAGTATTTCGTTCATTGAAAGTGTCCAAGATGTTATTGCAAAGAAGTTAACCAAAACCAATTTGGAAAAAGCACATCTCGATACATTAGCGATAAAAAATGCAGAATCTAAAGTCAATATTAGTTTAACAAAAGCATCAGGTGAAGAAAGTGTAAAAGGACTTAACGAAATAAAAATCGGTATTGGCGGTGCTTTTGGATATCTCATTATGATGTTCATTATCATCTACGGTAATATGGTAATGCGAAGCGTTATCGAAGAAAAAACGAACCGTATTGTCGAGATTATCATTTCCTCCGTAAAACCATTTCAACTCATGATGGGGAAAATTGTTGGGACTGCATTAGCAGGATTACTGCAATTTATTATTTGGGCCATTATTGGACTATCTTTAATGTTTGCTGCGTCACTATTTTTTGGTGTAAATGTAGGGCCAACCGCTAGAATTTCACCCGAATTAATGCATACTGCCCAACAAGAATTTGCCGGAACCGCTCAAATGTATATCAAGGAATTATGGAATTTACCCATTGCAAGTATTTTGATTGGATTTGTGGTTTATTTCATTGGCGGGTATTTTCTGTACAGTTCATTTTACGCAGCAATTGGAGCGGCAGTCGACAATCAAACCGACTCACAACAATTTCTTTTGCCTATCATCATGCCATTAATGTTGAGTGTTTACATCGGTTTTTTTACCGTTATAAATGATCCGCATGGGACAATTGCCGTAGTTTTTTCAATGATTCCGCTTACTTCTCCCATCGTTATGCTCATGCGAATCCCGTTTGGCGTACCTTGGTGGCAAATCGCAATATCAATTACAGTATTATTCGGCACGTTCTTTTCAGTGGTTTGGTTTGCTGCCAAAATATACCGAGTAGGAATACTCATGTACGGCAAAAAACCAACATGGAACGAATTATACCGATGGTTGAAATATTAATACCTTGGTTTGTTTTAGCTTCCGTTAAAATTTAATTAATTTATGGAGCTATTTCCCGCTTTCCGTTGCAATCTTTTTATTTTTAAAGAAAAAATAAAAAGGATTTCCACTTTAATCGGGGCTAAAAAAATAAAAATATGTCAAAAATACTAATCATAGAAGACGAGGCCGCTATTCGAAGAGTACTCACAAAAATACTTTCCGAAGAAAACGACACCTATCAGGTGGAAGAAGCCGAAGATGGTGCTGCAGGTTTTGAAAAAATAAAAAACAACGATTACGATTTAGTTTTGTGCGATATCAAAATGCCAAAAATGGATGGCGTTGAGGTTCTGGAAGCAGTCAAAAAAATCAAACCCGAAATCCCGATGGTTATGATTTCCGGTCATGGCGATATGGAAACGGCCATCAACACGATGCGTTTGGGAGCATTTGATTACATCTCAAAACCACCGGATTTAAATCGATTATTGAATACGGTTCGAAACGCTTTAGACAAAAAACAACTCGTAGTAGAGAATAAAATTCTGAAGAAAAAAGTCAGTAAAAACTACGAAATGATTGGCGAAAGCGAAGCCATCAATCACATCAAACTGATGATTGATAAGGTTGCCCAAACCGAAGCACGAGTTTTAATCACAGGACCAAATGGAACCGGAAAAGAATTGGTTGCGCATCAATTACACGAAAAAAGTGAAAGAGCTAATTTTCCTTTAATCGAAGTGAATTGTGCTGCGATTCCATCAGAATTGATAGAAAGCGAATTATTCGGTCACGTAAAAGGAGCTTTTACATCGGCAGTGAAAGACCGCGCAGGAAAATTTGAAGCAGCTGATAAGGGAACTATTTTCTTGGATGAAATTGGGGATATGAGTCTTTCGGCGCAAGCCAAAGTATTACGTGCTTTACAAGAAAGTATGATTACCAGAGTGGGAGCGGATAAAGACATTAAAGTAGATGTTCGTGTTGTTGCGGCAACCAATAAAGATTTGAAAAAAGAAATTGCCGAAGGTCGGTTCCGGGAGGATTTGTACCATCGTTTGGCAGTTATCTTGATAAAAGTACCATCGTTGAACGATAGACGAGAGGATATCCCGATGTTGATTTCGCATTTTGCCGATAAAATTGCTTCAGAGCAAGGAAATGCTATAAAAAAGTTTTCAAAAGAAGCGATCCATTTGTTGCAAGAATACGATTGGACAGGAAATATCCGTGAATTACGAAATGTAGTGGAGCGCTTGATTATCCTTGGCGGAAGCGAAATTTCCGAGAATGATGTGAAGTTATTCGCAAGTAAATAAAATTAATTTAATGATTTGAAAATTTAATTATTTAAAGATTTGGCACTAGTTTTAATCTTTCAATTTTTCAATTTTTAATCTTTCAATCATAAGAAATGAAACTAAAAAAAATAAACGAAGAGTTACAGCAAGCCTTAATTGAAAACGGTTTGACCGAGGCCAATACAATGCAAAAAGAAACATTTTCGACAATGAAAAGTGGTTCGGATTGTATTATTATTGCACCAAAAGGAAGCGGGAAATCGACTACAATTGTGCTGAATGTAATTCAGAGATTGGCAGGCGCAACCGAGGAATCACCAAGGGCTTTGATTATTGTGGAAGACAAAGCCAAAGTATTGGAAATGGAATCGCTTTTTGAAAAATACGGAAAGAATTCTAATTTAGAAGTCTATGGTGTTCATGATAAAGGGGATATGGAATACGATAAAAATTATATTTCCAGCGGAATTGATGTGTTGATTGGGACTCCAAATAAGTTGAGTGAAATGTTCACAACAGCAGGTTTCAATGTAAACCGATTGAAAATGTTTATTCTTGATGATGCGGATCCAATTTTGAAATTGCGTCATGAAACTAAAATCATGCGTATATCGAATAGCATAGTCAGAACCCAACGTATTATTTTTTCGGAACAATTCACAGAACGAATTGAAGCCCTTGCTGAAAAAATGCTAGTGGAGCCTTTTGAATTCGATTTTGATGGAGAAGATGAAGACGAAGAAGAAGGTGAAGATTTTGAGGAGATAGAAGATTTCGAACCTGAAGCTGGAGATGACTTCGAGGAGAAAGAAGGTGATGAAGAAAATGGTAATAAATAATTAAATAAAGAATAAGATGGGATTAATGAAAGTGTTTTCGGGAAGTGAAATTTTAGCTTTAGCGCTGCAACAGAGAATTGAAGCAATAGGAGTAGATACCGTTTTAAAAAATAACATACAATCAGCTCGATTAGGAGGTTTTGGAAATTCAGATTTAGCAGTGGAATTGTTCGTTCAGGAAACCGAGTTTTCAAAAGTAAATCCCGTTATTGAAGAATTCAGAATGAGTATTTAACCGCATTCATAATAAAAAACAGAATGAAATATAAAATGTTAGTTTTGGACATGGATGACACTTTGTTAACCGATGATCATACCATTTCAAACGAGAATGCAGCAATGTTGGCTAAGGCTCAGGAACTAGGGGTTTACGTTATTTTGGCATCTGGCAGACCAACTCCTGCGATGATTGCTTACGCCAAAGAATTGCAATTGGATAATTCCTATATGATATCGTATAATGGCGCTGTTATTACAGATTTAAAAGAAGATAAAATCATTTTTGAGCAAACTTTGACTCAGCAACAAATCCATGAATTGTATGATTACAGTTTAAAAAGTAAGACCCATATTATTACGTACCTTGATGGGAAAATTGTAAGTGAGACGGATTCTGAATACATTGAAATCGAAAAAAACATCACCGGATTAGAACACATTAAAGTCCTTAGTTTTAAAGATGAAGTTAAATCGGCAGCCATAAAATGTATTTTATTGGAAGAGCCAGCCTATCTCAAAGAAGTAGAAAAAGACTTGAGACTTGCCATGCCGCATCTTAGCGTATGCATGTCAAAACCCTTTTTTCTGGAAGTAGCTCAAAACGGGATTGATAAAGGGGCCAGCATTAAATTTTTAGCAGAAAAATTAAATATTCTTCAAAGTGAAATCATAGCCGTTGGAAACGCAGGAAATGATTTGACGATGATTCAATATGCCGGATTAGGGGTTTGGGTAGATAATGTAGATCCAGAATTAAGAGATAAAGGAGATGTGATTGTAGCTTCAAATAATGATCACGGTGTGGCCGAGGTAGTGAGAAGGTTTATTTTGAACTAATATTTTAAGTGCAGCAGATACATTTAATTAGAAAATAATACAAATATGCAATTTGTCTGTTATTAAAATATCCGATAATTTACATGGTACGCTATGTAAATTATCGGATATTTTAATAACAGTTCTTGTCTTGTTGTATAGTACGAAGAAAGAAATATTTGTCTACTGTTTTATAAAGAAGTGGATAAACTATGTTTGAAAGGGATTTGTACCACTATAATCTTTTTAAGAAACGAAAAAATACGTTTTCTGAAATCTAAATAGTATTCTAAAAAGGGAACTATTTGAATTTTTTACTTGGATTTTTGTTGGTGCTGAAAACGGCTGTTATGATAATGTCTTTCTCATCAACACTGTATAAAACAACAAAAGGGAATTTTTTTACAACTGCTTGCCTGTATTTTTTATGAACAACTTTGTATGTAGTGTAATTTAAAACGATTGATTTATAGTAGTTTTCTAATTCGTCAAGAAATCGTTCTCCTAGATTTTTGCGTCTGGATTCATAAAATTCATAAGCAACGATTGTATCAATATTAGCTCGAAAAGTAAATTTAAGATTTCTTTTCATTATAGCTTTTTCTGGCATTGATTTTTATCTCTTCCCAAGTGAATGAAGGCTCTTCTCCAGAATAGTATTTTTTTGTAGCTTCTTCTAAAACTAATTTCTGTTCATTAGTTAATTCATATTCAGAAGTTTCATCATTCAAGATACTTTTTATATAGTCCAGTGTGTTTTTGTCATCTAAATGAATAATTTTTTCAATTAACTCTAGTTTATCTTTTTGTAAATTAGTTGATTGCATGATTTTAGTATAAATTATTTATACTACAAATATAAATAATATGAGCTTTAAAGTATAAATTTTTGTTTGTAAATTTGCGCACTCAAATTTTTGACAACGATTTCATTAATTGAGTTATCTTATGGAAAACAGAAAAAAAGTTGCTTTTTATACCTTGGGTTGCAAATTGAATTTTTCAGAAACTTCTACCATTGCCCGTAATCTTCAAGATGAGGGTTTTGACCGGGTCGATTTTGAGGAAGTGGCTGATATGTATGTGATTAATACGTGTTCGGTTACGGAAAATGCAGACAAGCAGTTCAAACAAGTAGTGCGAAAAGCAATGAAATTGAATGATAAAGCATTTGTTGCGGCGGTGGGTTGTTATGCGCAATTGAAACCGGAGGAATTAGCAGCCGTTGATGGCGTGGATTTAGTTCTTGGTGCAACGGAGAAATTTAAATTGGCCGATTATATTAATGATTTGTCCAAAAATGATTTTGGAGAAGTACATTCCTGCGAAATTGCCGAAGCTGATTTTTATGTGGGAAGTTATTCGATAGGAGACAGAACCCGTGCTTTCTTGAAAGTGCAGGATGGTTGTGATTACAAATGTACGTATTGCACGATTCCGTTGGCAAGAGGAATTTCGCGAAGTGATGAACTGGAAAATGTATTGAAAAATGCATCTGAGATTTCAAAACAAAATATTAAGGAAATTGTTCTTACCGGTGTAAATATTGGCGATTACGGAAAAGGGGAATTTGGAAATAAAAAACACGAACATACCTTCTTAGAATTAGTTCAGGCTTTGGATAAAGTAGAAGGAATCGAAAGACTGCGAATTTCATCTATTGAACCGAATTTATTGAAAAATGAAACGATTGAATTTGTATCAAAAAGCAGAACATTTGTACCGCATTTTCATATTCCGTTACAATCGGGAAGTAATGACATTCTAAAGTTGATGAAACGTCGTTACCAACGTGAAGTATACACCGAAAGAGTCAATAAAATCCGCGAAGTTATGCCGCACGCTTGTATTGGTGTGGATGTGATTGTTGGTTTTCCTGGTGAAACTGACGAGCATTTCTTGGAAACCTATCATTTCTTGAATGAAATGAATATTTCGTATTTACACGTATTCACATACTCGGAACGGGATAATACAGAGGCTGCTGCGATGGAAGGTGTTGTTGCCGGAAATGTTCGCGCTAAACGCAGTAAAATGATGCGTGGATTATCGGTTAAAAAACGCCGTGCTTTTTATGAAAGTCAGTTGGGAACAAACAGAACTGTTTTGTTTGAAAGCGAAAATAAAGAAGGTTATATTCACGGTTTTACAGAAAATTACGTAAAAGTAAAAACACCTTGGAATCCAGAATTAGTCAATACCTTACACGAAATTAATTTGACAAAAATTGATGAAGACGGAAGCGTGCGAATGGATTTTGTTTCAGCTTTGGTGTAAGTTTTTTTCAACCATATAAGTCATTTAAGTTTTTAAACCATTAAGCGATTAAGAAAATTAAGCGAAGAACTTAATGAAACTTAATTTCTTAATGGTTTTATCTTTTAAGCCTTTTATGTTTAAAAATAAAAAAATTACGGATTCGTAGACCAGATACTGCTATTTTTGATAAAAACGCGTCGGTTTAATTTGAGTTGCGCGATGATTAATTCAGCCATGTCTTCCGCTTGCATGACTTTATCAGGATTTCCGTCTGTTAAATTTAATTCCTTAGCCATGTCAGTAGCAACAGTGCTTGGCGTTAACGCTGTCACACGAATATTATGCTTGCGAACTTCTTGCATCAACGATTCCGTCAATCCTAAAACTGCAAATTTAGAAGCGCTATAGGCACTGGTTAAAGCATTTCCGCTTAATCCAGCTGTCGAAGAAATGTTGATGATATCCCCGGTTTGTCTCTCAATCATATTTGGTAAAACGGCGCGTGTCACATAATAAGTACCCATTAGGTTTACTTGAATAATACGTTCCCAAGCGGCTGGTTCTAGTTCTAAGAATTTTCCAAAAGCAGCAATTCCTGCATTATTGATTAAAATATCAATAGTTCCAAATTCGGTCAATGCTTTTTCAACGGCAGCGTTCACCGAATTGATATCTGCAACATCAGCGGTTATTGCCAGTGCTTTTACTCTTAAAGAACGCACTTTTGCCGCTACACTGTCTATTTCTTCTTGTGTTCGTGCTACTAGAATTACATTTACGCCTTCTTTGGCTAAGGCCAAGGCGATAGCTTTTCCAATTCCTTTTCCTGCGCCAGTGATTAGGGCGTTTTTATTTTTTAAGTCAGTCATTTTTTAATTATTTGATGCCAATAAAAGGCTTAGTTACTGTAAAAGTACCTCGTTTTAAATTTGAAATCTATTTTGGGTTTCTATTTAATCTAAATTTAACGTTCTATTATTTTGACTGAAACGAACATCTTTTAATGGAATGGACTTCATTTTTGGTCTAAAGTCAATTTGTAAATATCTGTTTCTAAGACTTCGGTATCTTTGTCTTCACAAAGCAGGAACTCGATTTTTTCTTTTGAATTGGTGTATAGAGTCAATCCTTCGAATTTATGGGTGCTACTAATTTTTTGAGTGAAATCTATTTTCATGGTTTTCAGGTTGATTCTCCCAATAAGACTTCCTAAAACTTCACCATCATCATAAGTAGATTCGGTATCTTCGGCTGTGGCCAAAAAATAAATGCTATCATCGACTAAAACGGCATCGGTAAAACTACTGCGTACTCCTTTTATTTTAGGGAGTTTGTATGCGTTTGAAAGAATAGTAAAATCGTTGGTCAGGTTTTTTCCTTCGATGGTGAAAAGGACATTTTTATTGGAACTTCCGTTACCGCGATTCAATAAAAACCAGCTTTCGCCATTATAGATAGTGCCTTCAATATTGAAATCTTCGGGTTTTATTTCTCCGAAATTTTGCATGACCGCATATAAGTCGGCGATGTCATTTGTGGCAATTACCTTTTTATCGCTGGAGTTGAGTTGTATCATTTTGTTCCTTTTTTCGGTGGAACCGGAGCCAAAAACATACAAACTATCACCAAAATAGGTTATGGCTTCAAAATCAGCTTTGTCTTTTTTAAGAGTATTCTCTGTTGCGTTTTCTAATAACGGATGACGTTTTAAATTCTGGAAATCCATTTGATATTCGTAAAGAAAACCGCTGTTGTCACCTATAATCAGTAGTGAATTGTCTTTGTAAATGAGTCCTGATGCTGAACCAATACCGATGATTTGAAATAGTAATTCGAGTGTGAATTTTTCCATTGTATTTGTTTTAAAAACGAGTGCCTAGCCCAGATAACAGTGGAAATCCTTTTATTATTATTCTTTAAAATAATAAAATATTGCAACGAATAGCTGGAAAATGCTCCTGAAATTCATCAGGATTAATCCTTATAATTTGTTATATTTGAGTTTACAAAGATAAAATATTTCTTATGAAGTCTATAAATCCTGATGATTTTAAAGTGATTGGCAAAATTGATTTGGCCAAAATCCCTACGAACTTGTTTAACGATTCCAGTGATGATGATAAAGAAGAGAAACTGGATAAGGTACAAGTGAAATTGAGTGAAATACAAGATGTGCTGTATGCGCACAATCGTTATGGCGTTTTGATTTGTCTGCAAGGCATGGATACATCGGGAAAGGATAGTATGATTCGGGAAGTTTTTAAGGAATTTAACTCTCGTGGGGTGGTAGTTCATAGTTTTAAAACACCGAATTCAAGTGAGTTAGAACATGATTATTTGTGGAGACATTATTTGGTTTTGCCTGAAAAAGGAAAGTTTACGGTTTTTAACAGATCGCATTATGAAAATGTTTTGGTCACCAGAGTGCATCCTGAATATATTATGAATGAAAATTTACCGGGAATTGAAAAAGTAGCTGATATTACACCGCAATTTTGGGAAAACAGAATGCAGCAAATCAATAATTTTGAGAAACACGTTACTCAAAACGGAACTATTATGCTGAAATTCTTTTTGCATATGAGTAAAGAAGAGCAACGACAACGCTTATTGCGCCGACTGGAAGAACAAAAACACAACTGGAAATTCTCAACAGGTGATTTGAAAGAAAGAGAACGTTGGGATGATTATATGCAGTATTACGAAGAGGCAATCAATGAAACATCTACTGAATATGCACCTTGGTACGTTATTCCAGCCGATGATAAAGAAATGGCCCGTTATATCGTTGCCAAAATTATTTGGGAAGAAATGCAAAAACATACTGATATTAAAGAACCTGAAATGGATGAAAAAATTAGAGGAAATATCGAAATGTATAAAGAAATGCTAAAGAAAGAAAAATAGTTTGAATGATTTTTTCGTGAAAGTTATTTCAAGTTTATCATTGTATTACTTTGCCGTTAGTATGTAAAATTATTGTTTTTAGAGTTGGATAGCCTAGTTAACTCTTGGCTTTTTGTTAATATTCAGTTCATTTGAAGTTTAAATTTAGTGTATTTCTTTGCCATGAATTTAAAACTATCGACTGAGATGAAAAGAATTATTTTACCAATGTTATTTTTAGCTTCATTAATCTCTTGTGAGAATGATGCTAAATCTTCGAAAGAAACTACAGCTGTAGTTTTAGCAAACCAATCAGTAACTCCAGTATTGTTGAAAAAGCAAGCAGGTTTTGAAAGCTTGGAACTTTTTTCACTCATCACTTCAGATGATGTTTTGGCAGGTAGTCCAAATTATGTTTTTGGTGGTTCAGCTGACGGGTCAGGATTGTTGAAAAATTCAGATGGGACTTTTACTTTTTTAGTAAATCAAGAAGATAATTTTGCGGTTTCCAGAATTACATTAGACAAAACATTCAAACCTACAAAAGGGGAGTATTTGTTGAATTCTAATGGAGGAACTTGGAGATTGTGCGGTGCTACTATGGCAACTGTTGCTGAACATGGCTTTGGACCACTTTATTTAACTTCTGGTGAATCAGGTGAAGAATCTCGTACCCATGCTTTAAACCCTTATGGAGATGTTGGGTCAGCATCTGTTTCTAAAGAATTATCCGGTTTAGGAAGATTGAGTGCAGAGAATGCTTTGCCTTTGAGAAAGACTGCTTTTGCAGGAAAAACTGTTGTTGTAATAGGTGATGATGATTCTGGAACTTATGGAGGTCAAGTATTCATGTATGTTTCAAACACTGTTGGTGATTTAGCAAACGGTTCTTTGTACATGATGAAAAGAACCGATGACAATCAAAGAGAAAAAGATATGGCTGTTGGTCAAACGTATGCTGTTTCGTTTGTAAAAATCGAGAATCATACTACAATGACCGGGGCTCAAATTAACGCATCGGTAAATACGCTAAAAGCAATAAAATTTGGTAGAGTTGAAGATCTGGATTACAGAAAAGGGGGAGGAGTCGCAGATCGTGAAATCTACTTTAATGCTACAGGACAAAATACTTCAGGAGTTAATGCAGATGCTTCAAGAACCAAATATGGTAGAGTTTACAAATTGAATTTAGACGCTGCAAATCCTTTAACAGGAACTTTACAAGTGATTCTTGACGGTGACGATCGTACAGGAATTGCAGGGAAATTTCAAAATCCAGATAATATTTGTGTGACCAAAAATTATGTATATGTTCAGGAAGATGCGAATGGTTACGGAGATGAAACGCATGATGCTTACATTTACCAGTATGATATTGCAAGTAAACAATTAAAAGTTGTTGTAGAGTTAGATCAGCGTCGTACCGCTACTGATGCTGCAAAGTATAATGTAGGTGGAACAAGTAAATTTGGAGATTGGGAATATGGAGCATTAATTGACGTATCGGAACAAGTAGGAATTGACGATACCTTTTTATTAAGTGTTCAACCACATACTTGGAGAGGAACAAAATATAAAGGAGTTGATGGAGGAACAAATCGTCCAAATGAAGATCAAGCCAGTCAAATTGTAATTGTCAAAGGACTTGCAAGATAATTTAGCTCTAAATTAAATAGGTAAAAATCCACGGTTTCTATTGGGAACCGTGGTTTTTGCTTTTCTCCTCATTTTTAAAATTTATTATGAAAAATTTCTTTTTTCTTTTACCATTGATGTTCCTTTTCTCTTGTGAAAACCAACCCAAAAGCGAAAAAATAAATGATTTATTTCAATCAGATATTCAGGTCCTGATTCATGATGTTTCTCGATTGGAACTCTTGGTGAAATCAGATTCGATTTCGGCACAAGTTCAAAAACAATTTCTGGAAGCGCATAAAAGCTATAAAAAAGTAGAAATGATTAGTGAATATTATTTCCCGGTTGTTTCTAAAGCAATTAATGGACCCGCATTAGATGAATTTGAAGAAGATGAGGGAAAAACTGTTCCTCCCGAAGGATTTCAAGTAATTGAAGAATTGCTTTTTCCAAGGTATGACTATCGATCAAAAGAGGAACTGTTAAAAGAAATAGGAATCCTTTCTGCTAATTTAAAACGATTAGATAAAGTTTCGCAAACGAATCAATTAACAGATTCTCATGTTTTTGATGCGATGCGTTTAGAAGTTTTTAGAATAATTACTCTGGGAATTACCGGATTTGATTCTCCAATTGCTCAAAACTCCATTCCGGAAGCATCATCATCATTAGAAAGTATCGAAAAATACTATCAAATTTATGTTGATAATTCAGATGACTCGACTTCTAAATCAGTTTTAAAAGCAATTGAAGAAGGCAAAGAATATTTGAAAAAGAATACCAAGTTTAATGAATTTGACCGAGCCGTTTTTATTCGAAATTTTTTAAATCCGTTAAGTAAAGGTTTGTATAAAACTCAAATGGATTTAAAAATTCCTTTGATTAAAGAAACGAGAGGATTAAAAACAACTGCCCAAACACTTTTTGATGCAACTGTTTTTGATGCCGAAGCGTTTTCCGCATTTCCAGATTATGAAACAACTCCAGAAAAAATTGAGTTGGGGAAGTTATTGTTCAACGATCCTGTTTTGTCCGGAAATAATTCGCGTTCCTGCGCTTCCTGTCATCATGCTGACAAAGCTTTTACAGATGGATTAGAAAAAGCAGTTTCATTAGATGGACAATCGTTGGTTAAAAGAAATACGCCAACACTGTCTAATATCGCTTTTCAACGTGTTTTCTTTTCAGATTCCAGAGTTACTTATCTGGAAGACCAAGCCGTAGCTGTAATTACGAATGAAAATGAAATGCACGGCTCTTTGAAAAAGTCAGTTTTGGCTTTAAAAAAAGAGGTGAGCTATGTTACTAAATTCAAAAAAGCATTTCCAAAAACAGAAATGGATGAATTTGCAATAAAAAATGCATTAGCCTCTTATATCCGTTCTTTGAGTGATTATGATTCAAAATTTGATGAATACATGCGGGGAAATGAAACGTTTGATTTGGATGAAATTGCCGGATTTAATTTATTTGCCGGAAAAGCAAAATGTGCTACTTGCCATTTTATTCCATTAACTAACGGAACGGTGCCTCCGAGTTTTGTAAAATCCGAAAGTGAAGTATTGGGTGTTCCTGATGCAACTAAAAAAATGGATGCTGATTTAGGAAAATTCGAATTGACGAAAGCTGAAATTAACAGGAATTCTTTCAAGACACCTACTTTGAGGAATGTTGCGTTAACAGCTCCTTATATGCACAATGGTGTTTTTAAAACTTTGGAAGAAGTAATTGATTTTTACAATGAAGGTGGTGGAAATGGATTGGGATTTAATTTGCCAAATCAAACTTTGCCTGAGGATAAACTGAATTTAACAGACTTGGAAAAACAGCAGCTTATTGTATTTATGAAGACTTTAACGGATAAAAAGTTTTATAAACAAAAAATGCCCTGAAATTTCAGGGCATTTTTTTAAAGAATATATGTTTTATAGCTCAAAACCATAAGCTAAACGAACTCCTACCTGTCCAACACCTTTTCCTATGGAACCGTTGTTGTTTACTTTTGCAAAGTCAGAATAGTGCTCATAATGCAATGATACATCAATGTATTTTGAAGCATAACCAATACTAGGTGATAATAATAGAGACGTTTTGTTGTTACCATTGCTTACTGCAAAAGCTGCCCCTGCTTCTCCCATTACATAAAATTGGTCATTCCATACGAAAGCTTTAAAACCTGCTTTAGCTGGGATAAATCCTAAATCATTACCGTCTGCTTTACTTACAAATAAGTTAGTATAACCAGTTGTCAAAGTTAAAGAGTATCTTTTTGACAAATCGTATTGAACTCTTGCATCAGCTCCTAATGCCAATTTGTATGGATCACTAACGGAGTATCCTGCATTTACACCAAATCCTAAACGGAATCCTTGGTCATAATTTGTCGCTTCTTTAGTTTCTTGTGCTTGTACATTGCTAGCAAACATCATTGCTATTGCGAATACAAATAACATTTTGATTTTTCCTGTGCTTTTCATAATTGTAATTTTTTTATTAATAATTTTTTTTGGTGCTGTCTTGATTTTTATTTGATTCAAAACAACATTACAAATGTATAGCCCGTAATTGCTCGGGATGTTATAGAATTAATGGGTTTTGTTATAGAATTCCTTGGTTGGTGTAAATAATAACTGAAAGAGAGGCTTTATATTTTCAATTGTATCGATACAATTGAAACCTTCTAATTATCTTTGCCAACAAAAAAATAGAAAGTGAATTTATCTCAATATACCAAAGAGTTTTCTTATAATATCAGATTAGCTTATCCTGTAATTTTAGGAATGCTCGGTCATACATTAATAGGAATTGTAGATAATTTCATGGTGGGTAATCTTGGTTCTACTGAGTTAGCGGCTGTTTCCCTTGGTAACAGTTTTATCTTCATTGCATTATCTTTAGGAATAGGTTTTTCTACAGCTATAACCCCATTGACTGCTGAGGCTGATGCCGAAAAAGACGATAAAAAAATCCGAACTACTTTTCATCATGGATTATTGTTGTGTACGGTTTTAGGAGTAGCGTTATTCATTTTGACGGTATTGTCTAAACAAATAATGTACTTGATGCACCAGCCCAAAGCAGTGGCTGATATGGCAGCTCCTTATATTGATTGGGTGGCTTTTTCTTTAATTCCGGTTATCATGTATCAAGGATACAAACAATTTGCAGATGGTTTAGCGAAAACAAAATATTCGATGTATGCTATTTTTATGGCAAATGTGGTGCATGTGTTTTTTAATTATGTGTTGATTTATGGATTTTGGATTTTTCCCAAATTAGGAATTCTTGGTGCAGCCTTAGGAACGGTGATTTCAAGAATTATGATGGTGGTTTTTATGCATTATCTTATGAAAAGAAATGAAGCTTTGAAACGTTATTTCAAGAGTTTTAGTTTCAAAGAAATACGAAAACCAGTTTTGAAAAAAATTATAAATCTGGGCTTGCCTTCAGCGATGCAAATGCTGTTTGAAGTCACTTTATTTACTGCGGCAATATGGCTTTCCGGTTCTTTGGGAAAAAACAGTCAGGCAGCCAATCAAATAGCACTGACTCTTGCTTCATCAACATTTATGGTAGCCATGGGTTTAAGTGTTACTGCGATGATTAGAGTGAGTCATACCAAAGGAATGAATGATTATAAAAATTTGATAATTGTTGCCCGCTCTATTTTTTTATTAGCAATTATGCTGGAAATACTTTTCGGGATTGTTTTTGTTGTTTTCCATAATTTTTTGCCACACTTATTTTTGAATATGACGGATTCGGCACAGGTATTAGATAATAATGAAATAATAATTATAACAGCTAAATTACTTTTGGTAGCTGCAGTTTTCCAAATTTCAGATGGTATTCAAGTAGTGGTTTTGGGTGCTTTAAGAGGTTTGCAAGATGTGAAAATCCCTATGTATATTACGTTTGTTGCGTATTGGGTTATCGGTTTTCCTATTTCTTATTATTTAGGAAAATATACTTCTTTACAAGCAGTAGGAATATGGATTGGGCTTTTGGCAGGATTATCAGCTGCCGCTTTATTTTTGTATATTCGCTTTGCGAGATTAACAAGAAAATTAGTTTTAAAGAATCATAAATAATAATGTTCTTACAATGTAACTTCTAATTTCTTTCCTCGTATAATAAGCATACAAACAAAACCTAACCAACCAAATAAAAAAAAATGATACTATTTATTATTCTTGGAATAATTTTATTGATTACCAGTTTTTCATTAAAAAGTAATGTAAATCCGTTTTCAAAATTCGCAAATGTTTTAAAAATTATTGGCGTTTTAGTAATTGCATTAGGACTTTTTTCTTCGATGTTCAAACAGATTGATGCAGGAAAAGTGGGAGTTCAATCGCTGTACGGAAGTGTTCAGCCTGATGTTTTGGAAAGTGGTTTGCATTTGATAAATCCATTATTGGATGTAACCGATTTTGATATTCAAACCCAAAACTACACCATGTCAGCAGTTCATGGAGAAGGTGCTCAAGCTGGTGACGATGCGATTCGTGTTTTGTCAAATGACGGGTTGGAAGTGGTAATTGATTTGACCGTTTTATTCCGTGTTTCACCAGAAGCAGCTCCTAAAATTTTAAAACAAATTGGTGTTGATTATTCCGATAAAATTGTTCGTCCTGTAACAAGAACCCGTATTCGTGATAATGCTGTTTATTATGATGCAGTCGCTTTATATTCTACCAAAAGAAACGAATTTCAACAACGAATTTTCAAAACGATAGAAGCTGATTTTAAAACCAGAGGATTGGTTTTAGAGCAATTGTTAATTAGAAACATTAATCTTCCTACATCAGTAAAAGCATCTATTGAAAGTAAAATTAATGCCGAACAAGACGCTCAAAAAATGACTTTTGTACTTCAAAAAGAAAAACAGGAAGCGGAACGAAAAAGAGTGGAAGCACAAGGTATTGCTGATTATCAAAGAATTATTTCAACTGGCTTATCAGATAAACAATTGCAATACGAACAAATAAAAGCGCAAAAAGAACTGGCAGCTTCTCCTAATACTAAAATCATTTTTATGAACGGCAGGGGAAATGCACCAGTTATACTTTCTGATAAATAGATTTTTTAAAATTTAACTGGTTAATCGTCAATTCGTTTAACCGGTTAACCAAATAACCAAATTAACGATTAAACAACAATATGGAATTACCAAAATTTTTACTAGGCGACAATACTGATTTTCCGGAAGATATTTTCATCATACACTTAGATTATCCAAGATTTATTATCAATCTAAAAGATGATGAGGTAGAGTTCATGGAAGAAGCAGAAGATCTTGATGAAGGTGAATTGAATGCTGAAATGGAAGGATTGATTGTTCTGGCGAATGAATTTTACGACAGGGAAATGGAACGTTACGAGAAAGAGTAAGTTTAGTTTAACACTCTCTAAAAATAAAAAAATGACCGTAAATGATGAAATTTATCATTTACGGTCATTTTTTTATGTTTTTGTATTGCTGAAAATAAAATTAATTTTTTTTAAAAAAATAGTTATATTTTTAACTAACTGGATTTTAGAATATGTAAAACTAAAAAACAATAAAAATAGGGGTAACAAATACTAGCGGCTATTGATATACTACTATAAACCATTAAATTTAAACTGTGATGAAAAATTCAAAAACAATTTCAAAAGTTATTATTGTTCTGCTTTTATTGGCGCAAAATAGTTTTGCTCAATTAAAAAAATTAGATGCATCCATAAAAGAGAAAAAGGTGCAAACAGACAATTCTTTAAATGAAATAGAACCAAAGACAAACCCCGTGACGATAGGAAATGCAAAAAGCAATATAAATAACATAAATGGAGGAATGCCAAATAGAATTTCGATGAATGTTACCGTTCCAAAACAAACTCAAGGAGCAACATTTGGCGAGAAAGTAAATGCTGGTAAAATAAATGTGGTATTAACGGATGGAGGTTGTGTCGTTTTATTTCCTTCTAATGCAGGATACAAGGTGAATATAGCCAATAGCAACATAGCTGAATTATCCAGAAATGAGAGCCTCGCTTTTGGCGAAAAAGTAAATCAGGGGTTACATGCTGCTGGCGGTGTATTATCACAAGGCGCTTCGTTATTGGGTGGTGCTTTGCCTGGAGGTGCTATTATTTCGGCAGCAGTTTCCAGTGTGGGTAATTTAGCAGGAGGTGCTGGTGGTGGTGCAGCTGCAGCTTCCTATGCAAGAACAGGAAAATTAGTTTGGAAAATGGAAGATAAGGATAATAATGACTCGATGTTGGAATTGTCAGAAGGTGATTTTGAATTAGCATTTGTTATAGTTAAAAAAGCAACTTCGGGTTTAAAAGACACTTTGAAAACTCAGGTTCGCATTGGTTTTACCATAGAAAATGGGGTTTTAAAAACGAAACATGATACGGCTAAAAATTCAGTAGGTAACATTCGTTAAAAAATAATAGTTCTGAAATTTAGTTATTCAGGATTAAAATTTAAAATACTTTTCCAATAATAATTGAGCGGCTGCAAAGGGTGAAATTTCATCAGTTGAAACCGCTTTTTTAGTGGAATCCAATAATTGGTGAATTTCGGGATGATTATAAAAGTTCAATTTCAACTGTTCATTGATTGTTTCTAACATCCAATATTGGTTTTGCTCTTTTCGCTTTTCAAAGAAATAATTGTTCTCTTTTGTCAGCTGAAGAAATTGCGCAATAGTTTTCCAAACAGCGCTAATTCCTTCATGTGTTATCGCACTACAAGTAGAAGTGGTTGGAAACCAACCTGATTTTTTAGCTGGAAAAAGATGCAAAGCTCTGTTAAATTCTACTTTTGCTAAGTTGGCTTTTTTAATATTATCGCCATCGGCTTTGTTGATTACGATAGCATCTGCCATTTCCATAATGCCGCGTTTGATACCTTGCAATTCATCACCGGCACCAGAAATTTTTAGCAGTAAAAAGAAATCCACCATACTGTGAACAGCGGTTTCGCTTTGACCAACTCCCACAGTTTCAATGATTATGGTGTCAAACCCGCAAGCTTCACAAAGCGTAATCGTTTCCCTAGTTTTTCGGGCAACACCGCCCAATGTTTCTCCTGATGCCGAAGGACGAATAAAGGCATTTTCATCTTTAACCAATTCTTCCATTCGAGTTTTGTCACCTAAAATACTTCCATGCGAAATGGTGCTACTGGGATCAACGGCGAGAACTGCCACTTTTTTTCCTAAACTGGTCAGGTGTTTTCCAAAAGCTTCAATAAAGGTGCTTTTACCTACGCCGGGAACTCCAGTTATACCTATTCTTACGGATTTATTGGCATGAGGTAAGCAAGCATTTATTACTTCGTTGGCTTTCGCCAAATGATCGCTGTTCGTGCTTTCAACTAATGTAATTCCTCGACTCAGCGCCGTTATATTTCCTGCTAAAATCCCCTCGACCAATTCTTTTGGAGAAGGTTGGATTTTTCTGAATTTTTTAATGTGCGCAACAGCGAGTGGACTGATAATTTCTGGGGCAGAAATTCCAGGTTTTTCGTGTAAGGCGCTAGGATGCTGTTTTTTATTCGACAAAACGATTTATTTGAAAAGTAAAAGTAGTGAAAACAAAAACAGTTTCAAAAAGCGATTGCCATATGAAACTGTTTTGTTTAAAATTATTGGTACTAATTAATACGCTGCTGTAAAACGTACTTGATGGTGTTTTGGATTTTCCGCTTCATCAGCAATAACAACTGCTAAATCTTCCACGGACAAAATGCTTCTTTGATTTTCGTCAAAAACGGGTGTGTCTAATCCCAAACGGTATTTTCCGGTTCGTCCTGTCGTGATTCCTTGGTGCATTTCAAAAGCAGGACTAAAAAATGCCCAATCCAACTCTTTTTCCTCTTTAATAATGTTCAAATAATCCCTTGCTGCTGTCGCTCCTGTATAATATTCTTTAGGAAAATCGGGGGTGTCTACCGCTTGTAAATTTGGAGCAACAAATAAACTTCCCCCGCCACCAATGGTGATAAAACGTTTCACGCCTGATTTTTTAACCGCTTCCTGAATCGCTTTTGATCCTTCAAGAAAATCGGTATATAAATTTGGATTGGTCCATCCAGCACTGAAAGCATTTATTACCAGATCATTTCCGGCAATAATCTTAGAAAGTTCATCTACGTTATTTATGTCTGCTTTTTCCCATTTGATGGTTGTGTTTCCATCATTTTTAGGATTTCTGGCTATGGCAGTAACCTCGTGATTGCGATTTGCCAATTCATTTAAAATAGCTGAGCCTACAAATCCTGTGGCTCCAATAATTGCGATTTTCATAATTGTATGTATTTAAAAGTAATAAAAAATGTTACAGTTTAACTCAAAAAAATAGTTTAAAATTTATTCGAAAAATCTTCCAATGAAATGCCGCTTAATTGCAAGCTGATTTTTTCGTTGATATTTTCATATAAATTTTCTAAATTTTCATTGATCTTCTTTCCTACAAGGCAATCTGGATTGGGTTTGTTTTTTGAGAAACCTAAATTTACCGTGTCAAAAGTCATTTTAAAAATGGCGTCTAATGAAATATTTGATGCAGATTTCAGCAATTTCGTTCCTCCATTTTTACCTTCTTTACTTTCTACAATATTGTTTCTCTTCAGGTTTGCTATTTCCTTTCTTACTAAAACTGGATGTAAATTCATGCTTCCCGCTATAAATTCAGAAGATAAATAGTCCTCTGGAAATTTAGAAAGTAAAGTAAGGATATGGATTGTTATTGCAAATTTACCTGAAATCATACTGTAATAAAATATATTACAAATGTACGAGTAAAATTGAAATAAGCAAGTTTTTTATTTTTTTAACATAATGGAAAAATCAAAATGGTGATTTACTTCTTTTCTAAATAAATTTAAATAGTATTTTTGCATTCAATTCTACACTATGAATAACATTATCCTAATCTTCGTTTGTCTGTTTCTTGGAATCGTATTGCAAAAAGTGAAACGTTTTCCGTCCAATACGTACAAGATTTTAAATAATGTGGTTATTTATATCTGTCTTCCTGCTTTGGCGTTGTATTATATCCCGAAAATAGAGTGGGATAATAAGTTGCTGTTTCCTATTGGTGTAACCTGGATTGGTTTTACAGTTTCGTATTTGTTTTTTAGCTTTTTAGGAAATAGGTTTGGATGGTCAAAAAAACTTACGGGTTGTTTGATTATAACTGCCGGTTTGGGAAATACTTCCTTTTTAGGTTTTCCAATTATCCAAGCTTTATATGGTGACGAGGGGTTGAAAACTGCCATTTTGGTTGATCAGCCGGGTACTTTTGTAGTGCTTTCAACATTAGGAATTCTTGTGGCTACATTATTCTCTAGTGGAAGTCCCAATGGATTTCATATTGCAAAAAAAATACTGTTCTTTCCTCCATTTATTACTTTTTTGTTGGCCTGTTTAATGAATGTATTCGATTTTGATTTCCACGAAAATATTCAGTTTGGTTTACAAAAGGTGGGAAGTGTAATGACTCCATTAGCAATGTTTTCTGTAGGATTGCAATTGCGATTTGATAGGAAAAGCCAACATTGGAAATTCTTAGGATTGGGACTTTTGTACAAATTAATCTTGACTCCGGCTTTAATCTATTTATTGTATGTCGTAATTTTAGACCAAAATTCCAAAACGATTCAGGTATCTATCATGGAAGCGGCTATGGCTCCAATGATTACAGCAAGTATTTTGGCTACTTCCCATGGTTTAAAACCTAGATTGAGTAGTATGATGATTGGTTTTGGAATACCATTGTCATTCGTAACTTTAGTATTTTGGTATTTTGTGGCAAAGTTTATATAATTTTTTAGACCTTTTTATTACTTAGAATATGAATATTTCCTCAGCAACAGCTTCGCAAACCATCAACGCTCCAATCGTTCAAAAAACAGTTTATTCGGTTTTATTTTCAATAGCTTTTGCTCATTTGTTAAATGATTTAATGCAATCAGTTATTCCATCGACCTATCCAATATTAAAAGAGAATTTTAATCTTAGTTTCACTCAAATTGGATTGATAACATTCGTTTTCCAACTTACAGCTTCTATTCTGCAGCCTTTTATAGGTTTTTATACGGATAAATATCCTAAACCATATTCTTTAGTAATTGCGATGTTATTTACTATTACCGGATTGGGTTTTTTATCAATTTCGACTTCTTTTTGGATGTTGTTGGTATCAGTTGCATTTGTAGGAATTGGTTCTTCCATATTTCATCCGGAAGCATCTCGTGTTGCTTATTTAGGTTCAGGAGGAAAGCGAGGTTTGGCACAATCTATTTTCCAATTGGGAGGAAATTCAGGAAGTGCAATTGGTCCTTTATTAGTCGCACTGGTTGTTGCTCCTTTTGGACAATCAAATATAGTATGGTTTGTGATAGCGGGCATTTTGGGAATTATTATTTTGTTTCAAATCGCGCTGTGGTACCAAAATCATTTGAATCTTCGAGCTGCAAAAAAAATAAATACGGAAGAGGTTGCTGTTCCATTGTCCAAAAGAAAAATTAATATAGCATTAGCAGTTTTACTGTTGTTGATATTTTCTAAGTTTTTCTATATGGCAAGTATGTCAAGCTATTTTACTTTTTATCTCATGCATAAATTTGGGCTTACGATACAAGAATCGCAGTTTCATTTGTTTCTGTTTTTAGCTTCAGTAGCAGCAGGAACATTAATAGGCGGGCCGTTAGGTGATCGTTTTGGAAGAAAATATATCATTTGGATTTCAATACTTGGAGCTGCACCATTCACTTTATTATTGCCTTATGCTGATTTATTTTGGACAGGCGTATTATCGGTTATCATCGGAATTGTCATCGCTTCGGCGTTTTCAGCAATTTTAGTTTTTGCACAAGAATTAATGCCAGGAAAAGTAGGGATGATTTCCGGACTATTTTTCGGTTTTGCCTTTGGAATGGGAGGTTTAGGTTCGGCGATTTTGGGTTATGTTGCAGATCAAACCAGTATTGAATACGTTTATAAATTAAGTTCTTTTCTACCGCTAATTGGCGTTTTTACTTATTTCTTGCCCAATATGAAAAAGAATATTCCTTCTTAAACTATTTGTTTTTTGGAGCTTTTTCCCGCTATCCGTTGCAATCTTTATAGCAGTAAACCTTTCAGGATTTACTGCTATAAAGGATTTCCACTTTTATCGGGGCTAGGGATTTCGGTATCGAAAATGTTTTTTTGTAACGGAGAATAATCATCAGCTTCCTCTTGTTAATTTTTTATTAGAACTTTAAGATTTGTTTTAATTTTTATTACTCTTAATTCAATAACTTAGACTGTTAATAATCAAAAAAAAAGAAATTATTATGGCAACACTACGATTAGGCGATATAGCTCCAGATTTTGAAGCAGAAACTACACAAGGAAAGATAAAATTTCATGAATGGTTAGGAGATTCTTGGGGCGTATTATTTTCGCATCCTGCTGATTTTACACCAGTTTGCACTACTGAATTAGGGACTGTAGCTAATTATTATCCTGAATTTGTAAAGAGAAATGTAAAAGTAATCGCATTGAGCGTTGACGGATTAGATTCTCATATGGAATGGATTAAAGATATCAATGAAACGCAAAATACAACGGTTAACTTTCCAATTATTGCTGACGAAGACAAACATATAGCACAATTGTATGATATGATTCATCCTAATGCGAATGAAAGTTTTACAGTTCGTTCTGTTTTTATAATTGGACCTGACAAAAAAATAAAATTAACATTGACTTATCCAGCTTCAACCGGAAGAAATTTTGATGAATTACTTCGTGTAATTGATAGTTTACAGTTGACAGCACATTATAGCGTTGCAACACCCGCAAACTGGAAAGATGGAGAAAAAGTGGTTATTTCAACAGCAGTTAAAGATGAAGATATTGCTGCTAAATTTCCAAAAGGATATGAAAGAGTGAAACCATATTTGAGAATGACTCCGCAACCCAATAAGTAATTATTTTTTCTAGTAAGAACTTTTAAAGGTACAATGAAAATATTTTCATTGTACCTTTTTTTATTTCTATATCCTCTGGTGCTTGTCTGCGACGAGTAGCTACTTAAATAAGAAGAAAAATCGTAGCGTTTGCATCGCGGATGGCAGAAATAAATTGTTTTTTTCAATTCTAAAAATCAATCTTTCCTATTGGTTATCAATAAACCGGTAATAATGATTCCCATGCTTATAATTTGATTGATTACAATTGCCTGATCCAGAAAAAAATACGCTAAAATTCCACTGAACACCGGAATTAAATAATAGATTAATGCTGTTTTTGAGGTGCCTATCAACCGAATTGCTTCGTTCCACAAATAATAAGAAACCAGTGAAGCAAAAATGCCGACATAAGTAGTTGCCAATACTGTTTTAGTATCAAAAATTACTTTTTTATAATATAAATGTTCCCAAATATAAAAAGGAAAAAGAAAAATTGTGCCGATAACAAAGACACTAAATAAAAATACTTTTGGGGTTAATTCATCTGGTTTTTGTCGAACTAGTATCGTATAATAGGCAAAAAAGAAGCAGGCCACAAGCATCAACAAATCCCCAATTGTAAAGTTGATATGCAGCAACGCTTCTAGAGATCCTTTGGTAATAAGAACAAGAACACCTGTAATTATGGTTGTGATTCCAATTATTTTTACAGTGGAGACTTTCTCTTTAAAAATAATTCTGGAGAGAACAACAATGAACAACGGAATCGAAATGGCTATTAATGATAAATTGACAGCGCTAGTTGTTTTTCCTGCAAAGTAAATCAGTGTATTAAAAATAGTGATACCTAAAACCGCTGTACCCAGAAGATACCGAATGTGTTTCTTTATAATGCTAAAACTTTCAACGGTACTTTTAATCGCAAATGGAGCCAAAACGATGCAAGCGATTGTCCAGCGCCAAAAAGCCAATCCAATAGGAGGAATATGCCCTTTAATTCCACTGGCGATTACCATATTTACGGACCAAAGTAAAGTGGCTAATAAAGCGAAAAATGCTCCTTTAGTTTGATTGCTCATTTAAATTAAACTAGATTTTTTATTTTAGCATATTGTAATAACATAATTGTTTTGGCATCTTTTATTTCCCCAGATTCAATCATGGCGTAAGCTTCATCATAGGTCATTTCTAAGACATCTATATTTTCCTCTTCATGTTCAACTCCGCCACCGTCACTGACTTTCATGGATTCATCGTATTCTCCTACGAACAAATATAAAATTTCAGTTACTGCTCCAGGTGACATATACGTTTCCATTATTTTGTCAACTTTAGTAATACGATATCCTGTTTCTTCTTCGGTTTCTCGAATGATGCATTGCTCTGGATGGTCTTCGTCCAAAAGTCCTGCGCAAACCTCAATCATCATTCCTGTTTCATTTCCGTTAAGGTAACTTGGCAAGCGGAATTGTCGGGTTAGTATAACCGTTTTTTGTTGGGTGTTGTATAGTAAAATGGCAGCACCGTTTCCTCGATCATAAACTTCTCTTTTTTGGGTAATCCAAGAGTCGTCTTTTTTTTGATAATCAAAAGTTACTTTGTTTAAAATATACCAATTGTCAGAAAGTAATTCGGTTTTTTGTATTTTAATAGCTGGATTTTTCATGGGATGCATTTCAAAGAATTTTTTTGTTTAGGTAGAGAATTATTATTAAAAAATAATTCGGTCTCGACACCCTCTCCTTTGGAGAGGGTTGGGGTGAGGAAAAAAAAACGCTCTGAATTTTCAGAGCGTTAAGTAATCTTATTTAAGGATAGTTTGTTTTCTATCCGGTCCTACAGAAACAATTTTGATAGGAACTTCAACTTCTTTTTCTATAAATTCAATGTATTCTTTCAATTCGATCGGTAATTCATCATATGTTGTCATACCAGTTAGATCAGCTTGCCATCCTTTGAAATCTTGGTAAACTGGAGTTACATTTTCCGGTTCGATATTATAAGGAAAGTGAGAGATGTTTTTGCCTTTATAGTTGTATTCCGTACATACTTTTAAAGTTTCAAATCCTGAAAGTACATCCCCTTTCATCATCATCAGTTGTGTTACACCATTAATTTGAATAGCGTATTTAAGCGCCACTAAATCTAACCATCCACAACGTCTTTGTCTTCCTGTAACGGATCCAAATTCATTTCCTACACGTGCCATAGTTGCACCATCTTCGTCAAAAAGTTCCGTTGGAAACGGACCACTTCCTACACGTGTTACATACGCTTTGAAAATTCCGTATACTTCTTTTATTTTGTTTGGAGCAATTCCTAAACCAGTACAGGCACCAGCTGCAGTTGTATTTGATGAAGTCACAAATGGATAAGTTCCAAAATCAACATCTAATAAGGAACCTTGGGCTCCTTCACATAATATTGATTTACCCGCTTTTTGAGCTTGGTGTAAATATTCCTCACTATCAATAAAGTCTAGTTTTTTTATTTCTTCGATTGCTTCAAAGAATTCTTTTTCTAATTCTTCTAAGTTGTATTGGATAGCAACATCGTAGAATTCAATCATGGCTTCATGCTTGTCAGCCAAAGCTCTGTAACGATCTGCAAAATCTTCTAATTCAATATCTCCTACACGAAGACCATTTCTTCCGGTTTTGTCCATATAAGTTGGGCCAATTCCTTTTAATGTAGAACCAATTTTTGCTTTCCCTTTAGATGCCTCAGAAGCTGCATCTAATAAACGGTGCGTTGGCAAAATTAAATGTGCTTTTCTTGAAATGATTAATTTGCTTTTGATGTCTAAATTAAATTTCTCAAGACCTTCAATTTCTTTTTGAAAAACTACAGGATCTATTACAACTCCATTTCCAATAATGTTTATGGCAGTTTTATGAAAGATACCAGAAGGAATAGTTCTAAGAACATGTTTTATTCCGTCAAATTCCAAAGTGTGTCCTGCATTTGGTCCACCTTGAAAACGAGCAATAATGTCATAATTTGAAGTAAGAACATCAACAATTTTTCCTTTTCCTTCATCTCCCCATTGTAATCCTAGTAATAAATCTGCGGTCATTCTATGTGTTTTATTTGTAGTTAGTTTTTATTTTCAAAAGACAACTCGAAGCTGTCTATACTATTTTTGTTTTTTTATTCCGTATAAATACAAGGAATGATTGGTAATTTCAATGTCGAATATTTCTTCGATCGTTTTTTTAATACTTTGAATTCTTGGATCACAAAACTCAATTACTTCGCCTGTATCCGTCATAATAATATGATCGTGCTGTTTGTCAAAGTACGATTTTTCGTAATGTGCCTGATTTTGTCCAAATTGATGTTTACGAACCAAAGCGCAATCCAACAGCAATTCAATAGTATTGTAAAGGGTTGCTCTACTGACACGATAGTTCTTGTTTTTCATTTTGATATAAAGATTCTCTACATCAAAATGTTCTTCGCTATCGTATATTTCCTGAAGAATAGCATAACGCTCAGGTGTTTTGCGATGTCCTTTTTTTTCAAGATACATTGTAAAAACATTTTTTACAATTTCTTGGTTTTTGGTGTTATCTGTGGAAATGAGTGTCATATGTGGGCAAAGATAAATTTTTTAGTTTAAAGTTTAAAGTTTCGCCTTTGTTTAGTTTCAAGTTTTTTTAGTTTTAAGTGGAAAAACCGCTAACTTGAAATATTTTTTTTTGAAACTTTTCTAAGTTTTATATACTCTTGTTACCTTATCAATTCCGTCAATTTTTTTGATGTTGTTGATCATTTTCTTCAAAATAGTATTATTTTGAACAATTACTGCCACTTGACCATGAAAAATTCCTGCATCGGTACTCAAAGAAATACTCTGAATATTTACATGCATATTGTTCGAAATTACCTTTGTTAACTGATTCGTCAGTCCTAAGACATCCATCCCGGTTATGTTAATTATGGCTTTAAATTCTTCTTGTGAAGAGTCAATCCATTTGGCTGTCATAATTCGATAAGCGTAATTCGATTGCATCCCAATAGCGTTTGGACAATCTTTTTTGTGTACTTTTATTCCTTCATTGATAGTTACAAAACCAAATACGTCATCACCTGGAATCGGGTTGCAACACGGAGATAATTTGTAATCCAGTTTGTCATGTTCTTTCCCAAAAACAAGCAAATCGTAATTACTGCTTATTATTGGTCTATGAATGTCTTCATCGGCTGTGCTGCTTGTGGAACGTTTTATTTTATTTTTGAAAAAATTAATAAAAGTGTTGCTTTTTTGAGCTGCATAATCCTTGAGTTGCTGATTCTCTATGGCGCCAATTCCAACTCTGTAAAATAAGTCTAAACTTGTTTTTAATTTGAAAAAATTGACTAACTCGTTAACAACGGATTCGTTTAACGTTATTTTTAAATGCTTTAATTTTCGGGTAAGCAGTTCTTTTCCTTCTTCACCAATTTTCTTGGTATTTTCGTTTAGAACGTTTTTAATTTTCGTTTTTGCTCTCGAAGTCGTAACATAATCAAGCCAGTTAGCTGTTGGTTTCTGATGTTGAGAGGTGATAACTTCAATTTGATCGCCACTTTTTAATTCGAAGTTCAAAGGAACTAATTTCCCATTGACACGCGTTCCTCGGGTACGAATTCCTATTTCGGAGTGGATACTGAAGGCAAAGTCAAGAGAAGTGGCTCCTTTTGGCAATGATTTTATTTCTCCTTTTGGAGTAAATACAAAGATTTCTTTAGAATATAAATTCATTTTGAAATCTTCTACAAAATCCACCGCGTTGGTTTCTGAACTTTCTAATGCTTCTTTTAATAAATTCAGCCATGCATCGAGTTCATTTTCTTCAGTAGCTCCATTTTTATATTTGTAATGTGCTGCGTAGCCTTTTTCAGCAATTTCATCCATGCGCTCACTACGTACCTGAACTTCTACCCAGCGGCCTTTTGGTCCCATAACGGTGATGTGCAAGGCTTCATAACCAGTAGATTTAGGCGAAGAAATCCAATCCCGTAAACGACTGGGGCTAGGTCTGTAATAATCAGTTACTATGGAATAGATTTTCCAAGCAAGAAATTTTTCTTCGTGCGGAGTTGATTTGTATACAATACGAAGAGCAAACTTATCATAAACTTCATCGAAGCTTACGTTTTGCGCTTTCATTTTTCTGCGAATGGAGTAGATTGATTTTGGACGGCCTTTTATGATATAATCGATTCCTTCTGCATCCAATGCAGTTTTTAGCACATCAGAGATATCTTTTATGTACGCATCCTGTTCTTCTTTGGTCTCTTTTATCTTGCTTACAATCTCATTGTAAATAGCAGGTTCGGTATATTTTAATCCTAAATCTTCGAGTTTTGTTTTGATGTTATATAAACCCAATCGGTGTGCTAAGGGGGCATATATGTATAAAGTTTCAGATGCAATTTTGGTTTGTTTGTCTTCTTGCATCGAATCCATTGTTTGCATATTGTGCAAACGATCGGCTAATTTTATAAGAATTACACGGACATCATCATTGAGTGTCAAAATCATTTTACGGAAGTTTTCCGCTTGTATTGATGCATTTAAATCCTTTTGGACCATCGAAATTTTTGTCAATCCTTCTACAAGTTGTGCTACTTTAGGATTAAATAAACGTTCTATATCTTGTACGGTCATCGGAGTGTCTTCGACTACGTCATGCAACAATGCTGCAGCAATAGATGTGGCTCCCAAACCTATTTCTGAAGCGACAATTTTTGCCACAGCAATAGGATGGAAAATGTAGGCTTCGCCTGATTTTCTTCGTTGTTCTTTATGGGCATCTACGGCAACATCAAAAGCTTTTCGGATCAGTTTTTTATCTTCATCACTTAAGGTTTGATAACTGATGCGAAGCAACTCTTTGTATTCTTGAGCAATTGCTTTATTTTCTTTTTCAATATCTATTTCTATCATAACGGCATGGTTCAATTCCTAAAAATAGAAATTAGTTAGGAGATATGCAAGTAAAAAAGGTTTCTGGGTATAAAATCCAAAATTGAATTACTGAGATTATTACGGGCTCTAAATCTTGAAAAACATAACTAAAATCGATTAATATAGGTATTGGATTCATTTTCAGATTGATTCAATTTTTTATTTTCTGAATCTAAAACCCTCTTTGTCTTTTGGCTTCAAAAATCAAAATCGCTGCTGCAACCGAAACATTCATGGAATCTATTTCGCCTTGCATTGGAATTATAATATTTTGGGTCGCTTCTTTTCGCCATTCTTCTGTCAAACCTGTTGCTTCCGTACCCACAACTAAAGCGGTAGGCGTAGTATAATCTTGTGTATGATAGGAAGTCGAATTTTGCAAAGTCGCACAATAAAAATTGATTTTTCTTTCTTTCAAAAAAGCAATAATTTCTGATGTTGTTCCTGTAGCAATTTGGTTGGTAAACAAGCAACCTACGCTGGAACGCACAATATTTGGATTGTATAAATCACTTTTTGGGTTGGCAATAATCACGGCATCCAGATTTGCAGCATCGGCAGTACGTAATAAAGCACCAATATTCCCTGGTTTTTCAGGAGCTTCAGCAACTAAAATCAATGGATTTTTAGATAATTTTAAATCGGATAATTGTAACGATTTGGTTTTGGCCACAGCCAAAATACCTTCGGTAGTATCACGATACGCCAGTTTTTGATAGACTTCTTTGTTGATTTCTATTAAGTCAGCACTTTTGGATAATTGACGAGCTTCCGTTTCCGAACAAATTTCAGGTAAAAACAATAGTGTTTCCATTTCGTAACCACCTTTTATGGCAATCGAAATTTCACGTTTTCCTTCAATTAAGAATGTTCCGGATTGTTTGCGTGCTTTTGCTTTTTCTTGCAATAACACTAAAGATTTTATAAATGGATTTTGTACGGAAGAAATTTGTTTCAATGGAAAAGTCGCTTGGTTACTAAGGTGCTAAGTTACTACCTTTTTTTAAATTCTAAAATGCAATAACTGCTGTATTAGAAAACACGCTTATTGCAGTTATTAAGGAGTATTTTCTTTAAATTTGTAAAAATCTAAATCCTAAATTATAAGTGTTTCATCTATTAGATATTATCGGTACAATGGCTTTTGCCATGTCTGGCGCATTGACGGCCATGAATAAAAAGCTGGATCCTTTTGGCGTTTTTATCATTGCTTTTGTAACCGCTGTGGGTGGAGGAACGTTGCGGGATATCATGATTGGCAGAACGCCGGTGGGATGGATGCTGGACTTAAAGTATGTTTATGTAATAATCATGGGCTTTGTTTTAGCCATCATTTTCAGAAAAAAATTCGATCGTTTACGTACTTCTTTATTTTTATTTGACACGATTGGATTGGGCGTTTTTACTTTAATTGGACTTGAAAAAGGAATAAATATTGGACTTCATCCCGTTATATGTATTGCATTAGGAACTATGACGGCCTGTTTTGGAGGCGTTATTCGCGATATTTTGTGTACTGAAATTCCTGTTATTTTTAGAAAAGAAATTTATGCCACGATTTGTATTTTAGGTGGAATTGTTTTTTTTCTCCTTCGAAAATTGAATTTGGATAATGATGTTTTATACTTAACCACTTCTTTAGTTATCATTTCAGTTCGCTTGATGGCCGTGAAATACAAATGGTATTTGCCTACTTTAGAACATAAATAAAAAATGCTTAATTTCACGAAGTCTAAAACCAAAGGGTGAAAAATTATTCCGTTAAACAATATCAGGAAAGTGATTATGAAAATTGGAATGCCTTTATCGGTCAAGCCAAAAATGCTACTTTCTTATTTCATCGTGATTTTATAGAATATCATAAGGATCGATTTCAGGATTTCTCGTTGATGATTTTTGAGAACGAAAAACTAGTAGCTGTTCTGCCAGCAAATAAAGTTGGAGCAATAGTTTATTCCCATCAAGGATTGACTTACGGTGGATTGGTTTATTCCCATAAAATAAATGGAGAAAAAGTAGAAGATATTTTGGATTCCCTTTTGTCTTTTTTTAAAGGAAATGGGATACATTTTTTTTATTTTAAACCAATTCCTTCATTCTATTCTTCAAAAGGCAACGCTGAAATGGATTTTTTCATGCTTAAAAAAGGAGCGTTTTTGGATAAAAAAGAGATGAATTTAGCCATCTATTTAGCAATGCCATTGACGATTTCAAAAAGTAAATTAAAGCATTTTAGGAAAATTGAAGAACTCGATTTAGAACTGGTGGAAGAATATCAATTTGAACCATTTTGGGAATTGGTTTTAGCGCCAAGACTATTGGAGAAATATGATGCCAAACCAGTACATACACTACAAGAAATAACTGAACTAAAAGAAAATTTCCCTAATAATATAAAACAATTTTCAGTGTATTATGAAGGTGTTATTATTGCAGGCATTACACTATTCGAAACTGAAACTGTTGTGAAATCGCAATATGGCGCCACAACTAAAAAAGGGGAGGAGTTGCGCGCATTGGATTTTTTATTTATCAATTTAATGCGAAAATACAAGAGAGAAGGGAAGCTTTTTTTTGATATGGGTATCGTTAATGATGACAATGAAAAAGGGTATCACACAGGACTTTTGAAACAAAAAGAAGAATTAGGCTGCTCTGTTTATAGTCAGGATTTTTATAAAATGAATCTTATATGATACCATTTCTCGATTTGAAAAAAATAAACGAGCCTTATGAAACCGCTTTTCAAGAAAAATTGAAATCGGTTTTAGAAGCGGGTTGGTATATTTTAGGGAATGAAGTCAAAGCATTTGAAACCAATTTTGCCAACTATTGCGGGACAGACTATTGTGTTGGGACAGGAAATGGGTTTGATGCTTTAGTTTTGATTTTTAAAGGTTACATTCAGCTTGGGAAATTACAAAAAGGAGATGAAGTTATTGTTCCTGCAAACACTTATATTGCCAGTATTCTAGCTATTTTACAAGCAGATTTAATTCCTGTTTTGGTCGAGCCAAAGCTAGAAACCTACAACATCAATCCCGATTTAATTTCAGAAAAGATTACCTCAAAAACCAAAGCGATTTTAGTGGTTCATCTGTATGGACAACTGGCAGAAATGGATGTGATAAATAAAATTGCGGTTGCAAATGATTTACTGGTTATTGAAGATGCGGCTCAGGCTCATGGAACAATCAGAAATCAAGAATCAGAAATCAAGAATCAAAAATCGAGCGTCGCGTATAGTTTTTATCCCGGAAAAAATTTGGGCGCATTGGGCGATGGCGGTGCTGTTACCACAAATGATTCGGAATTAGCTAAAGTCATTCAGTCACTTAGAAATTACGGTTCAGAAACGAAATATTACAATGATCATATTGGTATAAATTCAAGATTAGACGAATTGCAAGCTGCTTTCCTAAATGTAAAATTACCCAATTTAGACACTGAAAATGAAAAGCGAAGAGTAATTGCCAAACGCTATTTATCTGAAATTAATAATGATAAAATAATTCTTCCAACAGTTTCATTGCGAGGAACGAAGCAATCTAACCATGTTTTTCATTTGTTTGTGATTCGAACACCAAACAGACTTGATTTACAGGAATATTTACATCAAAATGGAATAGAAACGTTTATCCATTATCCAATTCCACCACACAATCAAAAGGCTTTATTATTATGGAACCATTTGTCTTTTCCGATTACCCAAAAAATTCATGACGAAGTATTGAGTTTACCTATAAGTCCCATTTTGACAATGGATGAAGTGGATTTCATTATTTCAATTTTAAACAAGTATCAATAGTGCCTGATAGTAAAGCAGCATATCATCAAATTATTAAAACCACTTCGCTTTTTGGCGGAGTACAATTTTTCACTATTCTTATTTCTATAATTCGTACCAAATTAATTGCTATTTTCATTGGTCCGGCAGGAATGGGAATTGTTACTTTATTGAATTCAGCTATAAATGTTGTAGGTGGGATTACGAGTTTAGGAATTGAAACTAGTGGGATTAAACATGTTTCGAGCAATTATAAAAATGATGATTTAAATAGTATAGCAACTATTGTAGCGATAGTAAAAAGGCTGGCATTATTAACGGGGATTCTAGGATGTCTTGCTACTGTTTTTCTTTCCAGTTGGTTGAGTCAGTTAACTTTTGGGAATTCAAGCCATGTATTTTCGTTTGTTTTTATTTCAATTACGCTGTTGTTCAGACAATTAATGATCGGGGAATTTGTGGTTTTACAAGGTTTAAGGAGAATGAGACTTTTGGCGAAAGCCAATTTTTACGGAAATTTATTTGGATTGCTATTCTCAATTCCACTGTATTATTATTACCGAATTGACGCTATAGTTCCCACAATTATTATCGCTTCACTTTCGTCATTATTATTATCCTTTTTTTATTCGAAAAAGATAAAATTGAATAAAATTGTCATTTCCAACGAGCAGTTGACTACTGAAGGAAAAAGTATCATTAAACTGGGAATTCTTTTGACATTAAGTGGTTTGTTTACTTTACTTTCAACCTATTTAATTCAAATTTACGTTGGGAAACAAGGAGGTTTAGAACAAGTGGGATTTTATAACGCTGGTTTTACGTTGTTGAATTCTTATGTTGGAATAATTTTTACAGCAATGAGTACCGATTATTTCCCAAGACTGGCTTCAATAAGTGATGAAAATGAAAAAGTCAGAATAAGTGTGGTTCAGCAATCTTTCATTTCAATATTGATTATAACACCTATAATTATCCTGTTTTTAACGCTAATTCCGCTCATTGTAAAAATTATTTACACGCCAAAATTCATTTCGATTATTCCAATGGTTTGTTTCGGGATAGTAGCCATGTTATTCAGAGCAGTTTCCTGGTCAATGGGTTATATTTTGATTGCCAAAGGAGATTCAAAAATGTTTGTCAAAACGGCTTTTGGTTTTAACCTGATTTCATTAATTTTAAATGTTTTAGGATATCATTTTTATGGATTAGAAGGACTTGGAATTAGTTTTTTTGTCTTTTATATGATTCATTTTTTTGGATTAAAAATAATTACTAAAAAAAGATATGGCTTTTATTTTGACTCCGATTTTTATAATATTTATGGTGTTTGCTTTTTGATGTGCATGACTACTTTTTTATTTCGATATATTCCAAATCCGACTATAAAATATAGTTTAATGTCAATAATGGTAGTGCTTTCAATAGTTTTTGTATTGTTTCAAATGAATAAAAAAATGGAGCTGAAAAGTTTGTTTAATACTATAATTAAAAAGCGCAATGATTGAAATTTTAAAAAATAATTATAGAAAAGCAAAATCAGGTTATCAAAAGTTTCAGTTGTATTATGCTGTAAATTGGACTAAAACTATATATTTTAATTTTAAAAAATTTCCTTTCAGTACCGCCAAAAAACTACCTGTATTTTTTTATGGAAATGTAAAATTTGCCTCAATAGCCGGTAAAATAGAAATTGAAGGAAAAATTAAAAAAGGAATGATTGGTTTTGGACAGCCTTATGAACTGAATACGCTCCATAAGGGGATTGCCGAAATTAATATTTTGGGAAAAATAGTATTCAAAGGACATGTTCAATTTGGTAAAGATTATTTTATCTATATCGGTGAGAATGGTTATTGTGAATTTGGTCACATGGCATCTTTGGGATCTTATGTAAAATTGATTTGTATAGAACAAATTGTACTAGGTAATTATGCTCGTTTTGGATCTGAATGTCAAATTATTGATACTAATTTTCATCCCATGATGAATACAATTACGGAAGAAAAGTTTAAAATGACAGCTCCAATCGTGATTGGAAATTATAATTATGTAGGCAGTAGAGTTTCTATGATGCAGAATACTAAAACTCCGGATTATTGCACCGTTGCTTCCAATAGTTTGTGTAATACCGATTATATTTCCTTTGGTTCGAATATTTTAATTGGCGGTATTCCGGCAAAATTTATAAAAGATTCTATTTCCCGAGATTGGGAAGGGGAAAAAGATTCGTTAGATGCTTATTTAATCGTCTAGTTTAGGAAGTCATTAAATGAATTCTCAGCTTAACTTCCAGCAAAATATACTTTAATAATAGTTTAAGATTGGATGTTTTACAAGCTAAAATCATCTCAAAATGAATTCGTTTTAATACGGCTTTATTTTCTTCTTTTGTTTTATTGAGTGCAATTGCTTTTTTTACTATCAAATACGTAGAGTGATTAATTTTTCTGGCTCGCGAATCATTTTTTTTGAAAAAATTGGTTCCTAAAGAAGTAGCGACAATCCTTTTTTGCATTAGGATTTCGTCTATAAAATCAAAATCATAAATTCGGGAAGCACGAATCCAAAAATCCAAATCTTCGTAACCCAGCGTTTCGTCATAGCCATCTAAATGATCAAAAACAGTTTTTTTTATCATCGCCGAAACGGAACAAATGCTATCTCCGCCTGAAAGAACGGATGTATAAATAACACCTGTTATTCTCGGGGTAATTACTTTTTGAAAACTATCAACAGGGAAATAGTACGCGTCAAATTTACCTTTTGCAGTAATTAATTCGACATTTCCATATACAATTCCAATGTTTTTGTAGGTTGTGTTCTTGAAAGCATATATTTGAGAAGTAATACAATTGGGTAATAAAACATCATCTGCTGCCAAGTCAATGATATATTCTCCGGTGGCTTTTTTGAGTGCTTTATTGAACGATTTTGTGTTGCCTAAGTTAGTTTCGTTTGAAATAAATTGAATTTCGGGATAATTAAGACCCCATTTTTCGATTACTGCTTTAGAATTATCAGTGCTATAATCATCAACAATAATAAGCTCTACAGCCGGATAATTTTGATTGATTACAGAAAACAAACTCTCCAGGACATAATCTTCCTGATTGTAACACAAGCAAATAATGGTAACCAATGGATTGTCTTGCATATTTTTTTAAAAGAGTTATATTTGATACGAAAATAACAAATCGATAATGATTTTGCCTAACAAAAAAATTAAAATTGCTTTAATTGGTTATCGATTAAGTCATGGTGGAGCCGAAAAAGTTATGGCTGTCTTGTCTCAGTTTTTTGAAAAAAAAGGAATAGAAATTCACAATATTATTGTTCTCGATGAGGTTTCCTATTCCTATTCAGGGAAATTAGTCAATTTGGGTAAAATGAAAAATACTTCCAACGGACTTTTTAATAAATGGAATCGGTTGGTGTTTCTTAAAAAATATCTCGACGAAAATAATTTTGATTTTATTATTGACTTCCGTTTTAGAATAAAACCCATTCAGGAATTGATAATAGCAAAATGGCTCTATAAAACGAAATCTATTTTCATGGTTCATAGTTATTTAATCGATCATTATATGCCTAATTGGTCTTTTCTTACCCGCATGATGTATGGAGATTGTTATAAAATGGTGAGCATCACTGATGAATCCAAGGTGTTAATCGAAATAAAACACCAACTTAAAAACGTTGCCAGAATTTACAATCCAATCGATATTGATGCTATTGTAGAAAAAAGTAAGGAGTTAAATGAACTTCCTTATGATTATATTATTGGCGTAGGCCAAATGGAAACAAACATCAAACAATTCGATAAATTGATAGAAGCGTATTCGAAATCTATCTTGCCAAAAAATAACATTCATTTGGTTTTATTGGGCGAAGGAGAAAGAAAATTGATACTTCAAAAGTTAGCTAAAGAGAAAAATATTGATGATAAAGTACATTTTTTAGGATATCAAAATAACCCGTTTAAGTATTTAAAAAAAGCGAATTTTTTCGTTTTGAGTAGTTTAAATGAAGGTTTGCCCAATGTTATTTTAGAATCACTGGCTTGTGGAACTCCAATTGTTGCGTTCGATTGTTTGTCAGGACCCAGTGAAATGATTCAGCATCAAGAAAATGGATTGCTAGTCGAAAATCAGAATGTTGAAAAACTTACTGGAGCCATGAATTTATTTGTTGAAGATGGGAATTTATATCGATATTGCAAACAAAATGCACCACAAAGCGTGCAGTCTTTTTCCATTTCGACTATTGGAAAACAATGGTTGGATTTGATGAAAATTAGTTTATAACACAATTATGACCACATTAAAAGACATACAATTACTTAAATTACCCGTTGTAGAAGATACCCGCGGGAATCTGGCATTTATTCAAAATGAGGTTTTGCCATTTGAATTTAAGCGAGTTTATTATCTTTTTGATGTACCCAGCAATTCTTTTCGAGGCAGTCATTCTCATATTAATCAAAGCGAAGTCCTAATTGCTTTGAGTGGAAGTTTCGAGGTTGTTCTAAATGACGGATTCGAAAAAAAATCATTTTTTTTGAATAAACCAAATGTTGGATTGTTCATTCCAACAGGAATGTGGCGTGAGTTAGAAAATTTTTCATCAGGAGCAGTTTGTTTAGTTTTTGCCTCTGATATTTATAATGAAGACGATTATATCAGGGATTTTGATGAATTTTTGATGTCCAAAAAATGAAACTGCTATACATTGTTCCAAACATAAATAACGAAGGTGGTGTAGCCAGAGTTCTTTCGATAAAAGCCAATTATTTAGTTGAAAAATTGGGATACGAAGTACATATTCTGACTCAAAACAAGGGGTTTTCTCCATTGTTTTATTCTTTTAATTCCAATATTGTTTTTCATGATTTACTATTGAAAGGTAATTTTTTTCAGTTTTTTAAATCCTTTTCAAAAGGGTTAAAAAGTAAAATCAAGACAATTCAACCGGACATTATTGTTGTTTGTGATAATGGTTTAAAAGCATATGCTATTCCTTTTATTTTAAGAGATAAAGTCCCCCTTATATTAGAAATACACAGTTCTAAATTTATTGAGGAACGAGAAATTAAGAAAAATGTTTTTACCAAATTGCTGTCCAATTTTATTTTTGTTTTGAAAAAAAATGGAATAAAAAAATACGATCGATTTGTTGTTGAGACTAGCGAAAGCATTTCAGAATGGAAAGTAAAAAACACAATTGTAATTCCGAATCCCTTATGGTTCACTACAGGAAAATTCAGCACTTTAGAAAGTAAAAAAGTGATTGCTGTTGGAAGACATACCTATGAAAAAGGATTTGACAGAATGTTGCAAATCTGGGGAAAAGTGGTTGCCAAACATCCGGATTGGATATTGGAAATTTACGGAAAATCAAATAAAAATATTGATTTAAGAGTTTTGGTTAAAAATCTGGATATTTCTAGAAATGTTATTTTTAATGAACCGGTTCACAATATAAACGAGAAATATTTAGAGGCTTCTTTTTATTTAATGACTTCTCGATTTGAAGGTTTTGGGATGGTGTTAATTGAAGCAATGGCTTCCGGATTGCCTTGTATTGCTTATGATTGTCCCTGCGGACCAAGAGCAATAATTTCTCAAAATGTAGACGGGTTTTTGATTGAAAACGGAAGCGAATCGGATTATGTTAAAGCAATTGAAACTTTAATCGAAAATGCGGCAGTAAGAATAAAAATGGGAAATAAGGCAAAATTATCTGGTAAAAAATACAACATCGATGAAATTATGCAATCTTGGAATCAATTATTTATTGGAATCAAAAAGAGGTGAAATTTGAACTGTTATTTTGAATCTAACGTACACAGATATCCGACTCTAAATAGATTAAAAACCAATAAATTTGGATTGTCTCCCGTCAAATTTTTAAATAGTGGCTTTTCAATGATTGAATATAATTTCGAAACTATAAAAGTTGATTTTGTTCTTTTTAAAAAATGATACAGTTGAATCAGTTTTATAAAATCGATAGCAATTTTTTTTTCTTTGTACAGCGTTATCAAATTTTCTAACGACTCTTTATTTTTGTTTAAATAATCTAAATTGCTGTCAATAGCTCCATGTTCAACTGGGTTTTCAATATGATTTACTTTTGATTTTAAGAGGCTTAACTGATACGAAAGTTGGGTGTCATCATGACCGTATTTCTTAATGTTTTTGTCAAATTTTACTTTGTTAAAACACTCCTTTTTAATTACGGTATTATTAAAAAGTAACGATTGGTACGGGTTTTTATTTCTGTTTGCTGTAGTTTTATCTTCAATGAGTCGTCCGTATTTCCATCGTAGTTTTTGATTATCCGAAGGGCATTTTTCAGGATGTAAACGACCTCCGTACAGAACATCAATATCAGTAAAATTTTCGATGTATTTCTGGATGTAATTATTATGAATGATTATGGAGTCGCCATCAATAAAGAGCAAATAATCAAATTTTGCTTTTTCAGCAAGTGAATTTCTGTTTTCGCGATGCGCCAGATTTTTTTTTAAGGAAACAAAACTACAATTTGATAACGTATTTATATTTTCATTGAATACGTTCAAACCTGATTGCGAGGCATCATCCTGACATAAAATCTCAAAATTTATTCCGCAATCTGTACATTGTTTGTGTAGCTCTAAAACGAGAGGATAAACATTGTAATTGTATATTGGAACAAGAATAGAAAGCATTATGCGGTTCGCTGCTGAACCACTTCAAAAATTCTTTCATCTTCACATTTCAATGTTTTTGAAGGGAACTTCATTAACAAAGCATAATCGTGAGTCGCCATAATAATGGTTTTTCCGTTGGCATTGATGTTTTTTAATACTTCCAATACTTCGACACTGGTTTGAGGATCAAGGTTTCCTGTTGGTTCATCTGCAAGGATAAGTTCAGGATCGTTAAGTAAAGCTCGAGCGATTGCAACACGTTGTTGTTCTCCTCCAGAAAGTTGATGTGGCATTTTATTGCCAAATTCTTTCATGCCTACTTTATCTAAAACTTCGTCAATTTTTCGTTGCATTTCGTCATTGTCAATCCAGCCTGTAGCCTTGAGAACAAATAACATATTGTCTTTTACAGTTCTGTCTGGCAGTAATTTGAAATCTTGAAAAACGATTCCAATCTTTCTTCTCAAAAATGGAATATCATCTTCTTTCAAAGTCACTAAATCAAAATCTACGATATGACCTTCTCCTTCAGTCAAAGGTAAATCGGCATACAAAGTCTTCATTAAGCTGCTTTTTCCGGAACCTGTTTTCCCAATGATGTAAAGAAATTCACCATGTTTTACATCTAAGTTTACGTGGGATAAAATAGTTTTTCCTCCTTGATAAATGTTTACATTTTGTAGAGACAGTACGGATTGTGACATAATTAGCGTTTGTTTATGGGGTAAAAGTAATAAGATAACGCTTGTATTCAAAATAAATTCTGTTCAATTAAATAGAATTCCGGTAATTATAATAATTATTGGAAAGCCAAATAGTTTAAAGCGATGAATGTATTGCATGAAAGTTAAATTTTGCAGTGTTTAAAAGAATGTTCATAATAAAAACGAATTGCGATTCGTTATAGAGTTCAGAATATAATACATTTGAATTATTAAAATAAAATCACAATGCGTAAAATTTCTTGGCTCTTCTACTTACCACTTTTCATTATAACTGCTACTATTTCAGCACAAAAATCAACTATTTATACTAGCGATTCAAAAGATTTCAATAAAGCGGTTTCCTTATTTAATGATGCGCAATACGCATCTGCGCAAATTATTTTTAATAAAGTTGAAGAAACTGCCACTACTGAAGAACTGAAATCGGATTGTGCGTATTATGCCGCTAATTGTGCCATCAGAACCAATCAAGCCAACGCTGATGAATTGATGGAACGATTTGTTTCGGATTATCCAACAAGCGTAAAACAGAATCAGGCGTATATAGAAGTGGCTCATTATCATTTTGATCAAGGGAATTATCCGCAAGCCTTACAATGGTTTGATAAAGTGGATGAAAGCCAATTGAGCACTAGCGACCGAGATAAATTTAACTTCCAGAAAGGCTATAGTTTTTTTAATGCCAAAAAGAAAAAAGAAGCAACAATCTATTTTAATAAAGTGGTTAATTCAGCTGAATATGGTTCTCAAGCCAAATATTACTTGGGATTCATGGCTTATGAAGGAGACGATTACAAACAAGCCACAAAATATTTCGACGAAGTTTCAGGCGAAGAAAAATACAAAGAAAAGCTTTCGTATTACCAAGCCGATATGAATTTTAAGTTGGGAAATTTTCAAAAAGCAATTGATTTAGGCGGAAAAGCCATGGCTAAATCAAATCCTGCTGAAAAATCAGAATTGAATAAAATCATTGGCGAAAGCTATTTTAATTTAAAAAAATACGATACTGCAATCCCTTATTTGGTTGCCTATAAAGGGAAAAAAGGAAAATGGAATAATACAGATTTTTACCAATTGGGCTATGCGTATCACAAACAGAAAGACTACGAAAATGCCATTTCTCAGTTTAATAAAATTATAGGAGGAAAAGATTTTGTGGCACAAAATGCCTATTATCATTTGGGGGAAAGTTACCTGAATACCGATAAGAAACAACAAGCTTTGAATGCGTTTAAAAATGCTTCAGAAATGAATTTTGATGCCGCTATTCAAGAAGATGCTAGTTTAAATTATGTAAAATTGAGTTATGAATTAGGGAATTCCTATCAGAGTGTACCGGCAGTTTTACAAGCTTTCTTGAATAAATACCCTGATAATGCAAGCCGTTCGGAGATTGAGAAATTGTTGATTGATTCTTATATTTCTTCTAAAAACTACAAGGAAGCCTTGGTTTTATTAGAAAAAAATAAATCACCAGAAAATAAATTAGCCTACCAAAAAGTACTTTTTTACAGAGGTTTAGAATTATATACCGATGGGAATTATGAAGAAGCGTTGAAAATGTTTTCGAAATCTGTTAGCGAACAAAGAGATGCAATTTTTACTGCAAGAGCTACTTTCTGGAAAGGAGAAACAGAATATGTTTTGGATGATTTCAAAAGTGCTTTGTTGAGTTTTAAACAATTTGTAGCTTCATCGCAAGCCGCAACTACACCGGAATATAAAAACAGTAATTACAATATTGCTTACACGTATTTCAAATTGAAAGAGTACGACCAGGCGGGGAATTATTTTCAAAGTCAAATAGAAAAAGCACCCGGAGATAAAGTGCGTTTGAATGATTCGTATTTGCGTTTAGCGGATTGTCGTTTTGTGACTTCAAAATACGGTCCAGCCATGGATGCGTATGTTAAAGTGATTGAATCTAAAAGTGTTGATGCGGATTATGCGTATTTCCAAAAAGCAATTTGTTATGGATTTATTGCTAAAAATGAGAAGAAAATAGAAGAACTGAATGCTTTTTTACAATTGTATCCAAAATCAGAATACAGAGATGACGCCCTTTTTGAACTTGGAAATACATACGTAGCTGAAAATAAAACGGATCTTGCTGTAAAAACATACGACCGACTAAATACGGAATTCAAAAGAGGTTCTTTTACTTCCAGAGCAATTTTGCGACAAGGTTTAGTGTATTACAATTCAGATAAAGATGAACAAGCATTGGTTAAATTTAAAAAAGTAGCCGCTGATTTTCCTAGAACTCCGGAGGCATTGGAAGCTGTTGCAACTGCTCGATTGATTTATGTAGATAGCGGAAGAGTGGATGAATATGCGAACTGGGTTCGTACTTTGGATTTTGTCGCTGTTACTGATGCAGAACTTGATAATGATACTTATGAAGCTGCTGAAAAACAATTTCAACAGAATAACACGAAGCATGCGATTGCAGGATTTAGTGGTTATGTTTCTAAATTTCCACGAGGGATTCATGCTTTACAGGCTAATTATTACTTAGCGCAATCTTATTTTTCCGATGGGTCAGAAAGCAAGTCTATTCCTAATTATGAATTTGTAATTGCACAATCCCGAAGTGAATATACGGAACAATCGTTGTTGCGATTGGCTCAAATTTTTCTTAAAAATAAAGACTATGACAAAGCAATACCGGTATTATCTCGTTTAGAAACCGAAGCTGACATTTCTCAGAATAAAACATTCGCACAATCGAATTTGATGAAGTCGTATTACGAGAAGAAAGATTATCCAAATTCAGTTATTTATGCTGAGAAGGTTTTAATGAACCCTAAAACGGATGATAATGTAAAAAGTGATGCACAAATCATCATCGCCCGCGCCGCAATTCAAACGGGTGATGCGGCAAAAGCCCGAACTGCTTACGCAAAACTAATGACGATTGCCAAAGGAGAATTAGCTGCCGAAGCGTTGTATTATGACGCTTATTTTAAAAATAAAGATGGAAAATTTGAAGTGTCAAATGTTGCGGTTCAAAAATTAGCGAAGAATTATTCGAGTTATAAATATTTTGGGGCCAAAGGGTTAGTCTTGATGGCAAAGAATTTCTACGGATTGAAAGACAGTTATCAGGCAACCTACATTTTAGAAAATGTGATTCAAAATTTCACTGATTTTCCAGATGTTATTTCAGAAGCACAAACAGAATTGGACTATATCAAAACGGAAGAATCCAAGACAAATTCATCAATTTCCAAGTAAAGAATTCTGAAGTAAGAGATTGGACCAAGAAAACAAGAAAAATAGGCGTGAAGTTTTTAAAATAATTGAAAGCCAAAAAATAAACGGAATGAATATACCTTTTTACATCGTTGATGTTTTTGCAGAGAAAAAATACGCAGGCAATCAACTGGCTGTTTTTTTAGGTGCTGATACCTTAAGTTCTGAGCAGATGCAAAAAATTGCCCGTGAAATCAACTTTGCGGAAAGTACTTTTATAACTAAGCTTAAGCCGGAAAATAGCGTTGCAGAAATTAGAATTTTTACTCCAGAGCATGAAATGAAGTTTGCGGGACATCCAATTATAGGAACTTCTTGGGTTTTGATGAATAAGATATTTGAAAATCAACCTGAAAAAATTGCTTTGTCAGTTCCAATTGGCGAAATTCCAATTCATCAATCGGGAGATTTAGTATGGTTGCAGGCGGCTCAACCCCAGTTTTTGGATACTTTTTTAGCAGAAGATTTTTTATCCTTCAGCAATTTAAAGAGTGTTGATTTTGATGATGAATTCCCAATTCAGGAAGTTACTACAGGAAGTGCTTTTGTAATTGTTCCTATCAAAAATAAAAAAGCATTAGAGAATTTAATTCTTGACAAGGTTAAAATGAATGAATGGTTGCATGGGCATTGTAAAACAAATCATAGAGCCTTGTATTTTTATTGTTTAGAAGAAACAAAGCTCAGTAGTAGAATGTTGTATATAGAAGATAATCAAATTAAAGAAGATGCAGCCACCGGTAGTGCCAGTACTTGTTTACAAGCTTTTCTTTTAAAATATCATTCCGCAGAAATTCAGATTGTCAATCATCAGGGCGATTTTATTAATAGATCATCTCAAATTTATTTTGACGGAAAATTAACGGAAAATCATTTTGATATAAAGATTGGTGGGAAGACGCAATTTATTGCAAAAGGCGAATGGGAAGTTTAATTACAAGGTTACGAGTTATAAATAAGAAGTAAAAAAGAGTCAAGAGACAAGAAGGAAGGGTAGTGATTAAACAATTTTTAAAAATCTTGTTTCTTTCTTCTTTATCAAAAAAAACAATAATAAAACATGAGAATCAATTTCCAAAATAAAATAATTATCAGTCTGTTGCTTATTGCATTTCAATTTTCGTTTGCACAAAAAAAGGAGCAAATAGGAACAGAAACGGTAAATGTTGTGAAGCCTTATACGCCAACAATTTCGGATGCTTTCAAAGTAAAAGAAACTCCTGCACTTGAAGAGGAAGGAAATGCCAAAAAAGAAACGATAAAATACACCATTTTCTCTTTTCCGGTAGCCTCAACTTTTACTCCGTCTAAAGGGAAAGCAGAAGGAGTGGAGAAAGAAAAACAGGAACATTTGTTTAAAAATTATGCCACTTTTGGCGTGGGGAATTACGGAACCTTCATTGGGGAATTATTTGTAAATCACGATCTAAATAGTACGGATTATGTTGGCGGAATGTTTCGTCATCATTCGTCACAAGGCGGTATTAAAAGTGTGGCATTAGATGATCGTTTTTATGATACTGCGATTGATTTAACGTACGGATCAAATCGAAAAGAGGTTTCATGGAATTTAGATTTGGGTTATCAAAATCAAATTTACAATTGGTACGGATTGCCTGCCGATTTTGGGACTACTTTGACACCTCAGGATAGGAGGACGTTGATTAATGGAATCAATCCACAACAAACGTATAATACAATATCACTTGGAGGTAAAATAGATTTTAACGAGAGTATCTTAAATAAAATGAGTGTTAAATTCAATCATTTTTCGGATCTTTTCGGATCTTCTGAAAATAGATTTTATGTTAAGCCAATAGTGAAATTTGATGTAATGGAAAGCGCTGTAAAAACAGATTTAATTGTTGATTATGTTGGTGGAAGCTTCAAGAAAGATTACTCTAATACGAATACGCAAGCTGTGAAATATGGTTTTACTAATTTTGGAATTGCACCAAGTTTTGTAATGCAAAAAGAGGATTGGACGCTGAATATTGGAGCGGCTGTGTTTTATAGTTTGGACAACCAAAACAGCAATAATAAATTTTTAGTTTATCCAAGATTCAATGCTTCTTACAAAGTCGTTGGCGACTTAATGATTTTCTACGCTGGAGCCGAAGGAAACTTAGAGCAAAACTCTTACATGGATTTTGTTAATAAAAATCCGTTTCTATCGCCAACATTAAATATTGCGCCAACAGATAAGCAATATGATATTTTTGCAGGATTAAAAGGGAAACTGACTAACAACGTGAGTTATAATATTAAAGCTTCGTATGTTAATGAAAGAAATAAAGCGTTGTTTAAAAGCAATGACTATAATGAAAATGCTACAAATCAGGAGTACGCTTTTGGGAATTCCTTTCAAGTGGTTTATGACGATATGAGAACATTGAGTTTTTATGGGGAATTAAAAGCTGATTTTTCTTCAACGGTATCTTTTGGAGTCAACGGGACTTTTAATAGTTATACCAATGATTTTCAAAGTGAAGCTTGGAATTTACCAACCGTAAAAATAAATTCAAACATTAACTTTAATATTACGCCAAAATGGTTCGCTGGTGCAAATGTATTTTACGTAGGCGAGCGTAAAGATCAAAAGTTGAATACTGATGTCGTATATGCAGTTCAGCCGGATCCTTTTACTTTGCCTTCCTATTTTGATGTAAATGCAAATGTTGGATTCAAATATAGCGACCGATTGACAGCCTTTTTAAAAGCCAATAATATTACCAATAAAGCCTATGAAAAATGGTTGAATTATCCGGTTCAAGGTTTTCAAGTGATTGTAGGAGCGAACTATAAATTTGATTTTTAGGTTTTTTTAACCACAAAAGGCACAAAGTTTAACGCAAAAGACGCAAAAGGATAATTCAAAATAACGAAACTATCTTTGTGTCTTTTTTAATTTCTTTGTGCTTTTTGTGGTGATTTTTTTATTTTCCCATTTAACTATGACTTTCAAACAAAAAATACATACTCATTATCTGCAATTAGTTCAGGATCGAATCGATGTTTTCAAAGACATGATAGTTGCACTTACCGAAGATTCTAAAAACGATGCTAAAGGTTCCGCGGGAGACAAACACGAAACAGCCTTGTCCATGATGCATATTGAGCAGGAGAAACTCAATGCCAAACTTAGAGAAGTGTTGACTCAAAAAGCTGTTTTAGATAAAATTGATTCGACTACAATTGCTAAAACTATCATTCTGGGCAGTTTGGTTAAAGCCAATGGAATTTATCTCTATTTAAGTGCGGCACTTCCTAAAATTAGTGTAGAAGGAATCAATATTATCGCTTTATCACCACAATCGCCTTTGGGAAATAAACTAATGGGAAATACAATTGGATTTACCTTCGAAATTAATAATACGAAGTATTTGATTGAAGAGATTCAGTAAATACATTTCATTTAGCTTGTTTTAGATGCGTTAGATTTTAATAAAGAAGTTTTGATTGGAATCAAATTAAAGTTTTTAACTTCAAAAACTGTTTTTTTAAGTATTTTTAGTTACATTTTAAATGTAAAATATAATTTTCATTTTAAATTTGTAACTGAAATAGTCATTAGTGTTTTAGGAATGTAACTGTTGCTGCATCTTTGCCTTATCAAATTGAAAAAACAAATTAAAATATATAGTTATGTGCGGAATAGTATGTGCCTTTGATTTAAAACAAAAAGCGGAAGTTTTAAGACCACAAGTATTGGAAATGTCTAAAATTATCCGTCACCGTGGACCGGACTGGAGTGGAATTTTCAGTAATGAAAAAGCTATTTTGTCTCATGAGCGTTTGGCAATTGTTGATCCAGCTTCAGGGAAACAACCTTTATTTAGTGAAGATAAACAACTTGTTTTAGCAGCTAATGGTGAAATTTACAACCACAGAGAATTGCGTAAACAATTTGAAGGAAAATATAACTTTCAAACGGAAAGTGACTGTGAAGTTATTTTAGCACTTTATAAAGAAAAAGGACCTCATTTTATAGATGAAATGAACGGAATTTTTGGATTTGCTATTTATGATGTAGAAAAAGATGAGTATTTTGTCGCTCGTGACCACATGGGAATTATTCCATTGTACATCGGTTGGGATCAACACGGTACTTTTTATGTAGCTTCAGAATTGAAAGCTTTAGAAGGATATTGTACAAAAATCGAATTGTTTCCTCCTGGACATTATATGTCAAGCAAAGACGGAGAATTTGTACAATGGTACAAAAGAGAATGGGTTGATTATGATGCTGTAAAAGACAACGTAACTAGCATTGACGAAATTAAAGTAGCGCTAGAAGCAGCGGTTCACAGACAATTGATGAGTGATGTGCCTTATGGAGTATTGCTTTCAGGAGGGTTAGATTCTTCTATTACTTCGGCGGTGGCCAAAAAATATGCGCAAAAAAGAATAGAATCTGGTGATGTTGCGGATGCTTGGTATCCTCAATTGCATTCATTTTCGGTAGGATTAGATGGTTCTCCAGATTTAGCGGCAGCTCAAATAGTTGCAGATCATATTGGAACCATTCATCACGAAATAAAATTCACTATTCAAGAAGGTTTGGATGCGGTTAAAGATGTAATTTACAACTTGGAAACCTATGATGTCACTACGATTAGAGCCTCAACGCCTATGTGGTTAATGGCGCGAGTTATTAAATCAATGGGTATTAAAATGGTATTGTCAGGTGAAGGAGCGGATGAGTTGTTTGGAGGTTATTTATACTTTCATAAAGCGCCAAATGCAAGAGAATTTCACGAAGAGAACGTACGTAAATTAGGTAAATTACATATGTATGACTGTTTGCGTGCAAACAAGAGTTTAGCGGCATGGGGAATTGAAGGACGTGTGCCATTTTTAGATAAAGAATTTATGGATGTGGCGATGAGAATCAACCCACAAGATAAAATGATAAACAAAGAGCATCCAATGGAAAAATGGGTGGTTCGTAAAGCTTTCGAAGATATGTTGCCACCAAGTGTAGCTTGGAGACAAAAAGAACAATTTAGCGATGGAGTTGGTTACAGTTGGATTGATACTTTGAAAGAAGTAGTGGCCGTGGAAGTTTCAGACGAACAATTAGCAAATGCTAAATACAGGTTTCCTTTGCAAACGCCAACTTCTAAAGAAGAATATTATTATCGTTCTATATTTCATGAGCATTTTCCGAGCGATGCCGCAGCATTGTGTGTACCGCAAGAAGCAAGTGTGGCCTGTAGCACAAAAATTGCATTAGAATGGGATGAAGCATTCAAAAACATGAATGATCCTTCAGGAAGGGCAGTTGCGAGTGTACATGATGATGCCTATGTAAAAGCATAAAAATATTTTTTTGGTATAAATAACTTTTAGAATTTACAAATAAGAAAACGTTCTCCATTTCGAGAGCGTTTTTTTGTGTTAAAAAATCAACATAATGTTAATAACTTAACTGCTTAAAAAGTGATTTTAACGGTAATATAATTTGCGTTTTTATATATTTGCGTGTTAGACAAAAATTACATTTTTTTAGAATAAAATATATGAGCGAAGAAATCAAGAAGGACAATTATTCAGCAGATAGTATTCAAGCATTAGAGGGAATGGAGCACGTAAGAATGCGTCCATCGATGTATATTGGAGATGTGGGTGTTCGAGGACTGCATCATTTAGTTTATGAAGTAGTAGATAACTCTATCGATGAGGCAATGGGAGGCCATTGTGATACAATAATAGTTGATATAAATGAAGACGGGTCTGTTTCTGTTGAAGATAACGGACGTGGGATTCCAGTAGGGATTCATAAAAAAGAAGGAGTTTCGGCATTAGAGGTTGTAATGACTAAAATTGGTGCCGGAGGAAAATTTGATAAGGATTCCTATAAAGTTTCTGGTGGACTTCACGGTGTTGGGGTTTCGGTGGTAAATGCATTGTCAAACCATTTGAGAGCTACTGTTCATAGTAGTGACGGAAAAGTATACGAACAAGAATATGAAAAAGGAAAAGCGCTATATCCGGTAAAACAAATCGGTGTAACTACAAAAAGAGGGACGATTGTCACTTTTTACCCGGACGAAACCATTTTTACTCAAACTACTGAGTTTTCTTACGATACGTTGTCGGCTCGTATGCGTGAATTGTCATACTTGAACAAAGGAATTACAATCACATTTACAGATAAAAGAGAACTAGATAAAGACGGAAATTTTGTTTCTGAAATTTTCCATTCTACCGAAGGTCTTAAAGAATATATCCGTTATTTAGATGGAAATCGTGAGCCAATAATTGCGCACGTTATTTCTATGGATAATGACAAAGGAGAAATTCCAGTTGAGGTGGCGTTGATTTACAATACAAGCTACACGGAAAATATTTTTTCGTATGTAAATAATATAAATACACACGAAGGAGGAACGCACTTGCAAGGTTTTAGAACTGGTCTTACCAGATCGTTGAAGAAATATGCAGATGCTTCGGGAATGTTGGATAAACTGAAATTTGATATTTCAGGGGATGACTTCCGTGAAGGATTGACTGCTATTATTTCAGTAAAAGTAGCGGAACCACAATTTGAGGGACAAACCAAAACTAAATTAGGAAATAGAGAAGTTGTTTCGCCGGTAAGTCAGGCTGTTGGAGATATGATTGAAGCTTATTTGGAAGAAAATCCAAATGATGCTCGAATCATTGTTCAAAAGGTAATACTTGCAGCCCAAGCGCGTCACGCAGCTAAAAAAGCGCGTGAAATGGTACAGCGTAAAACCGTGATGGGTGGTGGTGGATTGCCGGGAAAACTTTCTGATTGTTCGGAGCAGGATCCTGCAAAATGTGAAGTATATCTTGTCGAGGGAGATTCGGCGGGTGGAACTGCAAAGCAAGGTCGTGATCGTGCTTTCCAAGCTATTTTGCCATTACGTGGTAAGATTTTGAATGTGGAAAAAGCGATGGTTCACAAAGTTTTTGAAAATGAAGAGATTCGAAATATTTTTACGGCTCTTGGAGTTACCATTGGAACTGCAGAAGACAGTAAAGCCTTGAATATTGAAAAATTACGGTACCATAAAGTAATTATTATGTGTGATGCCGATGTCGATGGTAGTCATATTTCTACTTTAATTTTGACATTCTTCTTTAGATTTATGAAAGAATTAATCGAAGAAGGTCATGTATATATTGCCGCACCACCTTTATATTTAGTTAAAAAAGGAAATAAGAAAGAATACGCTTGGAATGATGTACAACGTGATCAGGCGAATGAAAGAATGGGCGGAAGCGCAGGAATTCAACGTTATAAAGGTCTTGGAGAGATGAACGCAGAGCAATTATGGGAAACCACAATGGATCCAAGTTTCAGAACGTTGCGTCAGGTAACTATTGATAGTTTGGCGGAAGCCGACAGAGTATTCTCGATGTTAATGGGAGACGAAGTGCCGCCAAGAAGAGAATTTATTGAGAAAAATGCAGTTTACGCTAATATAGATGCTTAATTAAAAAGTTTATTCGTTGATTGGTTATTTGTTTAATCGATTCAACGGTTAAACAAATAACCAAATAAACATAGAAACATGAAAGTTACCATTGTAGGAGCAGGAAATGTAGGTGCAACCTGTGCAGATGTAATTTCTTATAGAGGAATTGCTAGCGAAGTAGTATTATTGGATATTAGAGAAGGTTTTGCTGAAGGTAAAGCTTTGGATATCATGCAGTGCGCTACAAATACTGGTTTTAATACCAAAGTATCAGGTGTTACTAACGATTATTCTAAAACAGCAGGAAGCGATGTAGTAGTAATTACATCCGGAATTCCAAGAAAACCTGGGATGACTCGTGAAGAACTAATAGGCATCAACGCAGGAATTGTGAAAACAGTTGCTGAAAATGTATTGAAGCATTCGCCGGATACTATTATAGTGGTAGTTTCTAATCCTATGGATACAATGACTTATTTGGCTTTAAAATCTACAGGATTACCAAAAAACAGAATTATAGGTATGGGTGGAGCATTGGATAGCTCGCGTTTTAGAACGTATTTATCTTTGGCTTTAGACAAACCTGCAAATGATATTTCGGCAATGGTTATCGGTGGACATGGTGATACTACTATGATACCTTTGACGCGTTTGGCATCTTATAATGGAATCCCGGTAACTGAATTTCTTTCGGAAGAAGTATTGCAAAAAGTAGCTGCTGATACCATGATAGGTGGAGCGACGCTGACAGGACTTTTAGGTACTTCCGCTTGGTATGCTCCTGGAGCTTCAGTTGCTTATTTGGTAGACAGTATTTTGAATGATCAAAAGAAAATGATTGCTTGTTCTGTTTTTGTCGAAGGAGAATATGGTCAAAATGATATCTGTATTGGTGTACCTTGTATTATTGGTAAAAATGGAGTGGAAGAAATTCTTGACATTACACTAAATGAGCAAGAAAAAGCCTTATTTGCTAAAAGTGCTGATGCAGTTAGGCAAATGAATGATGCCTTAAAATCAATTTTGGTATAATATTTTAATTATAAAACAGAGAAGACTGCACTTTTGCAGTCTTTTTTTTGAGATTAATCAATAAATAAATTGGTTAATCTTAACGTTAATTATATATTTGCTCGGTTTAAAAAAATTGATGTAATTCCTGATGTTCCTTTTTGGTTCCAAAAAACGATCGAAAGTCTTACTCTATAAGGTTTAAAGCAAAAATAAATAAATAAAAAATAATTAATTTTTAGTAATAATGCAGAATAAAGGACTTATTAAATTTTTCGCAATTCTATTTGCATTGGTAAGTATTTACCAACTTTCTTTCACTTTTGTCGCAAGCAAAGTAAAAAATGATGCAAAATCTTTTGCCGGTGGGAATACTGAGAAAGAAGTTAAATATTTAGATTCTATCGGTAAGGAAAAAGTATTTAATCTTGGATTCACAGATTTTACTTTTAATGAAGTAAGCGATAAGCAAATTAATAAAGGTCTTGACTTAGAAGGAGGTATTAATGTAATACTTCAAATCTCTGTTAAAGATATATTGAAAGGATTATCCAATAATTCAAAAAATCCAATTTTTAATAAATCTTTGGCTGATGCTACTGCAGATTTACAAGGAAATAAATCGTATTTAGATAAGTTCTTTGATGCTTTTGAAGCAAATTCAAAAGGAACTGTTAAGTTAGCTTCTCCTGATATTTTTGCAAACAGAAGTTTACAAGGTGAAGGTGGAGTAGATTTTCAGATGACTGATGCACAAGTAAAAAAGGTAATCTCCAGGAAAGTAGATGAGTCTGTAGAAAGTGCTTTTGGTGTTTTGAGAAAACGTATCGATAAATTTGGTGTAACACAACCGAATATTCAAAAATTAGGAGAATCCGGAAGAATCCTCGTGGAACTTCCTGGTGCTAAGGATGTAGATAGAATTAAAAAATTATTACAAAGTACCGCTCAATTAGAGTTCTGGGAAACGTATAAAATTGATGAAATTGGTAATTTTTTAATGGCTGCAAATGAGTCATTGAAAAAAACTGAAATCAATAAAGTTGAGGTTAAAACTGTTGCGAAAGATTCTTTGAGTGCTTTGTTAACAGATGGAAAAGATTCGGCAGCAACTAAAAAAGGAAATAATCCTTTATTAGATAAAATTATTGGTCAAGGTGGAGGACCGGTTTTAGGTCTTTTCTCTCCAAAAGATACTGCTATTGTAAACGGATATCTAAAAAGAGCTGATATTAGAGTTTTATTGGCGGGTGATCAACGGTATGCAAAATTTGTGTGGGGTAAACCAACTACAATTAAGGATGCTAAAGCAAAAGACATTGATGCAGTTGAATTGTATGCTTTGAAAGGAAATAGAGACAATGTGCCTTCAATGGGTGGTAGTGTTGTGACTGATGCGAAAGATACTTTTGATCAATTAGGAAAACCAGCTGTTTCTATGCAAATGAATAACCAAGGTGCTAAAGCTTGGGAAGAGTTAACAGGTAGGGCCTATACACAAAAAAGCAATATTGCTATTGTTCTGGATGATATTGTATATTCTGCTCCAGGTGTTTCCAGTGGTCCAATTTCAGGAGGTAGATCTGAAATTTCAGGAACTTTTGATGTTACTGAAACAAAAGATTTAGCGAATGTTTTAAGAGCAGGTAAATTACCGGCTGCTGCAGATATCGTTCAATCAGAAGTGGTAGGACCATCCTTAGGTCAAGAAGCTATTGATAATGGTACAACTTCTGCACTTGTAGGATTGCTTTTGGTATCACTTTGGATGATCGTTTATTATGGAAAAGCAGGTTGGTATGCTAATATTGCATTGGCAGTTAACTTACTATTCTTATTCGGAATTTTAGCGAGTTTAGGAGCTGTATTGACATTGCCAGGTATTGCCGGTATCGTTTTAACGATGGGTACTGCTGTTGATGCGAATATCATTATCTATGAAAGAGCAAAAGAAGAGTTGCGTGCTGGGAAAACATTAGGTGAAGCAGTAATTGCTTCTTACAGTTGGAAAGGTGCTATGCGTTCTATTGTAGATGCAAACGTTACGCACATTTTAATTGGTACAGTATTGTTTGTTTTTGGTTCAGGACCAATAAAAGGTTTCGCAACAACATTACTTATTGGTATTATTACCTCTTTATTTACTTCTATATTCATCGCAAGAATTTTTATAGACAAGAATATTGTTGGTAAAAATGACTTGTCATTTGTTACTAATTTCTCTAAGAACTTTTTTACTAACTTCCATTTTGATTTCTTAGGTGTTAAAAAATGGACCTATTTGTTCTCAAGTATTGTTGTTATTGTTAGTTTTGTTTCATTATTTACAAATGGTTTAGATCAAGGTGTAGATTTTGTTGGAGGTAGAACTTTTCAAGTGCGTTTTGAAAAACCAGTTAGCGCTGAAGTAGTAAAAGCAGAATTAGCAAAAGTATTTGAAGGAAGTGCAGAAGTAAAAATATTTGGTAATGATAACCAATTAAAAATTACTACTAAATATAAAGTACAAGAACATGGAACCCAAGCTGATGAACAAGTAAATAAGTTATTGTATGATAATTTAAAAGTCCATTTTTCTAAAGATTTAACGTATGATAAATTTGTAAATGCTTATGATGGAAAGAAATTAGGTATTTTACAAGCTTCTAAAGTTGGACCAACGGTAGCCGAAGATATTAAAACAAATGCATATTGGGCAGTTCTTGGAGCAATGCTAATTGTATTTTTATATTTGTTTATCAGTTTTAGAAAATGGCAATATGGTTTGGGAGCGATTGCTGCTGTAGCGCACGATGTTATTTTCGTATTAGGAATTTACTCTTTATGTTATAAATTTATGCCTTTCGGTATGGAAATCGACCAGCATTTTATTGCTGCGATTCTTACCGTTATTGGGTACTCTATGAATGATACTGTTATTGTATTTGACAGGGTTCGTGAATTCTTAGACGGAAAAACTAAAGGTAATTTTGGAGAAATTGTAAACAAATCAATTAATTCAACAATGTCCAGAACGATCAATACTTCTTTAACAATGATTGGTGTATTATTAATCATGTTTGTTTTTGGTGGAGAATCAATCAGAGGATTCATCTTTGCAATGTTAGTAGGTATTATTGTAGGAACTTATTCATCATTGTTTATCGCTACACCAGTATTAGTAGATACGATTTCAAGAGCAGACAAAAAAATAATCGAAAAACAGCATTCAGAAGTTTAAGATTTATTTATAAGTTAAGAAAAGATTCAACGAAAGTTGAATCTTTTTTTTTTGGACAAAATAGGAGGATTAATTTCAAATGACAAATTTTAACGCAATAGATTAAGGGTAGTTATTTGTTAAGAAATTAAATATCCTTTTATGTACAGGAGAACTTTTTTTATTTTAATTATTGTTTTAGTTATAATATCTTTTATGCTCAAGATTTAAATCATAAAATGAAGCTGGGTTTTCATTATGGATTTGGAAACGAAATAAAAAATGGTGATTTTACCCACACCAATGACTATTATAAATTTCAGTTGTATTGTGAGCTAAAAGCAAGTAAGAATTTCAATTTTGAACTGTTACTTCAGCCAGAATTTAATAATACTACGCATCAGCTTATAGATATTTATTTCATTCAGGAAAATGATCCTAATTATATAGAAAAACGATAAAAATTTTCTGCTTTGAGACAAATTAAAGAATATGTTTTGAATTTAGGTTTTATTAAGAAAGCCAATCTCAAAATCGTTTAGTGTCTACTTGTTGGGAAGCGTTAGGCCTATGATTATCGACAATGAGATAGAGCTACTTTCGAAAAGTTTTGTTTTTTCAGGTGTTTTGGCTTTAGGGTCTTCTTTAAAAACAGGCAAAATATCATTTAATATGACCAAACATTCAAACATTCGTCATGTTTCTAATGGAGGACTTTAAAGTCCAAATCTTGGTTTTAATACTTTTAATATAGAATTTGGTTTTTTCTTTTTCTATTTAAATCTTGTTTTTCCTAAATCGTATTATTTGTGTGGATCTAAATTAGATATTATGTAAAAGTTTATATTATCAAAGTATCAAATTTTATATATTTACTTAATATTTGTTAAATCAGACTACTTTAACATAGATTAAATGAAAACCTGCGAATAATGGAAAAATTTATCAAGTCTTTCGTCTTTATTTTTTTAATTGCTAATTCCTTTAATTCAAATATTTATGCTAAGAAAAGGAGTAGTTGTCATCAAAGAAGTAGTGTCGGAATTGATGATAGGAATGCTTTAAAAAATGGCATTTTAATACATAGTATTCCAAATATTGTTGCATCCCCGCCATCCGTTACGACTCCTATATATTATTGTCAAAATAGTGTTGCAGTACCATTGACCGCAACCCCTTCGGTAGGAGGGACTTTAATTTGGTACGGCACAGTAGCAAGTGGAGGTGTTGGGTCTGCAACTGCACCAACCCCATCTACAACAACTGTTGGGCAAACAAAGTATTATGTAAGTCAGGATGATGGAACAGGAGAGAGTACTAGGGCCGAAATTATAGTGAATATAGTGGCTGATAATGGAGCAGCTATTTTAAACTTTAGATGTGATCCTACGCAGGCTACAACTACTACATCAGTGTTTTTTGATTGGTCTAATAATCCGCTTATTTCTAATACTTATAATTATTCTTATTCTATTAATGGAGGAGCAACAGTTACAGGTACTACAGGTGTTTCGCATCAAGAAGTTTTTGGTGTATCACCGGGAGAATCTGCTACATTGACATTGACATCAGCAACACATCCATGTGTTCCTTCTAAGACTATAACTTGTACAGTGCCTTGCGGGGCTTCAACTGCAACACCTAATTTTCCTGCCATAGCATCTTTTTGTTCAGGAACTGTAGCGCCTATTTTGACAGCAGCATCACCAAATGGTATCATTGGTACCTGGTCACCTGCAATAATAAATAATACAACCAGCGGAAGTTATGTATTTACTCCAAATCCAATATTATTCCCTTGTGCTACAACACAAACGCTTGCAGTAACTGTTACTCCATTAGCAACACCAACTTTTACGACTATTCCAACTACTGTTTGTCAAAATGCTACAGCACCAATTTTACCAACCAGTTCTACCAATTCTCCTGCGATTACGGGTACTTGGAGTCCGGCTACTGTTAATACGACTGTTTTAGGTTCAGTAACTTATACTTTTACACCTAATACAGGCCAATGTGTTTCGGCTACACTAACAACTGTTTCTATAAATATTGTGCCAATTGTAGCACCTAATTTTGCTAATATTCCTCCCTTTTGTAGTGGAACTACTGCACCTCTTTTGTCCAGTATATCTCCGAATGGAATTGTTGGCACTTGGTCCCCTTCAATAATGAGCAATACGACAAGTAGAAATTATTTATTTACGCCAAATGCGAATCAATGTGCAACAACTCAAACCTTGAGTGTTGTCGTAACACCAAAAACAACTCCAAACTTTGCGGCTATACCTGCTTTTTGTACCGGAACTACAGCACCAATACTAGCTTCTACATCTCCAAACGGGATCAATGGTACTTGGTCTCCTGCGACAATTAATAATACAACGAGCGGAAGTTATGTATTTACGCCAAATACAACTGAATGTGCAACTATACAAACATTAACCGTAACAATTAACCCACTCATCCAGCCTAGTTTTGCTGATTTGTCTATTTGTTCTGGAACTATTGCACCTCTTTTGCCCAACACGTCTCCAAACGGAATTACCGGAACTTGGTCCCCAGCAATTATTAATAATATCACGAGTGCGGCTTATGTTTTTACTCCAAATCCAAATCAATGTGCAACGTCAAAAAGCATTAATGTTACAGTTAATCAAGCCACTCTTGGTAGTGTAAATTGGACAGTTACAGAGGCATTTTCCAAAAATCAAATTGTAACGATTAATGCTATGGTAGCAGGAGACTATTTGTATCAATTGGATGATGGTCCATTTCAGGAAAGTCCTGTTTTTGAATATGTTTCTTTAGGAACACATTCTATTACTGTAAAAGATAAGAATGGCTGTGGTTTTCCAATTACAAGAAATAATGTTTTGGTAATTGATTATCCTAAATTTTTCACACCTAACAATGATGGTTATAATGATACTTGGAATATTTTTAGTTTACGAGATCAGACTAGTTCTAAAATTCTAATATTTGATCGATATGGAAAGCTTTTGAAAGAAATTAGACCAAGTGGTTTAGGTTGGGATGGAACTTATATTGGCCAGCCAATGCCAGCGAATGATTACTGGTTCACTGTTGAATACACAGAACAAGATATTCCTAAAAAGTTTAAATCGCATTTTTCTTTAAAACGATAGAACAAAAAAGCTTCCAAAATTTTGAGGGCACTGAAAAACTACTTGAAATACGGAAAATGGAAACACCTAAAAAGGAGCGAAAACACTATGGTTTCACTCCTTTCAGTTGTTATAAATACCTTGTGGTCACTTAAAATTAAATTTCAAAAAAAGCGATTAAATAAGATCAAAGCCTTATTTAATCGCCTTTTGAAAAGAGACTTTTTTGTGCCTTCAAAATTTTGGAAGCTTTTTTTATGATTCTAAAAGATTTAATGTTCTACAAGATTTAATGTTCTACTTTAACAGACTTTTCGGCGGTAAAAACAAAATACAATCCTATTAGAATAAAAGGAATGCTTAGCCATTGTCCTGTAGAAAGTAAACCCAGTTCATTTTCAAAACCGCCCTGACTCTCTTTTACTGATTCGACAACAATACGTACTGAAAATAAAAGCACCAGAAACATACCAAATAAATAACCGGATTTAAGTCTTGCTTCTGTTTTCCAATACATGAAAAATAATAGGGCAAATACAAAAATATAGCAAAATGCTTCATATAATTGTGTAGGGTGCTTTGCAGGAACTTGTTCTAATAATACTGCAAATTTTGGGTCTGTCATAATAGCATGGTAAGCATTATTTGGATTCGGTATTTGAGTTGCATTTACAGCATCTGCAGGACTGAATTTATCGCGTAGAAAACGTATTCCGAATGCCGATGTAGTCTCTTTACCTACAATTTCCGAATTGAAAAAATTACCTAATCTCACAAAAATAGCACCACTTGCAACCGGTATAACAACTCTGTCTAAAATCCACAATTGAGGTTTTTTTAATACATTTTTGCTGTAAAAATACATAGCAATTATGATTGATATTGCAGCTCCGTGACTCGCTAAACCCTGAAAGCCTGTAAATTCAAATTTAGGTGAGAATCGAAATGGTAAGAATATTTCCAGTAAGTGATTGCGAAAATATTCCCAATCATAAAATAAAACATGTCCTAGTCGCGCTCCAATCAATGTTGCAAGAACAGTCCATATAAAGAGAGAATCTAATTTTTCTATGGATTCGCCTTCACGTTCAAAAATATTTTTCATGATGTACCAGCCTAATCCAAAAGCAACTACAAACATCAGGCTATAATAACGTATTACAAAAAAACCCAGATCAATTCCTTCTGATGGATTCCAAACTATGTTCAAAGCGTGTGTCATTTAATATTGTTTTTTATGAATTGTAAAAATATATATTTAAAGTAAAAATAGTACTTATATAAAGTTAATGTTTATGATTACATTTTTTTTTAGGAACGGGATCGTAACCACTTTTTCCCCAAGGATGGCAGTTTAAAATTCTTTTGATGCCTAAAAAACCTCCATAAAGTAATCCGTGTGTTTGCAATGCCACAATCATATAGGAAGAACACGTAGGTTCAAATCTACATGCTGAGGGTGTAAAAGGAGATATTGCGGTTTGGTAAAACCGAACAAGAACTATAAATGGAAAAATTAGGATTCTTGAAAGCATCATTCTGTTTTTCGGATTTAAAACTTCAACATTCAATATTTGTTATTCAATATTTTAATCTGTCCTCTGAAATCGGTTGTCTAGATGCTAAAAGTCGTGCCTTCTTTTCCATCTTTCAATTGAATACCTAAAGAGATCAATTGGTCCCGAATCTGGTCTGATAGAGCGAAATTTTTATTGTCTCTGGCTTGTTTTCGCATTTCAATCAACATATTTACCGTGCCTTCTAATTTATCATTAGTGCTATCAGAAATTTTCTCATCCTCTAATCCTAGAACATCAAATACAAACCCATTAATGCTAGCAGTAAATGTTTTTAAGTCTTCGGCGGTTAGCGTTTCTTTTCCTTCTTTTAATAAATTGATAAAACGAACACCTTCAAATAATTGTGCAATTAGAATAGGGCTGTTAAAATCATCATTCATCGCATCATAACAAGACTGTTTCCAAGCAGCAATATCAATTGTGGAGTTTGTACCTGCGTTTAAATTTTTTGTAGTATCTACCGCTTCCATTAGTCTCTTGTATCCTTTTTCAGCTGCAACAATAGCATCATCAGAAAAATCAAGAATGCTTCTATAATGGGCTTGTAACATAAAGAAACGCGCTACTGATGCCGAAAAAGCTTTGCTTAAAATACTATTTTCTCCAGTTAATATTTCTCTTGGTAAAATATTATTCCCGGTAGATTTAGCCATTTTTTTGCCGTTTAGCGTCAGCATATTCGCATGCATCCAATAATTAACGGGAGTTTGCCCGGTACAAGCTTCATTTTGCGCAATTTCACATTCATGATGAGGGAATTTCAAATCCATTCCGCCTCCGTGAATGTCAAAATGATTGCCTAAATATTTGGTGCTCATGGCAGTGCATTCAAGATGCCATCCAGGGAAACCATCGCTCCAAGGCGAAGGCCAACGCATAATATGTTGTGGTTCGGCTTTTTTCCAAAGCGCAAAATCTTGTGGATTTCTTTTGTCGCTTTGTCCGTCAAGATCTCTGGTGTTAGCAAGCATGTCTTCAATATTGCGACCGCTTAATCTACCATAATGGTTGGTTTCATTGAATTTTACCACATCAAAATAAACAGATCCATTGGCTTCATAACCAATTCCTTTGTCGATAATAGTCTTGATAATTTCAATTTGTTCAATAATATGACCCGTTGCCGTTGGTTCAATACTTGGTGGCAAAAAGTTAAAAGCATTCAAAATATCATGAAAATCCACGGTGTAACGTTGTACCACTTCCATTGGTTCCAATTGCTCTAAACGTGCTTTTTTGGCAATTTTATCCTCACCTTCATCTACATCGTCCACAATATGACCTACATCAGTAATATTACGAACGTAACGCACTTTATAATCCAAATGCAAAAAGTACCTAAAAATCACATCAAATGACATGAATGTTCTCACATTACCAAGATGTACATTGCTGTAAACCGTTGGTCCGCAAACATACATTCCAACATTGCCTTCATGAATAGGTGTAAATGTTTCTTTTTCTCCCGAAAGAGAATTGTATATTTTTAGAGTTTGACTTTTATATAATGGCATTTGTGTTTTTTTTGGAGCTTTTCCCGCTGTTCGCTATATCTTTCCAGTCCTGAACTTGTTTCAGGATCCTGAAACAAGTTCAGGACTGGAAAGGATACTGCTTCCATCAGGGCTAGGGCTTTATCGGTTAAATAGAATTTATTTGTATTTTAGAACTTTGTCTCTAATTTAATATAATCCAAAAACTCTCTCTTAGTTTGAACATCTTTAAATTTTCCTCCAAATTCTGAGGTTACCGTGCTGCTTTCAATATCGCTGATTCCTCTTGAATTTACGCAAAGGTGTTTAGCGTCAATTACACAAGCCACATCCTCAGTTCCTAATGCCATTTGTAATTCTTGAACAATCTGCATCGTCAAACGCTCTTGTACCTGAGGTCTTTTAGAATAATATTCTACGATTCTATTCATTTTAGAAAGGCCAATAACTCTTCCATTAGAAATATAAGCTACATGAGCTCTTCCTATAATTGGTAATAAATGATGTTCACAAGTAGAGTAAAGAGTAATGTTTTTTTCGACTAACATTTCGCCGTATTTGTAATTGTTTTCAAAAGTAGATGCTTTTGGCTTTTTTGTAGGATTCAATCCTCCAAAAATTTCTTTTACAAACATTTTAGCAACACGATTTGGAGTTCCTTTCATGCTGTCATCCGTCAAATCCATTCCAAGGGTAATCAGAATATTTTCAACATCTTTTTTAATTTTTTCTATTTTTTCTTCATCTGAAATAGCAAATGCATCTTCTCGTAATGGATTTTTTGCACTTGTACTAATATGATTGTTTCCTATCTCGTCTTGAAATTCTTCGTTATTTATCATCAAAAAGGTACTATTATATTGGGTATGTAAATTTAAGCGGTAAAGATAATTAATAAAAACTAAAGAATTTCTATCGTTTATACTATTTAATGATGACTTTATAACGATCATCGGGAAAGCAGGATTTTCTAATTGCTTCAAAAAAAGAAAGGCAATAACTTTTTGGTTACTGCCTTTTGTAATTTATTTAAAATCTTTAGGTTATCCATAGAATAACCAAAAAGTGTTTTTAATTTGTAATTATTCTACTTCAATTAATTTTTTCAATCGAGTTGAATTATAAACGGGAATTGCTTCTTTTAGAATCCGAACAGCACTAATCAAATCTTCTTTTTTAAGAACATAAGCAATACGCACTTGGTTTAATCCCATTCCCGGTGTCGAATAAAAACCTGCAGCTGGAGCAACCATAACGGTTTCACCATTCAAATCGTAACTTTCCAAAAGCCATTGTGCAAAAACATCCGTATTATCAACAGGAAGTTGCGCAATACAGTAAAAAGCGGCTTTGGGCTTGGTAACGATTACGCCTTCGATTTTATTTAATTCGGAAATCAAGGTATCCCTACGTTCTTTATATTCTGTAATTACTTCATCAAAATAACTTTGAGGAGTATCGATAGCTGCTTCGCAAGCTATTTGTTCAATTGTTGGAGGGCACAAACGGGCTTGTGCAAATTTCATCGCTGCTGAAATTACCTCTTTGTTTTTTGTGACCATACATCCAATTCTCGCCCCACACATGCTGTAACGTTTGGATACGGAATCGATCATGATTACATTTTGTTCTAGTCCTTCAAGATTCATTACCGAATAATGAATGTCTTCATCATATATAAATTCTCTGTATACTTCATCTGCAATTAGGAACAAATCGTATTGTTTTGCGAGTCTGCCCAATTGCAAAATTTCTGATTCGGAATACAAATAACCAGTTGGGTTACTTGGATTACAAATTAAAATTGCTTTCGTTTTTTGAGTAATTAGTTTTTCAAAGTCTTCAATTGGAGGCAATGTAAAACCACTTTCAAAAACAGAATTTACAGGAACTACCGTAGCACCAGATTCTGCCGAAAAAGCACTGTAATTAGCATAAAATGGTTCTGGAATAATGATTTCATCTCCTTGATCCATAATACTTCCTAATGCAAATAAAAGTGCTTCAGATCCACCAGTAGTTATCATAATGTCTTCAAAAGAAACTTTTACATCTTGATTGGTATAAAATTGCGCTAATTTTTTTCTATAACTCTCATAACCAGCGGAAGGCCCGTATTCAATAATAGTTAAATCAATATTTTTAATGGCTTTGATGGCCGCTTCGGGGCTTTTTATATCGGGTTGACCTATATTCAAATGGTATACTTTATGACCCTTTTTCTTAGCCATTTCAGCAAAAGGAGCCAATTTTCGTATTGGTGATTCGGGCATTTGTTTGCCTCTGTTGGATATATTTGGCATGTTTAAATTATTGAAATGCAAATTTGCAATTTTTTTTTCAAACTTACCGCAATTAATAAGTCTATTTGGTGTCAAAAACGCATAATTATGTTGTATTTTTAGTAACTTTATATAAACATTTTTTGATGAAAAAGGTAATTATTTTATTTTTTCTTCTTTTCAGCTCCTTGACTATTTTAGCACAAGATGGCTTTGAGTTTAGTAAAGAGGTTGATAAAGTGACTATTCCCTTCAAATTTATTAATAATTTAATTTTTGTTCCCATCAAGGTCAACGGTGTAGAATTAAACTTTTTGTTAGATTCCGGTGTTGAAGAAACCATTCTGTTTAGTTTGGAAGATAAAAAAGAACTTGAATTCTCTAATGTCGAAAAAATCATTTTGCGTGGATTAGGAAGTGAAGAAGCTATTGAAGGATTAAAATCGACTAATAATATTTTGGAAATAGGAGTGTTGAAATCCAAAAATCACTTATTTTATGTTGTTTTGGATCAGGAATTTAACTTGTCATCTCATGTAGGAATTCCAGTAAACGGAATTATTGGATATCAGTTTTTTAAAAATAATTTGATTGAAATCAATTACGAAAAAAAGAGAGTAATTGTTCACAGAGATATTGAAAAAAATAGAAATAAAATAGTGAGAAAATTTGAAAAGGTTGCTATTACGATCGAACGACTAAAACCGTATATGATAAATACTGTAGCTATAGATTCTGTTGAGTTTCCTGTCAAATTATTGATTGATATCGGCAATAGTGATGCACTTTGGCTTTTTGAAAATCGTTCCCAATTTGTAAAAATTCCTGCTAAAAATTTTGAAGATTATTTAGGGCAGGGATTTAGTGGAGACATAGTGGGAAGAAGAGCGAAAATTTCAAAATTTCAAATGTCGAAATTTGAATTCCATAATCCTACTGTTGCTTTCCCTGATTCCAGTTCAATACGAAATGTAAAAATGATTCCTGGCAGAGTGGGTTCAGTTGGAGGAGAAATTTTGAGAAGATTTTCAGTTGTTTTTGATTATAGTAATAGTTTTTTTTATTTAAAAAAAAACAAAGAATTTAATTCTCCTTTTAATTATAACAAAAGTGGAGTCGAAATTCAACACCACGGGTTACAATGGGTACCAGAAACGGTTTCTCTTAAGACAATCCCTACGGTAACAGTAGATGACCCTTTTAAATCAAATAGTAATACTAGCGATTTTAAATATAAATTTATTTTAAAACCCATATATGAAATTACTAACGTTAGAAAAAATTCACCTGCAGCGAATAGCGGTTTGCAAAAAGGGGATGTAATTATTTCAATTAACAAAAATCCCGGGTATAAATATTCTTTACAGGAAATTATTTCCCTCTTTAAATCGGAAGAAGAAAAATGGATTACATTAGAAATTAAGAGGGACGGTCAAATTCATAAAATTAAGTTTCAGCTACAAAATATTTTATAAAAAAAGCGCTTTTTGAATAATCTCAAAAAGCGCTTACAGTTATTTCAAAAAATGTTTAATTGGTAATAACTTCTCCTTTAATTTTTAATGCGACTCTACCATCTTCATAGTTTACTGCGTTAGATTCCACAGTGATAGTTTTACGTATAGGACCTGGAGTCATGTTGTATTTAACTTCAATTTTTCCAGTTTTCCCGGGCATAATTGGTCCTGCGGGTTTTGTTGGAACAGTACATCCACAGGTTGACAATACATTGGTAATGATTAAGGGCGCGTCTCCGGTATTTGTAAATTCAAATATTCTTATTCCGGTATCACTTCCCTTGGAAACCTTTCCATAATCAATGGTGTTGTCTTTAGCTGCAAAATCAATTTTAGCTCCAGATTGTGCAAAACCGACGATGCTTACAAATAATATTGCGATTAAAGTAATTATTTTTTTCATTTTCATTTTTTTTAGATTCGGTTAAGTAAAAGTACTTTGTTTTAATTAATGCACAAATATTTATTTCTCTTTTTATAGTGTACTTAATTATTTACTTTTGTCCACTATTTACAATTACAAATATCAGACCAAATTTTAAAAGGTTATTTGTTGCTTTGGTTATACGTTTAACTAAACAAACAAACAATCGAATTTAACGATTAAACGATCCACAATAAAATGACAATTCCTGCACAATTTGACGCTAAAACTATTGAAAATAAGTGGTATGACTACTGGATGAAGAATAATTATTTCCATTCGGAGCCAGACCATAGAACACCATATACCATTGTAATTCCGCCGCCTAATGTTACCGGGGTTTTACACATGGGACATATGTTGAACAATACTATTCAAGATGTATTAATTAGAAGAGCGCGTCTTAAAGGATTCAACGCTTGTTGGGTTCCAGGAACAGACCATGCTTCGATAGCGACTGAAGCTAAAGTTGTAGCGAAATTAAAAGCAGAAGGAATCAATAAAAATGATTTATCTCGTGAAGAATTTTTGGCGCATGCTTGGGAATGGACGGATAAATATGGTGGTGTAATTTTGGACCAATTAAAAAAATTAGGTGCTTCTTGTGATTGGGAACGCACTAAGTTTACGATGGATCCTGATATGTCAGCTTCTGTAATTCGTTCTTTTGTGGATTTATATAATAAAGGTTTGATTTATAGAGGATACCGAATGGTAAACTGGGATCCTGAAGCTAAAACTACTTTGTCTGACGAGGAAGTAATTTATGAAGAACAACAAGGAAAATTGTATTTTCTAAAATATAAAATTGAAGGAAGTGAAGACTTTCTGACGATTGCAACCACACGTCCGGAAACTATTTTTGGGGATACTGCGATTTGTATCAACCCTAATGATGAACGTTTTACTCATTTGAAAGGCAAAAAAGCGATTGTGCCTATTTGCGGGAGAGTGATTCCAATTATTGAAGATGAATATGTAGATATCGAATTTGGAACAGGTTGTTTGAAAGTAACTCCTGCCCACGATATGAATGACAAAACGTTAGGGGAGAAGCATAATCTTGAAATTATTGATATTTTCAACGAAGATGCGACTTTGAACAGTTTTGGATTGCATTATCAGGGAAAAGATCGTTTTGTGGTTCGGGAGGCAATTGCCAAAGAATTAGAAACGATTGGCGCTTTGGCTAAAACAGAAATCCACCTGAATAAAGTAGGAACTTCTGAGAGAACGAAAGCAGTTATCGAGCCTCGTTTATCAGACCAGTGGTTCTTAAAAATGGAAGATTTGGTTAAACCAGCAATCAAATCTGTTTTAGTAGATGGCGAAATTAAATTGCATCCAGCACGTTTTAATAATACGTACGCTCATTGGTTAAATAATATACGCGATTGGAATATTTCACGTCAATTGTGGTGGGGTCAACAAATTCCCGCTTATTTCTACGGGGATGGAAAAGAAGATTTCGTGGTTGCTGAATCTATCGAAGAGGCTTTAGAATTAGCAAAAACTAAAACGAATAACCAAAACCTAACCACCGAAAACCTAAAACAAGATGTTGATGCTTTAGACACTTGGTTTTCTTCTTGGCTGTGGCCAATGTCCGTTTTTGGCGGAATTATGGATCCTGAAAGCGAAGATTTTAAATACTATTATCCAACCAATGATTTAGTAACGGGTCCGGATATTTTGTTTTTCTGGGTAGCGAGAATGATTATTGCGGGTTATGAATATACGGGTAAAAAACCATTTACAAATGTGTATTTGACCGGTTTGGTTCGTGACAAACAAAGACGTAAAATGTCTAAATCATTAGGAAATTCTCCTGATCCTTTGGATTTAATCGAAAAATTTGGTGCTGATGGTGTTCGTGTAGGATTGCTTTTGAGCGCTTCTGCAGGAAATGATATCATGTTTGACGAAGAATTGTGTAACCAAGGAAAAGCGTTTACCAATAAAATATGGAATGCCTTCAAACTGATAAAAGGATGGGAAGTTTCGGATGCTATACCGCAACCGGAATCATCCAAAGTGGCAATTGAATGGTATGAAGCCAAGGTGCAACAAACACTTTTGGAAATTGAAGATAATTTTGAAAAATATAGAATCTCCGATGCTTTAATGGCAATTTATAAATTGGTTTGGGACGATTTCTGTTCTTGGTTTCTGGAAATGATAAAACCGGCTTACCAACAGCCAATTGACAGCGTGACTTTTGCGAAAGCGATAGAAATGCTTGAAAATAACATGAAATTATTGCATCCGTTTATGCCGTTCTTGACAGAGGAAATTTGGCAAATTCTTGCCGAAAGAACAACTGAAGAAGCTTTAATCGTTTCGACTTGGCCAGAAATGAAACCTTTCAATGCCCGTTTAATTGCTAATTTTGAAAGTACAATTGAAGTGATTTCTGGAATAAGAACGATTCGGAAAGACAAGAATATTCCATTCAAAGATACTATTGAATTGAAAGTGGTAAACAATGATAAAGCATCCACTTATTTTGATTCGGTGGTGACTAAATTAGGGAATATTACTTCTTTAGAATATGTTTCGGATAAAGTGGATGGTGCATTGTCTTTCCGTGTAAAATCAAATGAGTATTTCATCCCGATTACCGGAAATATCAATGTGGAGGAAGAAATTGCGAAACTAAATGCAGAGTTGGTTTATACACAAGGTTTCTTGAAATCCGTTCAAAACAAACTGGCGAACGAGAAATTTGTGGGTGGTGCGCCGGAGAAAGTTTTGGCAAATGAAAGACAAAAAGAAGCGGATGCGCTGTCTAAAATTGAAACGATTGAGCATAGTTTGGCTGGATTGAAATAATCTGGAAATCTATCTATTTTTTGTTTTGCGTGAGTGATGGTAGTGGAGCTCTTTTTATTAGAGGCTTTTTTTACCTCTAATAAAAAAGCGGGAACGAACAGCACGACCCGAAGTTTTTACGAAGGGACACGCCCAAATTAAAATATTTTTTTAGGATAAAGACATTAAATGAAAAATCCCATTCGCACGAATGGGATTTTTCTGTTTTACAGATTTGTTTTTATTTTTTCGATTACCTCAGTATATTCGGTATCAGATAGCAGTGTTTTTTGTGGATTCATTTCAAAAACACTTCCAAAACCATATCCGTCTTTGTATTTTGGAACAATGTGCATGTGTAGATGCGATAATGTATCGCTAAAAGCTCCGTAGTTTATTTTAGTAGGATTAAAGGCTGCGGCAATTGCTTTTCCTACTGTTGCTACATCACGCATATAGGCATTGCGTTGTTCATCGCTCAATTCATAAAATTCAATACCATGATTTTTATAGACTACATTGCAACGGCCTAAGTAGGATTGTTCTTTAAATAAGAATAATTGAGACACTTCTAAATCGCAAATTTTTATCATTAATTGATTTAAGGTGTCATTATTTTGACAGTATAAACATTCTGAAATAGGTGTTGGCATAATTTTTTTATGTAAATAATTATTGGTTGCTTCAAAACTAGTGAAATAATCATTAAAATTAATGGTGTAAGAATGTTTCTTGTGAGAAGAAGAGAAATAGAGTCTACTTCCTAAAAAAAAAGTATTAGATTTTATGGTTGTGACTTGGCGATATTTTATCGATAAATGTCACCGATGTTGCGATTTGAAGAGTATTTCTCCCTTTTAACGAGTTTTGTGTATTTACTGACATATTGTTAATATGTTTGATAAATATTTGTCAAATACCACATTAATAAAGAGATGAAAAAAATATTTAGTCCTGCTTATAGACAAGATTATGTTGAAGGGTATTCACTTGGCTTGAATCCATTTCAGCAATTTAACAGCGTAAAAAATAATGACGCTTTTATTACTGGATTTAATTCCGGAAGATCAGATTATGAGAGAATGAACGGATACATTAATGAAGGAATTCCCCAATGTATTGTTACGGATAAAGTTTTAGAAGATTTTCTGATCTCAGGTTTGTTGGGTTTACCTTTGGATACGGGCGGGTATACTTCTTTTCAAATCGATATGATAGAAAAATGGTATCAAAGTGGTATTGAGAAATATGATCCAAATCAAAGTATCGGACTTTTTGAAATACTTGAAAAGAACGGAATTCTAATTCATTAAGGTTTTTTGTAATTTCTTTACATTCTGAATATAAAATGTACTTGTTTGTAATCTTGTTTACTTGCCTTCTCTTAAAAAATAGCGGAGCTTTTTATAAGTTATTTGGTATTGAATTCTCCAAAATGCCATAGGATTCCTGAAGGGTCATGTAAAAAACATTCTTTTCCCCATTCAAGCTCACGGATTGGCGTCAATCTAATAGTGTTATATTTAGAAGTAAGTTTTAATTCTAATAATTCATTCCAAAATTGTTTGACATTATCGACTTCCATAAAAACCATTGTGTTGTCTATCCAATTTTTAACATAAGAATTTTGCAAATAAAAGCCTAATCCATCTGTATTGAAATAGGACATGTCAGATGATAAAATACTTTCTTGAAAACCAAGATCACGATAAAAATTGCGGGATAACTCGTAATTTTTGGCTCCAATGAAAGGCCGAATTGATTTTGCTCTATGGTCCATTTTTTTTTCTTTATTTCGCTTTTCAACGAAATCTAATATGGTTTTAAATTTTTTTCGCCAACTTCTATTTATTCTAAAATAATTGGTTCATATTTTTTTGTATTCAAAAGTAAATTATTTTTTTAACTAAATATGTTATAAATTCTTTCCCAATCAAATTTCTTTTCATCGTTATGAACTTTGGTAATTCTTGATTATTCTTCTTTATTACTGTGATTTAGTAAAAAAAAAGCGAGAAAGAAAAGTATTGGAATGATTAAAATGATAATAAAATTTTTCCTGTCGCTATAAGCAAATCCTATCAAAAACTAATTGTACTCAACGGATTAATCCATTATAGAAATAACCTAAATCACGATGTGAATTTCTGAAGTTGATTTTTTTTTATTTTTCATTTTTTTGCAAAAAAAAAACTCTTTTTATTTTGGTATAGCAAAAAATTTTTTCTGCTTTTCAAAAAAATGAAAGAGACAGAAAAAGTTTTAGAAATTTTAAACTAAAAAATTTAAACTATAGCTTGTATTTTAAGCTTACCATTACTTGACGCGGTGCAATTGGGTTTACACTGTAATTTTCGTGAACGGTATAGTTCAATTCATCAGTAATGTTAGATATTTTGAATAAAATTGATACTTTTTCCCAATCGTAACCTACAGATGCATCAACGGTGGTGTAACCTTGTAGTGGAATATCTCGGTCTTCGATAGTAACAGTATATGTTTTTGGAGTAGTTACTGGTTTGTTTTCTGTCCATACATAACGGTCATTCCAACCCCCAGTACGATCACCAATATAACTTCCGATAGCTCCAAAAGTTAGCCCTTTCAATAGGCCGCTTGGTAATTTGTAGAAAAAACTTAAATTGGCGGTATGCTTTGGTGTTCTTGCTAAAAGATCTCCCACTACAAGACTCCCGCTTGTTCCTGAAGATTTTGAAATTTTGGTTTCATTAAAGCTATATCCAGCATTGATGTTCAAACCTGCAAATGGTCTGGCAGTAATATCTACTTCAATTCCTTTTCCTTTTGTTCCTCCAACTAATTCTTTTAGATTGGTATTTACGTTTGGCGAAATACCATCTGCTCCAAACTGAACTGTTTGAGCAAAATTGCTGTTTTGGATTTGATATACGGTTACATTGGTGCTCAATATTCCTTTCCAGAAATCTTTTTTGATACCAGCCTCATATTGGTCTATGATAGAAGGGTCTAATGGTTTTAAATCTACTGTTGTTCCTGTATTAGGAGTAAACGAGTTTGAATAACTAGCAAACAAAGACAAATCTTTATTAGGTTGAATTACCAATCCTGCCTTTGGAGAGTAGGCTCTGTTTAAAGTTTTGACTCCTGTTGTAGGGATTGCATTTTCAAGAGTAGTAGTAATAGTGTCAACTCCATTAATTTTCCCTATTACTTCTTTAGAGGTTGTAACATCACTTTCTTGCCATGACCAACGCAGTCCTGCCAGAACCTTGATGTAATTGTTAACCGAAATTAAATCTTGCGCATAAACACCAAAACGTTCTGTATCTGTGGTAGCTAGTTGTGTTGCTCTAGTTGGGTATGGCACATTCAGACTTTGTGTACTATAATCATAATTAAAAAGGTTTATAGCAGTATTCTCAGTAGTAATAGCTGTGGTACCTGTTGAGGTAGCAAAAAAGCCATACGTATAACTTGGTGCAGAAGAATTTTCATAATCTACTCCTGTGAATATTTGGTGCTTGATACTTCCTGTATTGAAAGTTCCTTGCAAATTCAATTGATCTGCAAATATTTTTTCGGCAGCGTCGGATTGTGTTAAACCACGTTTCCAATTTCCATTGATATCAATTGTGTTTAACTGTGCAGTAGATTTTTGAGTTCTGTGGTATGATTGAAAAGAAGAATTGAATCCTAATTTCCAGTTAGTGTTAAAATCGTGATTGAATAGTACCGATGCACTAGCTGATTTTGTGTTTCCTGTTGACCAAAGTGCACCAAAATATTTATTGCTTGGAATATCTAAAATGGTTTTTCTAAAGATTCCTGTACCAAAATCAGGAGTCCAATCAGCACTTAAATAATCTCCTTGTGCTGTAATTTGTGTCTTGTCTGAAATTTTAAACAAAACCGAAGGATTAATGTAAATACGATCACTCTTTACAAAATCTCTAAAACTTTCTGAATTTTCGTAGGAAGCATTAAACCTATAGGCTATAGATTTGTTTATTGGTCCGTAAAAATCAATCGCAGGTTTGTAAAAGGCATAGCTTCCCATTTGCATGGATAGTTGCCCACCTTGGGTAAATTGTGGGGTTTTAGTAACCAAATTCAAGATTCCTCCAGGTGTTACGTTTCCAAATAATAATGCTGAACCTCCTTTTAGAAACTCTACTCTTTCTAAAGAAGATACCTCTGGGATAGAACCTGCATTAAAACGAAACCCATTTTTGAACATGTTGTTGGCAGACATATCATATCCCCTTGACCATAATGATTCCTGTGCACCACCACGTGCGGAACCTACATAAACCCCATTGGCATTTTTTATAACATCGCTTAAACGAATAGCTTGTTGTTGCTCAATAATTTCAGCACCGATAACCTGAACACTTTGTGGGATATCCATTGGTTTTAAACCTGATCTTAATACAGATACTGGCTTTTTCTCTTTATTGGCTGTAACAATAACTTCTTTAAGTGCTCCTCCTTTTTTGTTTTTTATAGTGTCGGTCATTGTACCGAAAATTTCATCATAATTTTTATCATCAGAAGCATTTGCTGATTCTTGTGCTAAACAAGATAAACTAAATAATAAGGTTAATGTTGGGAGTAAAATATATTTCATGATTGTTTATTTGGAATAATTAAAAATAACAATGCAAATGTAAAACCCACTTTTCAATTAACAAAACTTATTTAGATTAAATATTAATAAAGTTTTAATATGTATTTAACTATTTGTATTTCAATTTTTTATGTTTTTTAAAAATAACTTTTTTTGTGTAAAATTTTCTTTTTTTGGTCTTTTTCTAGGGTGAGATTATTTTTTTACTCCTGTAAGTTCTGAAATTAAGCCTGAGAAAAGAGTTTGAAAATCTTTTTATGTTAATTTTTGTTAAAGCAATAATGTAAACTCTGGCTCTGCGAGCTAACTTTTCGGTACTACTGTTCTTTTATTGTTGAGTAAGTTGAAAAACTGGAGGTTAATAGTATTTCCTATAAAAAAAGCTTAAAAAACCTTAATTTTGCAGTCGAAATAAATTGAACTATTCCCTAAAATGATTGTACCCTATTTTAAAAATGTAATGGATTCCCCCAAAGGATATAGATTAGCAAACACAGTGTTTTTTTTCGTCTCCGGATTTGGATATTCATCTTGGGCATCTCGTATTCCTAGTATCAAAGCGCAATTGCATTTAAGTGAGGCACAATTTGGAGCCGTTTTATTCGCATTTCCAATTGGTTTGATACTAACAATGCCTTTTACAGGAAGATTATTAAATAAGTATAGCAGTCGTTATTGTATGTTATTGGGTGCTATTTTATTTAATTTTTTCTTGGCTTTACCGGGTTTTACCGCTTTTGTTTGGCAATTAGTAATTATTCTTTTATTATTTGGGGCTTCCCGAAATATTCTGAATTTATCAATGAATGCACAAGCCTTAGAAGTTCAAAAATTGTATCCAAAATCGATTATGACTACTTTTCACGCAGTTTGGAGTTTGGCAGGATTTGCAGGTGCAGGTTTAGGATATGTGATGGTAACTCAAAATATAGCACCATCGTATCATTTACTGGGAATAAGTGTTGCTATGATGGCGATTACAGCTTGTTTTTATCCAATGACCATTCAAACAGAACCTTTACAAGAGAAAAGAAAATTCTTTTCGATGCCCGATAAAAATTTGATTAAGTTTGCTCTAATCTGTTTTGTTGCCATGGCTTGCGAAAATACGATGTACGACTGGAGTGGAATCTATTTTCAAAATATATTGCATGCTTCGCCAAAACTTACTACAGCAGCTTTTGTGTTTTTTATGACAGCAGTTACTTTAGGGCGTTTTTTGGGAGATTTTGCGGTAATGAAATTTGGTATCAAACAAATATTATTAATCAGCGGTGTTTTTATCACGGTAGGATTTTTAATTTGTTTTTTATTGCCCTTTATTTATCCCACGATAGTAGGTTATTTTTTCATTGGAATAGGTGTTTCTTGCGTGGTTCCATTGATTTTTAGTATAGCTGGAAAATCAAAAGGTTTGAGTAACGGCAATGCACTTACATCCATTTCTACTATTGGATATCTTGGTTTTTTGATTGTACCGCCAATGGTTGGATTTATTTCTGAAATCTTAAGTATGAAATGGGCCTTTTTGATAATGGCTTTTTTAGGAGTCATTATGATTTTGATGGTCAATCAAATTAGAGAGGAAAATTGAATTTACCAAGACCACAAAATAGTAAGCTTGTTTTTGCCACAAAAGCATAAAAACTAAAGGGTAAAGTAATTAAAGCCGCGCCTTAAATTTTTTGATTGGGAAGTTTTTTGATTTCACTACTTTTCCATCATCTGTAATCATTAAACAACTATAATCAGGGTATTTGTTGAGTAGAAGCAGTCCTGCTGTTTTTCCTAAAACCATTAACGAAGTACTCAAACCGTTTGCCGTTTCTGCATTAGGTCCAAAAACGGTCACACTGCATAATCCTGTCACGGGATAACCCGTTGCTGGATTGATGATATGCGAATAGCGTTTGCCATTAAAAACAACAAATTTTTCATAGCTGCCCGAAGTAGTAACAGCATCTTGTTTTAATGGGACAACAGCTAAAAGTTTTTCAGGATGAAAAGGATTCGTAATACCGATATTCCAAGCTTTCCCATTAGGCTGTTTTCCCCAAGTACTCATATCTCCTGATCCGTTTATAATCCCGGCTTTAATCCCTTTTGCAAGCATCATATCCCGGCATTTATCGGTGGCATACCCTTCTCCTAATGCGCCAAATCCAATCTTCATCCCTTTTAGTTTCAGAAAAATGGTGGATTGAGCACTATCCAAGATTATATTTTTATACCCCACTTTTTCAACCGATTTCTTAATGGCTTCCGCCGAAGGCATCGCAGTCATGGAACCGTCAAACTTCCAGATTTTATCCATTGCCGCAAAGCTGATGTCAAAACCGCCATTGGTCACTTCAGAAAACCGAATCGCTCTTTGCGTTAATTCAAAAAATTCTCTATCTACTTTCACTGGCCGAATACCTGCGTTTTGGTTCACTTTGGATACTTGCGAGTCCGGTTTCCAGTCGGATATCAAATTTTCGATTCGTGTAATTTCTGCGATAACAGCGTCTATGTTTTGTTCTGCCGATAATGAATCCTTTGCTACAATGGTAATGTCAAATCGGCCGCCCATAAGTAGGGTGGTTCTTTTTCGTACGATTTGTGCATAACTTCCTTGACTCACAAAAAGTATCGCAATCAGCAAAAAGAAGTGTTTTTTAGACATAAAATGTGGTTTTAAAATAATTTGGGCGTGACCCTCCGTAAAAACTTCGGGTCGTGCTCTACGTTCCCGCTTTTTTAGGAGAGGCAAAAAAGCCTCTCCTAAAAAGAGCTTCACTGCTATCACTCACGCAGAGCGATAACCAATCCATATATTTATGTAAAAGTATTATTTGTTGCTATAGTTTTATCCAGTTTCGGCTCCATCTCCTTCGGAGAGTCCCGTCCCGTCCCGACGCTTCGGGATCGGGAGGGGTGAGGATTAATAACAATCCGTCAGCACTTGTCCATTAGCTTTATAGTCTGCAATTCCCATAGTTGCTTTGGTAACACAGAGCGCATCAAGAGCAGATTCCACGTCCTTTTGCATAGCAAGCGAACCGCAAATCATTACAACGCCTCCTTGTGTTAGCAAATCTATAAAAAAATCAGCATCTCGTTTGATAAGATCCATTACATAATGATGGTTCGCTTCGCGAGATAAAGCCACATGAAAACTTTTAAGATGCTGTTTTTGAATCATTTCAGCAGCAAATTTTTCATACCCTAAAACAGTTTCAGTTGCTTTTCGAAAACCACAATACAAATGAATGGCTGTTTTTTTCTTGTTCTGCTCCATCATTCCCAGAAAGGGAGCAATGCCGGTTCCATTTGAAATTAGCGCCACTTTGGATGCTTTTTTCGGGAAGTGAAAAGCAGCGTTCTTGAGGATTCTTGCTTTTATAATCGAACCAGGTTCAACATCATATAAATAGCCTGAACCTAAACCAGAAGGATGCAGTTTTACCACTAATTGTATGTTGCCGTTATGATTCCCGATAGAGTATAGGCGTTCTCGTGTGTCGTTTGCAGGATAAATAGCCAAGAGGTCACCCGAAGTAAATTTAGCTCTCATACTAGCTCGTAATGTGAGTAAAAAAGTATGTTCCGTATCAGAAATGGCAGTTTTATCGAGTACCATAAACTTTTGCAATCCTTTTGGAACATGATTGTATAATGATGGAGTAGCCGAAAGAGGAATTTCTGTTTTGGCACTCCATAATTTTACCCAGCCCACAAATTCTTCAGCCGATTTGTCATTTACGGTTTGTAATTCTAAAAAGCGTTCCGCCCAACTCTGTTTTGCCAATAAGGCATCAATGTCATACGCAAAAGCACAAAAATCAGTATAAGCCTTTGAACCAAAACCAACTACTGAAATATTAATTTTTTGCTTTTGTTCGGTTTTGTTGACCAGTGTTATAAATTTACTTCCATTAGAAGGAGAGTCGCCCAATCCGTGGGTTGAAGTAAATACGATAAGATGTTCTGCTTTTGGATAAACCGAATAATTATTCAATTCAGTAAGGAAAACTTTTTTTCCGTTGGCAAGCAATTGTTTCTGAATAGCATTGGCAAATAGTAATGAACTGCCATTTTCGGAACCTACCAGTAAAATGAATGTACTGTCTTCGGGTTTGTATTTGTTTTTAATGCGACTTGATCTTCGCTTTAAAGTCATGGCAAAACCGGAGTAGATAAAAAAGAGGATATTTAAACTCGCTATTGCTAAAATTATCGCCCATAAAATACTTGCTCTCCCAGTATGCAAATCAAGACTCAAATCCGAAACTAAAGTTCTCATCGGGAAAGGAATTTCACGTACAATTGCGCCAGTAATTTGGTTGACTTCGATTTCTCGGTCCTTTAATGTAATAATATAATATTCCTCGGGATCATCCGAAAAAGGGAATTCAATTTTTTGTACATCAGCCAGAAGTGTATTTTTAAGTATGGACGATTCAGTATCTTTTTTTGAAACAGGCGTGGTTGCTGCCATTTCGGTTTTTTCTTCTGTATCTGTTTTTTCGATAAAAAAGTTAAACTTTTCTAAGGTTAAATACGTTCCAGAAAGGGCAATTATCAGAATGGGAAGTAGCGCCAATCTACCCAATACAACATGGTAATATTGAGCAAAATAGTCTTTGATGACTTTGGAAAAGAAATTGCGGAGGCCTCTTTGCCTGTTAAGAACCAGAGTGAAACCCGAAATGGAAATCAATACCAACAAAAAGGAAATAAAACCAACAAAAAAACGCCCGGTTTCTTTAAGAAATAGAGAACGGTGGAGCGCTGTAGTCCATTGGATAAAGTCACTTTTTTTTAGGGGTGTACCTACTATTTTTCCGGTTTTGGGATTAATATAGGCATTGACATCATTGTTTTCCTGACCAATACCTTGCAGCGTCACAAATTGATTGTGGTCAACACTTAATTCTGTTATTTCAGGATAGGTTTTGCGCAGTATAGGCAAGGTTTCCCCAAGCGTTATTTTTTCAAAATTTTCTACTCGGTAGGGCAGTGTTTTCTCCTGTATTGCATCGACTGCGAGTATGACACCAGTTACCGATGCCAACACTAAAAATGCAGCAGAAAATACAGCCAAAGTTAAGTGTGTGTAACGCCAAAAAGAAAGAGTCATTGATGTAATTGTATTTAGGAATTATTGATTGTTAAAAATAAAATAGATTTGCTTTTCAGATTTTATTTTTAAGCTTTTTTAGAAAATTATATTTTTCTAAGTTTCTATTAAGCGTATTTATTTTAAAAAAAAATCTGCGAAAATCTGCGAAATCTGCGTGCTATTATTTTCACGCAGATTTTGCAGATTTTCGCAGATAAAAAAGTTCAATATTTAGATTTTGCTTAATCTTACGTAGCGAATATACCCTTTACCTTCTGTTTTTTCAGCCATCCCTTGGGTGGTAAGAGGGATTTCTAAATCAGCGGTGTAATATTTATGATCTTCTACTGCTGTTTCAAATCGCAATTTATACCCTTTGTTGATTTTAGCATCTTCAATTTCTATGGTGGTTATACTACGGTCACCGCCAGTTACTGAAGCTCCTGTTTTGGCACTGATATCCGAAGGTTTTTTAGAATAGTATTTATGCCATTCTTTAAGAGTTTTGTGCCATTTTTTATCGTCACCCATTACATACAGCGTTTTGTCATATTCGCCTTTGGCGTTTACAAGTGAAACCACAATATAAGCGCCTTCTCCCATATAGTTAGACATTTGGAGCATGCATTTGTATTTAGTGTTTTGTGCAGCAGCTTGGAAAGATAAAAGGCATAGTAACGCACCTGTTAGGCCTATTTTTAGTATTGACGTCATAATATTATTTTAAAAATTCTAGAGATACGTTATTTTTTGTTAAAGACTCATTTTCTTTTGCCAAGGCATATGCGCTTTCGTCAAAATCGGTGTTAATGTCTTTTTTGGCACCGATAGATACCAAGTATTTTAAGATAGTATCGTCTTTAGAAATCATGGCTGCTTTGTGCAACGCTGTTAAACCATTCTTGTTTTTTGCGTTTACATCGATGTTTAAATCGGCAATTTTTTTCAGTAAAGTTAAATCATTTTTGGCTACAGCGAAGTGGTATAGAGTACTGCCGTCTTTTTGAGGAGTGGCTAAGTTTAATCCTTTATCCTGAAGCAATTTTATTTTGGCAGCAAAAGGATCTTGTTTTGGTGTATTAGCCGCTTCCGGTCCACGCCCCATTCCCATTTGCGGTCTGTACGACTGGATTAAGTAATATCCTAAGTTGTTTCCATCTTTGTCTTGAACATTTATGTTAACACCCTTGCTTAAAAGAAGTGTTACGGCTTCAGGAGTTCCTGACTTTACAGCCATTGTCAATGCCGACTCACCTTTACTATTTTGCAGATTGTTGTTTTTTACAATTGGCAATAACAGTTCTAGTGCAGCAATTTCTCTGGACGAGGCAGCAACCATTAGTGGCGTATTTCCTTCGTTATCAGCTTTATTGGCATCTACTCCTTTGGACAAAAAGTAGTTGATGATTTCAGTTTGTTTTGGTTTACTTACTAGAAAATGAAGTACAGTTTCTCCTGTTTTGCTAGTTACGGTCGGTTTTATTTTTAGTTCCTCTACCAAGTACTTATAAGTTTCTAAAGTATTTGCTTCTCTGCGTGAACCTTGTGTAGCAATGATTAGTGCATTATCATTGTATTTTACTCCTTTTTCTAATAACGTTTTTAAAAGTGTTACGTTACCAGTTCTTGCTGCATAATTAAAGGCAGTATTACCATCGGAATCAACAGCTGCAAGAGGCAATCCTTTCGAAACGAAATAGTTAGAAAGTGTACCATCTTTGTCAAAAGGGATGGCCATAAGCAATAGGTTCATTCCGTCTCTGTATTTTTTCTTAGGGTCTATTCCTGCTTTAAAAAAAGCCTCGTAAACAGCGGTATTGTTTTGACCACTATTGGCTGCAAATGTAATTGGGGTTGTGCCTTGGCTGTCTTCTAAGTTAATGTCTGATCCTTTGGCTATAAGGTATTCTACGATTTCTAGATTTCCTTTATTAGCCGCCCAGTGTAAATAAATGCGGTTGTCGTGTGTGGATTTAGTGACTTCGTTTCCTGGTTGTTCCAATAAGAATTTTATAGTGGCCGCAGGTGCATCATTATTAATTGCCATAACAGTTACATCAAAAGCATTTGGGGTTGATGCTGACGGGCTGTTTCCTTTTGCTATTTCAGCTTTAACTGCGTTTACATCTGGGGCTGTTTTCCAAAAAGACTGCTCCAAAAGTGTGTTTTGTTGCTGTGCACTAACAAATAAAGTAGCGACTAAGGCAAAAGAAATAAAAAGATTCTTTTTCATAAATTTTTTATAAAGGTTCTTATTAATATGGGAAGTGTGTTTATCTAACTTGGTTATTTAGAATAAATAAAAATAACGCAAATGTAAAAATAAATTGTATAATAGCAATTATTATTTACCCTAATAAAGAGAAAATTTTATTGTATTTTTTTTAAACTTGTCTGCCACATTCTAATTCAGATTTTTCAATTATCTTATTTAGATATAAAAATGACTGAAAGGTTTAAAGGCATTACTTAAATTTTTCAATTATGCTTTTTTATATAGTATTAAACGGTAACAGTTGTGTTTTTCTTTTTTTTGTTTCGTCCCCACCAAATGTAGAATCCGGATATTGGAAGACTCGCAATGAGTAAACTAAATAGGAATGCGAATATTTTTCCGGGTAAACCCAGTATTGCTCCGGTGTGAATGTCATAATTCATTTTCATGAGGTTATCGGCAATTTTATCCTCTTTTTGTCTGCCCCATAGATGGGAAACATTCATTTCTTTCAAGCTGTATTGATCAAAATAACGGTAATCTATTTTCCAATACGTTCCTTTGTCTGAATTAGCATTGGCAGCTATTGGAGAGGCAGCTTTTTCTGGTGGATGTATTTCAATGGATTCCGCTTGAGGGTATTCTTTTTGCATTTGATGCCAGATTTTATCCAATGGGTTTGTGATTGTATGAGTTGCAGTCTTTGTATTTATTTTCGAAAGCGGCTCTTCATATAGTAATGATTTTTCACCGCCGGATACTTTATAATAAGAGTATGCAAACCATTGAAATCCCCATACTAAACCTGTAATGGCAAAAATAATTCCAATGATAAGTACATAAAAACCGGTAATATTATGCAAGTCATAATTTTTACGTTTCCACTTTGTGCCTTTTTTCCATTTGAACCAAAAGCGTTGTTTCGCGGCATTCTTGTTTTTTGGATACCAAAGAATTAAACCCGAAACTAGCAGTACCAGAAATACTAATGTCGCCGATGCTACAACTGTTTGTCCAATTTCATGGGGCAACCAAAGGTAAAAATGTCCGTCCAGTACAAAAGGAAAGAATCCTTCCTCGTTGTTTACTGTTTTCAAAATTTTCCCGGTATAAGGATTGATGAAAACGGTATAGTAATAGGTGGGTTCATAATGGAAAAATTCAGCTTCCGCAGCATTATTTTTTTCGTTGTATTTTATGGCATGCAGTAATTTATCAGGAAGTTCTTTTTTAGCAATTACAGCTAATTTTGAAGGAGGTAAAAAAGTATCCTCCTGTTCTTTTACAAAACGATATTCTTGTGTGTAATTTTGTATCTCTTCCTGAAAAGCATACAAACAGCCCGTTATAGCAATTATAAAAACAATTATGCCCGATGATAAACCCAGCCATAGGTGTATTTTTCCAATCCCTTTTTTTAAATTATTATTTTTCATTAAAAATGGATAAAACTCCCCATCGAAATGAGGAGTTTAGTTAAACAAAACAAACTAACTAACTCTAAAATTTATAGCCAACAGATAAGCGGAAGTTAGTTCCTGCTTCTGTTTGCCAGTAATACATATCGCTATAGCTATAATATCCACCAGAATACAAGTATTTATTCAAGATATTATTGACAACAAGATTGACTGATATTTTGTTTTTTTGGTACGTAACACCTCCGTCCAATCGGAAATAGTCTGGAAGCATTGCACTATTATCAGGCGAAATATACCAGGGTGCTCTTTTTACTTGGTATTGGTACCCTAATGAAAAACCAACACCATTTAGCGTTCCTCTGTCTATTTTATAATTCAACCAAGCATTTTGGATGTGCCTTGTAGTTCCGGCTACTTGAGTGCCTACAAGCGATTGATCAGTGTCTTTGGTTGTTTTTCCTTCCGTAAAGGCATAATTAACAATAAGATCTAAGTTTTTGAAAATTTCGCCTCTAATATCTACTTCAAAACCCTTTGTTTTTTGCTGTCCACTTTCTCTACTGAATTGTTGTGTTCCGGATGAATGTTCCGGATCTAATGTCAGTACATTGTTTTTGGTGATTTGGTAAACGGAAACAACAGAATTCCATTTTCCGTTCAACCAGTCTCTTTTTAAGCCAAATTCTATATTTCCTCCAGTTTCAGGTTTAAAAGATTGGCCTTGCCAGTTTGTACCGTAGTTTTCATTAAAAGATTGATCGTTCACGAAATAGGCGGCCGTGTTTTTATCAATAGAATAACTTAAACCTACTCTAGGTGTGAATTTTTCGTTTTTGGTACCTCCGGAATAAACATTATAGGCTTTAAGTATCGTATACCTTCCTGCCAATGTTAATCTAAGTTTGTTGTCAAAGAAACCCAATTCGTCCTGCACATATAGCGCTTTGTAACTATTTTGGTATTTTACCCCTCTATCTTCCAGACTTTTACTTCTGTCAAAAGTAGGGGAAGCAGCCAGTGTACCATGTACCGGATTGTATATGTTTAAATCAGGCAGCGTGAAATATTGGGACCAGTCATGAAAAAATGTTTTATCACTTAAATCCAATCCCGATAGTATTTTGTGGGTAACGGATCCTGTTGTAGCTTCGCCATTTATAAAAGCTTGTCCAACATAGATTTTTCCTAAAATATCCCAATTTCCACCACCACGTTTAAGAATCGCATCATTGGTTGGATCAAAACCAGCAGGCCATAATGACATTCCTTCTTGTTGGTAATTAAGGTAGGATGTTTGAGCAGTAAACTTCCATTTTTCATTAATTTTATGATCTAAAATAGCAAGAATGTTTCTTTCTGTCATTTTTGTAGGATCTAAATTAGCTTCTGATGTAGAGAAACTTCTTGGTAAATCAGCATATCCTCTGTGTGAAAAAACATAGTTAGAACCAACTGCATTTACTTTAGAAAATTGCTGCGTGTATTCCAGTGTTATGGCTGTTTTATCGGTTGCCAAATATTTAAGTACTGGAGCAAATGTGTAGCGGTCATTAAAATCAAAATCACGGTAACTGCCTTTCTTTTCACCCATTACATTAATACGGTACAATAATTTTCCGTTTTTGGTCAATTTTCCGTCCAAATCTAGTGTTCCTCTATATCGATCAAAACTTCCTAGCGTTAAACTCGCTTCACCTTTGGTACGTCCGCTTGGTTTTTTAGTAACTACATTATAAAAACCACTTGGGTTACCGTTTGCGAGCATAAATCCTGCAGGGCCTTTGACAAATTCAATGCGTTCCACCATACTCATATCCTCCGTAAGTGGTCCCCAAGTTGAACTGACATTCATACCGTTTCTAAAAGCGGCTACTTGACTGCCTCTCATAGTAATATTGGCGTAATTATCCCAATGTTCCACTCTTGTAGCGCCACTCACATTGCGAGTCACCCCTTCCAGCATATCAAAAATTTGTTGGTCATTTATCAACTTCCCTGTTATAACTTGTATGTTTTGCGGAATTTCAATAATAGGCGATTGCAAACGAAGTGTTGATGAAACACGATTCGTTTTGAAAGCGCTTTTGTTACTCAAAACCACTACTTGGTTCAATTCATTGTTTGATAAGGTAAGTTTTAATGCTACGGCAGTAATTTCCCCAGTAGTAATTTTTACTTCTTGCTCTAAGTCATTATACCCAACTAAAGTAACTTTTAGAATATGTACTCCTTCGGATATGTTTTTTAGTATAAAAGTTCCATTGTTATCTGCAATAGTATTTTTGTTTACACCTTTTATAGAAACTGAAACTCCTTCGGCGGGTTTGTTGTCGCTAGTTAAAATGGTTCCTTTTATGCTACCGGAGTTTTGGGCAAAAGCGGTGTTTATAGAAAGTAACAATAAACAGGCGATAAAAATAAATGGAGGTATTCGTTGTTTTAAATAGTTCATGGTTAAAAATTAAATGAGTTAATACTTATTTAGAATAAATAAGAATAAAGCAAAAGTAAAATTTAATTTTTATTTAACAAATATTATTTAGACTAATTAAAAATAATATTTTAACAAGATGATTTCCATAATTTTAGGTATAAAAAAACCTTGCTTTTCTAGAGCAAGGTTGTAATTTCAATGTGGAATGTTATGTTTTATTTGGTTTTTTTCATCGAAAACTGTTCTGAACTTGGTTTCCCTTGTTGAATTCCTGAAATTTTAGCCACTAAACTGTCAGGAGTAATTTGAGTATAACTTATTTTTTGAGGATAGTCGTGTTTTGGATTTTCAAAAACCAATTGTTTCTCGGTTGCAGTTGTTAATTTAAAAGAAACCGGTTTATCATTATTTTGTCCTTTAACGGTTGCAGAATAGGTTAATTGTTCCCCTTTTTGCTGTAAGGTTATGGATTCAAAATGCAAGGTGTCTTTTTCTTTTATAAAGTAAGACTGTGCTTGAAAGGTGCTGTCATTTACTTTTTTCCAAGTTTCGGAAAGATTTCCATCAGCAGCATTGTTTTCCCAGTTTCCCAGTAACCAGCGCGCTGCTTTGATTTTATCTTTTTCATTTGATTCGGAGTTTTTACAGGAAACAAGTGCTAATAACAGCAGTGTGAAAAATATTTTTTGAAACATTTGTGTAAGTATTTGGTGTTATTTTGAACTGCTAAATTATAAAAAAATAGAATAGTGTCCCTTTTTTAACTCTGGAATATCCAAAAGGAGTGAACTATTGAATACTTTTTCAAGCAGATAATTAAAATACCATCGTTATCAAAAGGTTTACCATATAAGAAATGTAAGGATATTTAAGTTCTTGATTTTTATAGCTTTCTTAAATGATCTTACATTTCTTATATGGTTAAAATTTAATGCTATTTATTTTAGTTAATAGTCTTAGATATTTTCTTTCAAAATAGTATGCACCAATTCTTTCGTCGGTTTTTGATCTTTTAGTTTCATTCTAACCACATCAAATGTAACTTTGAAATCACATCCCGATTTATAATGGCTGCAACCATAAGCTGTGTTTCCCTTAAGAACGGTTCCTTTTTGACATTTAGGACAGACTAATTCATCCGGAATGGCTTTCGCCTCCGTTTTCTTCGGTTCTAATTTGAGTTTAAAATTTTCGTCAAAGCGTAGCAAACCTTCCACAACACCAGTATCGGTTTTGAAATCTTTCAAGTTTACAGTAGAGCCTTTTTGAAGCAATCGCAAGTATTGGTTCTCGGATATTTTTTTCTCCGCAAAAGTGTAGGGCAACAGAAACGTGCAACCTGCTTTATAATCGCCACAACCATAAGCCGATTTTCCTTTTATAAGTGTTGCTTTTTTACATTTTGGACAGGCTTCCGCCAAAATTCCTGCTGCTTTCTTTTTCTCCACTTTAGCCACTTCTTTTTGGACATTCCCGGCATGTGAAATATTGGCGCGTCTGGTTTCACTGCGCACTTCATACACCAAGACTTCAACCATGCGCTTCATATTGTTGATAAACGCAGCGGCGGTAAAAGTTCCTTTTTCAATATCTTTCAACTGCTTTTCCCAGGAACCCGTAAGTTCTGCAGACTTGACCAAATCATTTTGAATGGTATCAATAAGCTGAATTCCCGTTGGCGTTGGCAAGACCTGTTTTTTGTTTCGAATGATGTATTGGCGTTTAAAAAGGGTTTCGATAATATTGGCTCGTGTGGATGGACGCCCAATACCATTTTCTTTCATCAATTCACGTAAATCTTCATCGTCTACCTGTTTGCCAGCGGTTTCCATAGCACGTAATAAGGTTGCCTCCGTAAACTGATTGGGCGGTTTGGTCTCCTTTTCTAAAAATGAGGGTTCGTGTGGGCCTTTTTCGCCTACAACAAAACTCGGCAAGATGTCGGCTTCTTTCTCTTTGGCGTTCGGATCTTCGAAAACTACACGAAAGCCTTTTTTTAGAATTTCTTTTCCGGTAGTTTTAAAAGCTACATTGGCGGCTTTCCCGATTACTGTCGTATTGGCTACCAAACAATCGTCATAAAAAACGGCAATAAAACGCTTTGTAATACTATCATACACTTGTTGCTGATTGTATTGCAAATTGCTTTGAATTCCCGTTGGTATAATCGCGTGGTGATCGGTAACTTTTTTATCGTTGAAAACTTTGGTCGATTTTTTAATCTTTTTTTCTAAAAGCGGTTGCGTCAACGTTGCATAATTGGTTAAGTTTTGCAGGATACCAGATACTTTTGGATAGATATCATTGGGCAAAAACGTGGTGTCAACTCTCGGGTACGTGACTACTTTTTGTTCGTACAAGGTCTGAACAATTTTAAGCGTTTCATCAGCAGTAAACCCAAACTTGGTATTGCAATACACTTGTAAGCCTGTTAAGTCAAACAGCTTAGGCGCAAACTCATTGCCATTCTTTTTTTCGACAGAAACGATTTCAAACTCACTTTCTTTGACATTTTTGGACAAAAGCTCGCCATCTTCCTTTTTCAAAAAACGTCCTTCCTCATAGCTAAAAAGCGTTTCTCTATATAAAGTTTGCAACTCCCAGTACGGTTGCGGTTTAAAATTCTCGATTTCTTTGAAGCGGTCCACGACCATGGCCAAGGTTGGGGTTTGCACCCTTCCAATGGACAAAACTTGTTTGTACCCGCCATGTTTTACGGTGTACAATCGCGTGGCATTCATACCGAGTAACCAGTCGCCAATGGCTCTGGAAAATCCTGCGTAGTATAGATTATCGTAGTTGGATGATGGTTTAAGGTTCTCAAAACCCTCTTTGATGGCTTCGGTGGTCAGGGACGAAATCCACAAGCGTTGCACCTCGCCTTTGTACTGAGCTTCGTTCATGACCCAACGCTGAATGAGTTCTCCTTCTTGCCCGGCATCACCGCAGTTGATGACCAACTCGGCTTTGTCAAAGAGGCTTTTTATGATTTTGAATTGCTTTTGGATTCCCGAATTCTCTACCACTTTGGTTTCAAATTTATCGGGAAGCATGGGCAGGTTGTTCAAATCCCAACTTTTCCAGTGGGGTTTGTAATCGTTCGGTTCTTTCAAGGTACATAAATGACCAAAAGTGTAAGTTACGGCATAACCGTTGCCTTCGTAATACCCATCTCGCTTGGTATTGGCTCCTAAAACGGATGCGATTTCGCGTGCTACACTTGGTTTCTCGGCAATACAGACCTTCATTTTCTCCTACTGATTTTGAGTGTGCAAATTAGGAATTTAGAAATTGGTATTAAAAAGAAATCGGTAGGAGTTATGAACGGGCAGGAATTGTTGTTTATTAGGAGCAGAACGATTAGTTTTTTCAAGGACGAAACTTCCTGCTGTCCGCTGTATCTCGTAGTCCCGATGCTTCGGGACTACAAGGATGCCGCTTCCATCAGGGCTAATGATTTCGTTTCATTTTCATAATAACGAAAGCAAAAGATATTGTAGCTTGTTATTTATTTTCTACCGGAATGTATTTGTGTGAACCGTCACAGCTAGGCATTTTTTTAGACATCCCACAAATGCAATCGTTGATTCCTTTTCCGTCAAGAATACGCGGAATGTAATTTTCTATTCTCGTTTCCCGAGTTTTGGATTGTTTGGCAGCCGAAAAATACAAATTGTAGGCTCGTTGTCGTCCCGGTGTTAAGGCTTGAAAAGCAGTTTTTAAGTCGGGGTTTTTGGCTAAGGTATTTTGTAATTCTGCCACCAGTTCAAGTTCGGTATTGCTTTTGAAATTTACTTTCAATCCTGCTTTTTCTATCTCAATGGCTTCATAAATATAGGTTTTGATTATAGATTTCTGCTCTATGATTTCTGCCAGATTGGTAAACTTTAAAAAACGCATTGCCTGACTGTTTTCTCCCGGTTTACTTAGAAGGCCATTGCTGTCTTGTAACAAAGTCCCTTTAAAAAAGCTAAGCGCACAATATTCTTTAAAACTGCCTATAATAACAACATTATTTCCTTGAAAACAATAACAAGGAGTACGCCACTTGAATTCTTCGGTCAGCCCGCAATCGAGCAGTAATAAGCGCAATTGCTCTATTTCGGCCTGCCATTTTTTGGCATTGTTTATAAAGTCATCAACTTTGGGATTCATTGTATTAGATTTTAAATAATAAAGAAGGTTTTAGTTTGATAAAAGTATTAAAAAACTGCGTTGTAAACGCTATGATGGTGCTCTAAATTAAAATTCATACTCGATGCAAACGAGGAAGAGTGACTATGATAGGTGTTGTGCGATTGCGTGCGAAGTCTCCCGACTTCGTACCCATTGTTATATGCCGTTCTAACTTTAGAGACTTTTGTTTTTATGTGTTTGTTGATCATTGGAATTGCTACGAAGTCGTGAGACTTCGCAGAGCCATCACGATTATATTTTTGTTGTTGCGACTTATTTATACTTCGCAGAGCTGGGACTTCGCAGAGCCATCACGATTATATTTTGTTGTTACGACTTATTTATACTTCGCAGAGCGGGAGTGGTTAATCATAATTCGGGTAGAAGAGTATCTCTTCTTTATTGTTTGTTTTATTCGAAATTCTAATCTCTTTTAAACAAGCACCTTTTTCATCTTTGGTTTCACAGGATATTAAAACTTCGTCAATAAGTGTATCCTTTTTGTCCTTGGTAACAATCTTAGAAAGTTCTTTGTTCGTATAATAAAAATACTGGGTGTTGAAAGTTGTAAAATTGTCTACTATTTTATCAATAGTTCCATCTGTATTATAATGATAAATGGCTTCGTTTTCTTTGTATTGTTTTTTAGTGTAACAGCTGATACGTTCACGGTGATTCGGTTTCCAACGTGTTTTACAGTAATAAGGTTCTCTATCTGGATACAGTTCCACTTCAAACCATAATTTCTTTTTGGTTTCTTGCAATAGATCGCCTAATGAATCGACAGTTTTGGAGTATTTGATGCGGCCATTTCTAGTAAAGACCATTTGCTTTTTGTGCAAAAGCTTTTTCTGATTACTTTCGACTACATATATTTCTTCGGTAGCCGATTTTATTCCTTCAGGCAGCTGTCGTTTCTGAATATACTTTTTTGTTGTACATGATTGTACCGTTATGAGTAGGATAATAAAAAATAAAACTTTCATGATCGTAAAGTTTAGGATACACTAAGTTACGGATTTTAAAAGATTTAAAATGTAAATTTTTAGCGTTGCAAACGTTACGATTGTGCTTTAATTGAAATTGGTACTCGTTGCAAACGAGCATTTACTTTGTATTTAATAATTCAATAAATACTCAGCAGTTTCATCAACTTTTAAATCGATTTGAGATTTCCTAATAGGTAAACTTGAAAAGTATCCAGAACATAGTAATTCTAAAGGAGATATTCTTCGATGTGATTCACTTATTTTGTCTTTGTCAATATTGAAATGATTTGCAAAACGTTCTAAGTAATCATTCGTGGGATAAGAAGGTGTATTCCAATCATTATAAAATATATAATCTTGTTCTAAAAAACCTTTTAGGATATTAAGGCAAAATCCCGAACAAGTCATTGTTTCTGATATTTCTTTTTCTGAAAAGTGTACTCCATTTGTATCATAATATTCTCCTGAATAAAAATAACCGTATCTTGGATTAGCTTTTTTCATAACTCTTTTACACATCATTATAAATGATGGTATTAATTCAGCATTAATAGTTTCAGTGATTTTATGAAAACAATTTTCGTTGTAAATGTTATCGAACAATATTTCCTTACCGCCATAATGAAAGTGATTAATTTCATTATTATATTTAATCACTAAAACAGAGTGTTCAGGAATTTTATCTTTACCAATATAACTTCCTATTGCAACAAAATTATTTTTTATATCGACTTCGGTAAAAGAATTTATAATATCAAACATACTTTAAATTTTATTTAGTGCATGTTCAAAATGATCTAAAAGGATTTTTCTATAATCTTTGATTTTGGTATTTTCTTTCAAATTTTTAGTAATGATTAGTAGTGTTTTTAGTTCATTTATATTATCAAATAATAAACTATAAGATTTTAATAAAATAGATAAATCGTCAATTCTAGATTTTGAATTTTCAACAAAATCATATATCAATTCTAGTCGTTCAAATAATTCTTTTGTTTCATTAAGATTATTCGCGAATTGTCTAAAATATTTCACTTGATTATCTTGTAATATTGAACAATGATAATAGGTGATTTTTTCTTCATCTTCTATAGAAAATTTCTTCAAGACAAGACAAGATATAGTCCTGTATAAGTAATCTTTTAACTCATCAACATCTTTTATAGTACAATCAATGGTTGTTTTTTGCCCTGAACCATAGTCAAAATGGTAATTTGGATCATTTCCACCAATTGAATTGAAAAAACCTGATAAAACAGTTAGTTCACTTTGATAAAAATTCTTACTTCTTTTTTTTACTATTTTTTTAGCTTTTCTGATCCTTTCATCAAGATTAATATTTGCATATTTAAATTGATATTTAAAAACTTCATTTTGTAATTCTTTTTGAATATTTCTAAGGTTTGAAGTTATAGTATCGTCGATTGATTCACCACTTATTGCTTCATCAATTGTATTGTATATGTTTTGAATCTCAAATGATGAACCATTTACAGCAGTATATGCAGAACCTTTTTTAATTGTGAAGGTGACTTCTTTTGATATACTTTCCGCAATATTTTTTAATGAATTTGTAACAGAAAGAAAAGACTCTAAAGCTTTAATAGACATGTTATTTAAATCAACGTATTCATCGTCGACATAATTAAGCGTTATTTCTATTTTTTCTTTAGACATTTGTTTGTAAGTATGTTAAATATTTATGAGTTCACTATTTTGCAAATTAACTCTAAATTATAGTATTGTTATAGTGAAGATTGGGTCATTAAAAATACAATAATTTTGATAGGTATTTATAACGAACGGCATACATTAATATTTATCAAATATATAATTTTAACTTTTAAAACACTGAAAAAACTGATAAATAATTATTCAACTTTATTTTTTTTTCAAAACTAACTCCTTTTGGTTCAGCAATTTTACTGAAAATCGTAAACCCTATTTTTTTGCACAAATGACCTAGCCCTGATAGAAGCGGCATCCTTTTTCTTGCTTCTTTAGCAAGGAAAAGATACAAGCGAATAGCAGGAAACAGCTCCTAAAAATAGTATTATTCTACCTAAATAGTTGCTAAAATTATCACTAAAAAACTTGAAACATCAAACTTGAAACTTTAAACAAAAATTTCGTATTTTTGCACTCCAAATAAAGGACTAAGAAAATGTTAGATAGACTTCAAATAGTAAAACAACGTTTCGATGAGATATCGGATTTGATCATTCAGCCGGATGTTATCTCGGATCAGAAGCGTTATGTGCAATTGAATCAAGAGTATAAAACGTTGAAAGCTTTGGCAGAAAAGCGAGATGAATACGTGCTTCTCATGGCAAATATGGATGAAGCAAACGAAATAATAGCGGATAACAGTGATGCAGATATGACCGAAATGGCCAAAATGCAACTGGAAGAAGCGAAGGAAAGATTACCGGAACTGGAGGATGAAATCAAATTTATGTTGATTCCTAAAGACCCGGAAGATGCCAAAAATGTCATGGTGGAAATTCGTGCCGGAACGGGTGGGGATGAAGCGAGTATTTTTGCAGGAGATTTATTCCGTATGTACACTAAATATTGCGAGAACAGAGGTTGGAGAACTTCGGTGGTGGATATGAATGAAGGAACTTCGGGTGGTTTCAAAGAGGTGATTTTTGAAGTGACCGGAGAAGATGTTTATGGAACCTTGAAGTTTGAAGCGGGTGTTCACCGTGTGCAACGGGTACCGCAAACGGAAACGCAAGGACGTGTACACACCTCGGCAGCGACTGTTATGGTATTGCCGGAAGCAGAAGAGTTTGACGTTCAGATTGATATGAATGATGTACGTGTGGATTTTTTCTGTTCGTCAGGACCAGGTGGACAATCGGTAAATACAACCAAATCAGCGGTTCGTTTGACACACATTCCAACAGGATTGGTGGCGCAATGTCAAGATCAAAAATCACAACATAAAAATAAAGACAAGGCATTTGGCGTATTGCGTTCCCGTTTGTACGAACAGGAATTAGCCAAAAAACAAGCGGAAGATGCTACCAAACGTACGTCTCAGGTAAGTTCTGGTGACCGTTCGGCAAAAATTCGTACCTATAACTATGCACAAGGTCGTGTAACGGATCACCGTGTGGGATTAACATTATACGATTTAGGAAATATCATGAATGGTGACATTCAGAAAATTGTTGATGAGCTAGCGTTAGTCAACAACATGGAAAAATTGAAAGAAGCCAGCGAAGTTTTTTAAGAAAATAGAGGCAAGAATAAAGAGAAAAGTTACCATGCTAAATAATTTAGCATGGTATTTTTTTTTAAAAACTTTTGTAGGCTTCAATAATTCTATAAGTTACTATGTCATTTGTAGCCATTAATTGGATTGCTTTTTTTGCTTTAGCTTCAGAAAGAGTATAACCACTTGCATAACCACTTGGGGTATTTATTTCCCAGAAATACACCGTTTTATTTGTTGTTTTGCTAATTTTAATTTTTTGTTGTTGGGTAATTGTTGTTGGGTCCTTTTTTTCTTTTGGGTTTGCAAACAAAATTGTAGTTGCAATTAAAGTTGCTGATAAAATAATTTTTTTCATGGTTTTATTTTGTTAGATTAATACTGCAAAGATGGCATATCTTTTGGTTTTATTTGTTATATAAATTTATTTTTATTATATAATTCACTCTTATTTATTTGGAAATCAAGTTCTTTCAGGTGAAGAGGCTGTTTCGGGATCTGTTCTGCCAAGCTGCAGCAGTATCGATTTAAAAAAAAAAGGTAGCATTAAAATATAGCATATTCAGTGATTTTTAAGTTATAAAACCGTCAGTCCTTTTGGGGTTTTTTTCATAAATTTGCAGCTCATAATTTAAATAATGACTACACAACAACTTATTGACCAAATCAAAATCAAGAAATCATTCCTAGCTGTAGGACTCGATGTTGATTTAAATAAAATTCCACAACATTTATTAGAACTGGAAGATCCCATTTTCGAATTCAATAAAGCGATAATTGATGCGACGCATGATTTAGCAGTGGCTTACAAACCGAATACGGCTTTTTATGAAGCCTACGGAATAAAAGGTTGGATGTCGTTACAAAAAACAATTAATTACATCAACTCAACCTATCCGGATATATTCACGATTGCCGATGCCAAACGTGGGGATATTGGCAATACGTCTTCCATGTATGCCAAAGCTTTTTTTGAAGATTTGAATTTCGACAGCGTTACCGTTGCTCCTTATATGGGAAAAGATTCGGTGGAACCCTTTTTAGCCTTCGAAAATAAACATACGATTATGTTGGCTTTGACTTCCAATGAAGGAGCGTTTGATTTTCAGACTTTGAATGTTCCCGACGCTTCGGGAGGAAAAGAATTGTACAAACACGTATTAGAAACCTCTAAAACGTGGAAAAATAGCGAAAACCTGATGTATGTTGTCGGTGCTACCAAAGCAGTATATTTCACTGAAATTCGTAAAATTGTCCCTGACAGTTTTTTGCTTGTTCCCGGAGTGGGAGCACAAGGCGGAAGTTTAGCCGAAGTTTGTAAATACGGTATGAATGCCAATGTAGGCTTGCTGATTAATTCTTCCAGAGCGGTTATTTATGCTTCGAACGGAACTGATTTTATTGAAAAAGCAAGAGAAGAAGCGTTGAAGATGCAACAGGAAATGGAAGGGATTATGAGTTTGAAGTTTGAAAAGGTTTAAGGTTTAAAGTGGAAGAATTTTAAACAGGGACTTTTTCGTAAACCATTAAGAAATTAAGTTTCATTAAGCTTGCGTCTAGATTTGAATAGAAAACTTTGTGGGCTTCGAGGTTAAACTTTAAAGCCTTAATTTTTCTTAATTTCTTAATGGTTAAAAAGCTGTAAATTTAGGGGTTAATAATGTCATTTTTAAACTTTAAACTTGAAACCAAAAAAATTAATAGATCAAATCGGAACCACGCATTCTTTTGAAAATTCGCCAAAACGCATTATTTCATTGGTTCCTTCCCAAACCGAATTACTATATGATTTAGGTTTGGAAGACCGAATTGTTGGGATTACCAAATTCTGCGTGCATCCATATCATTTTAAGTCAACTAAGAAAATTGTAGGCGGAACCAAAAAAGTGCATTTTGAGAAAATCAGATTGTTGCAACCGGATATCATCATTTGTAACAAAGAGGAAAATACACAAGAAATTGTGGAGGAATTGCGTAAAATTTGTCCGGTTTGGGTGACGAATATTATCACGATTGAAGACAATTCTCAAATGATTACCGATTTTGGTCAGCTATTCAATTGCAGAACTGAAGCGCAGAAATGGAATGACAAATTGGCTTTTGCCCTGAGCGATTTTAAAAACTTCGTCAAAGATATACCCGTAAAAAAAGCAGCGTATTTCATTTGGAAAAACCCTTTTATGGTCGCTGGGTCGGATAATTTCATCAATGAATTATTAAAACTAAATCATTTTCAAAATATCTATGAAAATAATCCCGAGACTTCGGGACGTTACCCGGAAATCGAACTCAAAAAAATGCGTTTGGAAGGTGATCCGGATTTGGTTTTTCTATCCTCAGAACCTTTTCCTTTCAAGGAAGAAGATGCTTTTGAAATAGGAAGGCACACGCATCATGCAAAAACGGTGTTTGTAGATGGCGAAATGTTTTCTTGGTATGGAAGCCGCTTGCTAAAAGCGTTTGACTATTTTAAAAAAATACATCAAAAATTATAGTTCACATTCTTCCAGAACTAATTCTTCTGCAGTATCACTAGGATTTACAGTATTTTTTTCTATTTCGAAATTTTGTTCAGCAAGTATTTGATATTCTTTTTTAAGCTTTTCAATTTCACTTTTCTCTTTCAATAATCCAATCATCGGTGTAATTTTTTTGCAAATTTACGTTTTACAATTGTTAAATTAGTATTAATATATGTTAAGATTGAGATTTAAAATTAAAATCCTATTTTTACAAAAAATAAAAACGTGATTAATTACACCATTTACGAAAATAAAAACACCGATCAGTGGGTCACTTTTGTGCATGGTGCCGGCGGAAGTTCGTCTATCTGGTTCAAACAAATACGCGATTTCAAAAAACAATATAATGTATTGTTATTGGATTTGCGTGGTCACGGAGAATCAAAACCCACCTTGAAAACGGCTTTCAAGCAACACTATACTTTTTCGGCTTTGGCCAATGATATTCTGGAAGTTTTAGACTTTCTAAAAATTAAAAAATCGCATTTTGTAGGTATTTCATTGGGTACCATTTTGATAAGACAATTAGCGGAAATGTATCCGGAAAGGGTGCAAAGCATGATTCTTGGCGGCGCTATCCTGAAAATGAATTTCCGTTCTCAAGTATTGATGCGATTGGGGAATATGTTTAAATATGTATTGCCTTATTTGGTTCTATATAAGTTTTTTGCCTTTGTTATCATGCCTAAAAAAAGTCACAAGCAATCTCGTGTGCTTTTTATAAATGAGGCCAAAAAATTATACCAAAAAGAGTTTATTAAATGGTTTAAACTCACCGCCGAAATAAATCCGGTGCTCAAATGGTTTCGTCAGGTCGAATTGAATATTCCTACGCTTTATGTTATGGGTGAGGAGGATTATATGTTCTTACCATCGGTTCGAAAAGTGGTGGAGAATCATTATAAATCTTCTAAATTATTTGTGATAGAAAAATGTGGGCATGTGGTCAATGTGGAGCAACCTAATGCTTTTAATGATGCAGTTCTTTCTTTTATAAATACCGCTAAATAAAAAAATGCCTGCATTATAAATGCAGGCAATTCTTTAACTAACCAAAACCAAAATAATAAATAACCAGTTTATTACCCTGCAAAGGTCATACATAAGCAAGCGTTTTGCTGTTAAGATTTTGTTATTACTTTGTTGTATATACGTTAAGTTTTCTTCTTGAATTTTAAGAATAATAAAATAGGATGAAGCACCAATGTTTAATCTGTTTTAGGTGTTGATTGTAATTATTTTTTGTCTTGCAAAGCAAAAACCTTTTTCAGTATATCCGAAGTTCTGGCATTTAGATTGGTTCTGATATTTTTTTCTTCAACAGTAATCATTTTGAAAACCCCATCTAGCGCTTTGTTGGTGATATAATCGGTTATATCAGGATTTACTTTTGAAACGAGAGGAATCGTATTGTATTTTTTTATAATGGAATTCCAAATTACATCTGCACCCACTTTATTAATTGACTTTTGTACAACGGGACTGAATTTCGCATACAATGGAATAGTTGTAGAAGATTGTAAATAGGTGGTAGCGGCATTATCATTTCCTAACAAAATGCTTTTGGCATCAGTAATAGTAATGTTTTTAATCGCCGAGACAAAAATTGGAGTTGCTTCTTTTACGGCATCTTCAGCAGCACGATTTAGTGCTTTAATTCCATCATCTGCTAAAGTAGCCATCCCCATTTTTCTAAGCATTTTATCAACTCGTGCTAATTCTTCGGGCATCAAAATTTTCACGGTTTCGTTTTTATAAAACCCATCGACGGCTGTTAATTTCGAAACTTGTTCCGACACTCCTTTATTTAATGCTTCCTTTAAGCCGGCTGCAATGTCTATGCTTGTATTTGTTTTTGTAATTGTCGAAGCTTTGTCAGCAGCTTTCTTAATGAAATCTTTAAATTGGGCTATGCCAACAATTGGAACGAGAAGAAGTAGTAACGCTATTTTTTTCATCTTGTATAATTTGTTCCAAAATTAAACAAAGATTGGCTGGATGCAAAAGATAAAAACAATCAATTTGATTATGATAGCAAGTGTGTTATCTTTGATAAACTTCTAAATTCTGTTTATAACTTAACTGATATGTGATGAATATCCTCGAACTTGAATTATTGACAGCTAATATAAATGAAACGGAGTTGTTTTATAATGAAGTGATTGGATTTAAAACTGTTTCAAAAAACAATTCGAGTATTTCATTTAGGGCAGGTTCTACAAAACTAACGTTCTGGTCTTCTGAAAATTTAAAACCGGTGTATCATTTTGCTTTTGATATATCCAATAATAAGTTGCTGGAAGCTTTCGCTTTGATAGAAAAGAAGACGGAAATTCTAGAGGTAATTCCACCCGATAAAATCGCGGATTTTTATAATTGGAATGCCAAGTCTTTTTATTTTTATGATAATAATGGAAATATTTTAGAATTCATTGCCCGTTTTAGTTTAGATAATGCTTCAGAAAAACCATTTGATGGTTCGTCAATTCTTTCTGTGAGTGAAATAGGTTTTGTTTCGAAAAATGTTTCACAGCTTAGTGATGAAATGTCTAATAAATATGGTCTTTCTGTATTTCCAAAACAACCCAAACTAAATAAATTCATTGTTTTAGGAACAGATATGGGACTTTTTATTCTGGTGGAAGAAAACCGGGATTGGTATCCAACGCATAAAAAAGCAAAACCATTCTGGACTAAAGTAGTATTTGACAATAATGGGAAAATGAGCGAAATTGAAGTTTCAGGTTAATTAAAAAATGCTCACCAAAAGTGAGCATTTTTTATATGATGGATTCGTTAATTTTATGGGTTTCGGCGTCCTCTCCTTTGGAAAGTCCGTCCCGACCCTTCAGGATCGGAAGGGGCGAGGATTTAAGAAAACACCACCGTTTTGTTATTATAGACCATCGTTTTTCTCTCTGCATGCAATTTTATGGCTCTTGCTAAAACCATGCGTTCCAGATCACGCCCTTTCATAATAAAATCCTCAATAGAATGACTGTGTGAAACTCGGGCAATATCCTGTTCGATAATCGGACCTTCATCTAATCCTTCAGTAACATAATGACTGGTGGCGCCAATGATTTTCACGCCGCGTTTAAAAGCCGAATGATAGGGTTTTGCTCCAGGAAAAGCAGGAAGAAAGGAGTGATGAATATTGATGATTTGATTTTTGTACTGCGCAATTAAATTGGGCGTGATAATCTGCATGTAGCGAGCCAAAACAATAAAGTCAATATTGTACTGCTTCAGTAGATCCATTTGTTTTTGTTCCCCTTCCGCTTTAATGTCTTTGGTGAAAGGAACATAATGAAATGGAATGGAAAAACGTTCCGCCACTGATTTTAAATCCTCATGGTTGCTTATAATCAATGGAATTTCAAGAGGCAGTTCACCAGCGCTGTACCGTCCTAAAATGTCATACAAACAATGGTCATATTTAGAAACAAACAAAGCCATTTTTGGTTTTTCGTCTTGGGTATATATTTCCCAAGACATATTAAAACGATTTGCTAAATTAGTTTGAAAATCGTTCTTGATTGCTTCAATATCCCAATTTTTGGCACTGAACTCACATTCCAAACGCATGAAAAATACATTTTCATCGGCATCTACATGCTGGTCCAGATAGATAATATTACCGTCAATTGAGGCAATGTAATTGGTAACAGAGGCAATAATTGCTTTTTGGTCTTCGCAATGTATAAGGATTGTAATTTTTTGCATTTTATGTATTTCTTTCGACTTTAGTCTGATAGTAAGAATAGTGTTTTTCAAAACTAAACTTATTTCTTTTTATAAAAAAATTTGATTTTAGTGTTTATGTTTTAAAAATAGAGAACAGTTTAGTATCCAAATTAGTTTTTATCCTGCATCGCAAAAACCCTTTGCAATAAAACAGATGTTCTGGAACTTAAATTGGTTCTGATATTTTTTTCTTCAACAGCAATCATCTTGAAAACGCCGTTCATCGCTTGATTAGTAACGTAATCAGTCAGGTCAGGATTTACTTTGTTTACTAGTGGAATGCTGTTGTATTTTGTTATAATGTTAGACCAGACTTTATCAGCACCCACTTTAGTGAATGAATTTTTTATCACAGGATTAAATTTTCCGTACAAAGCTGTTGAGGTGCTATTTTGTAAATAAGTAGTCGCTGAACTTTCATTTCCCATCAAAATAGATTTGGCATCCATAAAAGTCATGTTTCTTACCGCATCAACAAATATTGGAGTAGCTTCCTTAACCGCGTCTTCAGCGGCACGATTTAATACTCTCAAACCTTCGTCAGCCAGTGAATTCAATCCAATTTTTCGTAAACCAGCATCTACTTTTCTTAATTCTTCCGGAAGTAAAATTTTTACGGCTTCATTTCTGTAAAAACCATCTGTCGCGGTCAATTTAGTTACTTGTTTAGAAATCCCGTTATTCAGCGCTTCCTTCAATCCTCCTGCAATATCAACGCCACCTACTCCTTGCGTTTGCGGTAATTGATTCAGAACCTGCTGCATTTCGGCACAACTGGAAAGTGATACTGCCGCTACTAAAATTAAAATTTTTTTCATCTTAAATTGTTTTTGTAAATTTATTTTATCCATTCGGCCTAGTACTTATGTCAAAAGTACTACTTATTCAAAAATAAAGCCATGATTTTATTTAGGAGCACAAACTTTAGGATTTATTAAGAAACAGTTGTCCCGATGGAAGCGACATCCCTCGCTGAAAAAGCGAGGGATGTCGCTTCCATCGGGGCTAAATAATAAAATTATTGCTTATTTATCAATAACTATGACCGCGATTAAATAATTTTTAAAATAAAATCGTAAATTGCACTCTTAAATTATCATATTCATAAAATGGAACTTCTAAAACCGTATATCCCTGTTAATAAAGTAAGAATTGTTACCGCAGCAGCCCTTTTTGATGGTCATGATGCCGCTATTAACATCATGCGTAGAATTATTCAATCTACCGGTGTTGAGGTCATTCATTTAGGTCACGATAGAAGTGTGGAAGAAGTGGTCAATACAGCGATCCAAGAAGATGCCAATGCTATTGCCATAACATCGTATCAAGGGGGACACAACGAATATTTCAAATATATGTATGACTTGCTTCAAGAAAAAGGAGCAGGACAAATTAAAATATTTGGCGGTGGAGGCGGAGTGATTCTGCCTACAGAAATAGCCGAGTTACAAGCCTACGGCATCACCAGAATTTATTCTCCTGATGATGGACGCGCCATGGGTTTGCAAGGAATGATAAATGATTTAGTGCAACGCGCTGATTATCCCATTGGAGATAAACTAAGTGATGAAATCAATTATTTGGAGGAAAAAAATCCAAAAGCCATTGCCCGTATTATTTCATCAGCAGAAAACTTTCCTGATGTAGCGGCCCAGACATTGGAAGCAATCCATAAGAAAAATGAAAACAGTACGATTCCGGTTCTTGGAATTACAGGAACGGGTGGAGCAGGAAAATCATCGTTGGTAGATGAATTAGTACGTCGTTTTCTAATCGATTTTCCAGAAAAAACAATCGGATTAATATCTGTCGATCCATCCAAAAGAAAAACAGGTGGTGCACTTCTAGGTGACAGAATCCGAATGAATGCTATCAATAGTCCAAGAGTTTACATGCGTTCCTTGGCTACACGGCAATCAAATCTGGCTTTGTCAAAATATGTTGCTGATGCAATTCAAGTCATTAAAGCAGCCAAATATGATATTATAATCTTGGAGACTTCTGGAATCGGACAATCAGATACGGAGATTATGGATCACTCTGATGTATCCTTATATGTAATGACACCAGAATTTGGTGCTGCAACCCAATTAGAAAAAATCGACATGCTAGATTTTGCCGACTTGGTAGCGATAAATAAATTCGATAAACGCGGTTCTCTTGATGCGTTAAGAGACGTAAAAAAACAATACCAACGCAACCACAATCTTTGGGATGCAAATTTAGATACGCTTCCGGTTTTTGGGACGATTGCTTCGCAGTTTAACGATCCGGGAATGAATACGCTTTATAAAGCGATAATGGATAAAATCCAGGAGAAAACGAATTCTGATTTGAAATCGACGTTCCAAATCACACGTGAAATGAGCGAGAAAATATTCGTTATTCCACCACACAGAACGCGTTATTTATCTGAAATTGCCGAAAGCAACAGAAAATATGATGTGACGGCGGTAAGTCAAGAACAAGTAGCCCAAAAATTATACGGGATTTTTAAAACACTGGAAAGTGTATCTGGAAAATTTCCTGTCATAAATAAAACCGGAATCGATGATGATTCTGTTTTGCCTACTGCTTTAGAATCTGAAAAACCAAGTGTAGCTGAGAACAAAATCTTTTTGAACCTTTTACTGAATCAATTTGATAAGGTAAAAATGGATTTGGATTCCTACAATTGGGAAATCATTTTGACTTGGAATGAAAAAGTAAATAAATATAAAAATCCGGTTTATACCTTTAAAGTTCGTGATAGGGAAATCAAAATGGCTACGCATACAGAGTCGCTTTCACATTCTCAAATTCCGAAAATAGCTTTACCAAAGTATCAGGCTTGGGGTGATATTCTGCGTTGGTGTTTGCAGGAAAATGTTCCTGGAGAATTTCCTTTCACGGCAGGTTTGTATCCTTTCAAGAGGGAAGGAGAGGATCCCTCAAGAATGTTTGCAGGAGAAGGTGGACCGGAACGAACCAACAAACGGTTTCATTATGTGAGCGCGGGATTGCCGGCAAAACGATTATCAACGGCTTTTGATAGTGTGACTTTATACGGAAACGATCCACACGTGCGTCCTGATATTTATGGGAAAATCGGAAATGCCGGAGTTTCTATTTGTTGTTTGGACGATGCCAAGAAATTATATTCCGGTTTCGATTTGGTTCATGCGATGACTTCGGTAAGTATGACTATCAATGGACCGGCACCCATGTTGTTGGGGTTTTTCATGAACGCTGCGATAGACCAGCAATGCGAATTTTACATCAAAGAAAATGCTCTTGAAAAAGAAGTTGAAGAAAAAATCAATAAAATTTACACCAAAAAAGGGGTAGAGAGACCGCATTATCAAGGTGATTTACCCGAAGGGAACAACGGTTTAGGCTTGATGCTTTTGGGCGTAACCGGAGATCAGGTTTTACCCGCGGATGTTTATAACGAAATCAAAGCAAGAACGTTATCTCAAGTTCGTGGAACAGTTCAAGCTGATATTCTTAAAGAAGATCAGGCGCAAAACACTTGTATTTTCTCTACAGAATTTGCCCTTAGATTAATGGGTGACGTGCAGGAATATTTCATAACTAAGAATGTCAGAAACTTTTATTCGGTTTCCATTTCAGGATATCACATTGCCGAAGCCGGAGCGAATCCAATCACGCAATTGGCTTTCACACTTTCTAATGGATTTACTTATGTGGAATATTATTTGAGCCGTGGCATGAATATCAACGATTTTGGACCCAACTTATCCTTTTTCTTTTCGAATGGAGTTGATCCGGAATATGCTGTTATCGGTCGTGTGGCACGTAAAATTTGGGCGAAAGCCATGAAAAACAAATACGGCGCTAACGAACGCGCCCAAATGTTGAAATACCACATTCAGACTTCCGGACGTTCCTTACATGCTCAAGAAATAGATTTCAATGATATTCGTACGACTTTGCAAGCGTTATATGCGATTTATGACAACTGTAATTCGTTACATACGAATGCCTATGACGAGGCGATTACAACACCTACGGAAGAATCAGTGCGACGTGCAATGGCAATTCAGTTGATTATCAATAAAGAATTAGGGCTGGCCAAAAATGAAAACCCAATTCAAGGTTCGTTCATCATTGAAGAATTGACGGATTTAGTTGAAGCTGCGGTTTTAGAAGAATTTGACAGAATTACCGAACGTGGTGGTGTTCTTGGCGCTATGGAAACGATGTACCAAAGAAGTAAAATTCAGGAAGAAAGTTTGTATTATGAAACTTTGAAACATACCGGAGAATTCCCAATTATTGGGGTGAATACGTTCTTAAGTTCCAAAGGTTCCCCAACGGTAATTCCAGCCGAAGTAATTCGTGCTACCGAAGAAGAAAAACAATATCAAATTGATATGTTGCAACATTTACACCAGTCCAATCAGGATTTAGTAAAGGAGCACTTGAATACGCTTCAGGAAGCCGCCATTAAAAATGAAAATTTATTCGAACACTTAATGGAAGCGACAAAGGTTTGTTCTTTGGGACAAATTACTTCGGCTTTATTTGAAGTTGGTGGGCAATATAGAAGAAATATGTAAACAGAGAACCACTTTTTGCGTAGTAAAAAGGGTTTGAATCGCTTATCCTGCTTTTGGGCAGGATCTCAGACACTCGTTTTCGCTTTTTAGCTAAAGGTAGTGGTCGCTTTTTCTGCTTTTTGGGGGATTTTTTTTAATATTTAATAAAGACCTTTCAGTGATGAGGTCCTTTTTGAATTTCTTATAAATTACATTTGATGCAATAATTTAATCACAAAAAAGAGGCTGTTCTTATAAAGATACAGCCTCTTAAAAATAATATACGGGTATTCTTTTCGGTAGCAAACTAATCAACATTTGCTACATTTTTATTTTTCAGTGCCGGTTTGTATACTTCCGAGATTGCTTTTGTTGTTAAAATTGACTTTTCTTCAGAAATAATAATTTCATGTTTTACTTTTTTTAGATTGTTTTCCACAACCAAAAAATAAGTTCCAACAGGTAATTCATCTAAATTATATCTTCTTAAGATTCCTTTCTCACCTGTTGCATTTTCGGTGTAGATTAAGTTATCCTTATCATCATAAAAAGATACATTAACTTTCTTGATTTCATTTAGAGAAAAGCTAATTACATTTCCTTCTCCTTTTTTTACATTAAGTAAAAAATCACCGTCGATTGCATACGAACTCATACTAGTCATTGCCACTACCAACAATAAACTTAATTTTAAAATCTTTTTCATAATACTAATTTTTAAATTGATTAATTAAAATTTATAGGGCTAAATTACTTCAATGAGATGTGTTGGAACACAGCTGGTTTTTCTGATTTAGGTGCTATTTTATCCTTTACGAAAACGATATATGTTGAAAACACAGGTGTTGTATGTCTTTGTTAGTTAGTAGCTTATGAATTAAAAAAGAGGAAGAGTTATTTCAATTCTAGTATCGTCCTAAAAAAAGTGATTAATTACTACTTATTATTTGTACTAAAGTCAAAGCTATCTCAATACTAATGAGGTGGTTTTTTTATATGGTTTTAAGTCTTTTTTTTTGAATATAGATTAGATAAAAAGACTTTTTCGTAATCAAGATTTTTTTATAATCATTTTCAGTTCATTCCACATTTCTGATAAATAAAAATTAATGGTTTAAAATCCTCGTGATGTTTCCTAAATCTTAAAAAAAAGCAACCGATTCTACTATTTTAAGATTATCAATAATTGTCCAAATTTATAATCAAAAAATCAATAAAATTGCGATAAAGTGATTAAAGTGCAGGGGTGATTTATTGCTTTTAACATTATTTTTTAATTAACAAATCTTATGTAATAAAACTATTAATTAATTGATAATCATGTTGTTAACGAGTGGTTTAGTGTTAATATTTTATTGCCGTAAAGCTTTTCTTAGTGAAGTGTGTTCTTTGTCGGGAATAATAGAATGTTGTCTTGTTTAGGTCTGTTTCTTTCCCTTTTTTTGGTGCAATACCTAACTTTGGTTCAACAAAAATTTATTTGATTTAGGTTGTTTACCAAGCAACTTTCAGGTTAATAAAAGGATTTTTTTGTTTCCCCTAAATAAATATCCTTTAGATGATGGACTACTTCAAATTATTTTTTGAAGATGTTTCGTTTTTCTGCAAGTTTTCTCCCCCAGTCTGAAAACTTTTGTAATATACCTATTTTATTAATTTCAATGCTAATTGTTTAAGATTAGAGTTTTAAGGTTGCTTTTTTAAGCGACTATCTGGTTGATAAAGAATTTAGTTATTGTTCCCCACAATAAAAATCCTTTGGACGATGGAGACTTCATAAATGTTTTATGAAGGTGTTTTTTTCTATAAGTTTTTTTCCCTAAGTCTGTAAACTTCCTTTTTTGTCTAAGTTATGATGTAAAAATACTTTTATTATGAAAAAATCTATTTTTTATAAGTTAAAAAGTGTGCAGGAGTATTGTTGCACTTTTTCTTGGCGTTTCTACAATTGCAGTAAGCTAGTAGTTCCTTTTGTTTTTTTGTTTTCCTTATTTGCAGGAGTAGAACTTCAAGCTCAAGTTTTAAGAGGAGTTGTGCCTGTTCAAATTCCAGCTAATGGATCAGGTGTTGATGGAGATGCTTTTGCTAATTACAAACAACTTCCTAGTATTTATGGAACCGTAGGGGATTTATTTTGTAAAACCCAATACCCTGGTCCTGGAGGTTGTGTTTTAGATGCGGGTGGTGTTCCAATAACCCCCTTGCTTACTTTTTTCTTAAGAGACCCTTTTGATATAGATCCTAATGGCACAGGCGATCCCACAGTATTTGATACTTCAACCAAAATAAATGAAGATCCTAATGTTTATAAGTGGAAAGCAGGAAGTTCACCTAATAAGAATGACATCAATAATTGTGGTGCCCATTTTAGTTATGGAAATGGTGTTGCGAACGCTGGTGTTGTTGAAGTCCTTCCTAATGGACCAAATGTATCATTCACTTCTCAAACAGATGAGTTATGGTGTTTGTTTGCTGGAGATAGACAAGTGACCAACGGTGATAGTTATATCGATTTTGAGTTTCTTCAAAAACCAATGTGGGCATACTATGGTACAGCTACTGATACTCCGATTGTTGGTCCAATAACTAGCGGAAGCGGAGGATTCAAATCCTTGGGTACTGACGGTGGTAGAACCCAAGGCGATGTCCTTGTGACTATTGCTTTTGCTCAAGGTGGTGGGGCTGCCCAAATCGTTATACAAGTTTGGACTCCAGTTTCTGGAGGTTTCAAATGGGTAACCCAAAACAATGCTGATTTTGCAAAGCTTATTTTTATTACCCAAAATACAGAAGTCACTAAAGTTCCTTTTCCTGTTTTTGGAGTTGTAGATAATAATAATGAAGGAACTTATGCAATAAATCAGTGGGCAGAAGGAGCAATCAATTTAACAAAAGTAATTGAAAAGCTTAATGGTGGTACTGCCAGTCCTTGTTTTAATTTAAGTACTTTATTTATACGAACAAAAACGTCTACTACAGATACTGCTCAATTAAAAGATTTTCCTGGACCACCTATCCAATTGAATTTGGATTTGCGTAAATTGAAAATCGAATGTCCAGCTGATCCTAAATTAGCCGAATGTAGTACACCTACGGCAATAGAAACAGCTTATCTTGCTTGGAAAAACGGTTTCAAAAATTCAGAAGGAGTCGACCCAGTAGTAACTAATATAGGAGATATTCCAAAATTGACCGATTTACCTGCTTGTGGAGGACAATTGAGTTTCGAATATAAGGTAACTGACTTTTGTCATAAAGATCCGTTAACGTGTACCAGTACTTTTACTGTTGCAAAAGACGTGACCATACCAGTGATTACAGCACCTGCTGATTATACATTGACAGGATGTAATACGGATTGGCCTGCCAGCGTTAGTGCCACTTGGACAGATAATTGTGGTATAAAAGGTGCTAAATCAGGAAATGTAGCTGGAGTTGCCGGTACTGTACAAACTGGTGCAGATGGCTGTTCCCAATACAGAGACTATACTTTTGATATTACCGACGATTGCACAAACGCAGCTGTTCAGAAAAAAGTGCGTATAACCAGACAATACGACGTGACCATTCCAGTGATTACAGCACCTGCTGATTATACATTGACAGGATGTAATACGGATTGGCCTGCTAGCGTTAGTGCCACTTGGACAGACAATTGTGGTGTAAAAGGTGCTAAATCAGGAAATGTAGCAGGAGTTGCCGGTACTGTACAAACTGGTGCAGATGGCTGTTCCCAATATAGAGACTACACTTTTGATATTACTGACGATTGCGCAAACGTAGCTGTTCAGAAAAAAGTGCGCATAACCAGACAATACGACGTGACCATACCAGTGATTACAGCACCTGCTGATTATACGTTGACAGGATGTAATACGGATTGGCCTGCCAGCGTTAGTGCCACTTGGACAGACAATTGTGGTGTAAAAGGTGCTAAATCAGGAAATGTAGCAGGAGTTGCCGGTACTGTACAAACTGGTGCAGATGGCTGTTCCCAATATAGAGAC
>NZ_JBLVPI010000011.1:0-149979 GCF_048284325.1 Flavobacterium esculini | reverse complement strand
TCAAAGCATAATTAACATGAGAACCTATAAAGCAAAAAACAGTAGCAAAAACATTTTTGCTACTGTTTAATATTTAATTTTATCTAATAATCTGTATCGTTTTTTCAGGACGGGACAGAATCGAAACGGTTATTAGTTAACGATGACCCATTGTCCTGAAGCGATTAAGCTTTCGGCTTTTTTGAATTTAATTTCTTGTGTTTGTCCGTTAGCCACGTTTTGAATTGTAACGTTGTCATTGCGATTGATTTTTGGCATATCTCTCACGATAGTTTCTGTTACTTGTCGTTGTTGCGTTTCTCCAGCCTCACGATTTATATTTTCGCTATTTGGAATTTCGTCTTTGCTCAATTTATAATCTTCTTTCTGACGAACTTCTTTTGCCTCTTGAATATGTTGATTCTCTTGAGCCGGTAAATCACCTTTAAATAAGAATGAAATAACTTCTTTATTTACATTGTCAAGCATTCCTCTAAATAAATTGAACGCTTCCAGTTTGTAAATAAGTAATGGATCTTTTTGTTCGTGAACGGCTAATTGAACAGATTGTTTCAATTCGTCCATTTTACGCAAGTGCTTTTTCCAAGCCTCATCAACAATTGACAAAGTGATGTTTTTCTCAAAATCAGCAACTAATTGCGCCCCTTGAGTTTCGTACGCTTTTTTCAAATCGGTAACCACATTTAAGGTTTTGATTCCATCAGTGAATGGAACTACAATACGCTCAAATTGATTGTTTTTATCTTCGTAAACATCTTTTATGATAGGGTAAGCTTCTCTGGCGCTTCTTTCTGTTTTCTCCGTATAAAATTCTAATGTCGCTTTATATACTTTACCGGTTAATTCCATCTCAGTTAATTTCACAAATTCACTTTCGGTAACCGGAGAAGTGATAGAGAAATAACGAATTAATTCAAATTCAAAGTTTTTAAAATTATTTGTCGCTTTGTTTTCGTCAATAATCAATTCGCAAGTGTCGTAAAGCATGTTAGCAATATCCAATTTCAAACGCTCTCCAAACAATGCATGGCGACGACGTTTGTAAACTACTTCACGTTGTGCATTCATAACATCATCGTATTCCAATAAACGTTTACGAACACCAAAGTTATTTTCCTCTACTTTTTTCTGAGCACGCTCGATAGATTTTGTCATCATAGAATGTTGAATTACTTCGCCTTCCTGTAATCCCATTCTGTCCATCACTTTAGCGACTCTGTCAGAACCAAACAAACGCATTAGGTTGTCTTCAAGAGAAACATAAAACTGAGAACTTCCCGGGTCACCTTGACGACCTGCACGACCACGCAACTGACGGTCAACACGACGTGAATCGTGACGTTCTGTTCCTACAATCGCTAATCCACCAGCAGCTTTTACTTCGGCAGATAATTTGATATCGGTACCACGACCAGCCATATTGGTAGCAATCGTTACGACACCTGATTTTCCTGCTTCTTCAACGATTTGAGCTTCTTGTTTGTGCATTTTTGCATTCAATACATTGTGCGCAACCCCTCTCATTTTAAGCATTCGGCTTAATAATTCTGAAATCTCTACCGAAGTTGTTCCAATTAATACTGGTCTTCCTGCATTTGATAATTGGGTTACATCCTCAATTACGGCATTGAATTTCTCACGAGTCGTTTTATAAATAAAATCCTCTTTGTCTTTTCTGGCCATTCCTCTGTTAGTAGGAATTTCTACCACATCCAGTTTGTATATTTGCCATAACTCACCCGCTTCAGTTACTGCAGTTCCAGTCATACCGCCTAGCTTGCTGTACATTCTGAAATAGTTTTGTAATGTTACTGTTGCAAATGTTTGTGTAGCAGCTTCGATTTTTACGTTTTCTTTGGCTTCAATTGCTTGGTGTAATCCATCAGAATAACGACGGCCATCCATGATACGACCTGTTTGCTCATCAACAATCATGATTTTGTTGTCCATGATTACATATTCTACATCTTTTTCAAATAAAGCATAGGCTTTCAAAAGCTGGGTCAACGTGTGAATACGCTCGCTTTTAATTCCGAAATCCTGGAATAATCTTTCTTTTTCTTCCGCTTCAGTATCTTTGTCCAGTTTTTTCTTTTCGATAGCAGCAATCTCGGTTCCAATATCTGGAAGTACGAAAAAGTCAGCATCGGTATCTCCTGAAAGGAATTTTATTCCATTATCAGTCAATTCAACTTGGTTGTTTTTTTCTTCAATTACAAAATACAATGCTTCATCAACCTTATGCATTTCGCGATTGTTGTCCTGCATGTATTGGTTTTCGGTTTTTTGAAGCAATTGCTTGATTCCTTCCTCACTCAAAAACTTAATTAAAGCTTTGTTTTTAGGTAAACTTCTGTATGCTCTTAATAATAAGAATCCGCCTTCTTTAGTATTTCCTTCTTTGATTAATTTTTTAGCTTCAGATAGGAAACCGTTAGCCAACTGACGTTGTAAACTAACTAAGTTTTCAATCTTTGGTTTCATTTCCATGAACTCATGACGATCTCCTTGTGGAACAGGTCCTGAAATAATCAACGGAGTTCTTGCATCATCAATCAAAACTGAATCGACTTCATCGACAATGGCGTAATTGTGTTTTCTTTGAACTAATTCATCTGGCGTATGCGCCATGTTATCCCTCAAGTAGTCAAAACCAAACTCATTATTCGTTCCGTAAGTGATGTCAGCATTATACGCTTTTTTTCTTCCTTCAGAACTTGGTTGGTAATTGTCAATACATTCAACAGTCAATCCATGAAATTCGAATAAAGGTGCTTTCCATGTACTATCACGTTTTGCCAAATAATCATTTACCGTTACTAAATGCACCCCGTTTCCAGTCAAAGCATTTAAGTACAGCGGTAAGGTTGCTACCAATGTTTTTCCTTCCCCTGTTTGCATTTCAGCTACTTTTCCTTCATGCAAAACCATTCCACCTATTAACTGTACGTCATAGTGAATCATGTCCCAAGTAATTTCTTTACCGGCAGCACTCCAGGAATTAGCCCAAATTGCGTTGTCACCATCTAAAGTGATGTAACTTTTAGTTGCTGAAAATTCACGGTCTTTTGCAGTTGCAGTTACAACGATTTGAGTGTTGTCTTTAAATCGTCTGGCCGTTTCTTTTACCACTGCAAATGCCTCAGGAAGGATTTCCAGCAATGTTTTTTCCGAAATATCGTAAGCTTCTTTTTCCAGCGCATCAATAGCGATATAAATATCTTCTCTTTTATCAATGTCTTCAATGCTTTCCACTTCTTGTTTCAATGCGTCAATTTTAGCATCTTTTTCAGAACGGGCTTGTTTTATTTTATCTTTGAAAAATGCGGTACGCGCTCTAAGTTCATCATTAGATAATGCCATTAGAGGATTTTCAAAAGTTTTGATTTTGTTAAGATAAGGCTGTAAAGCCTTTACATCTTTTTGAGATTTATCTCCAACAAAGACTTTAATGATACTGTTTATAAAACTCATAATATGTTTTTATTTCTATTTGTGTAATTGTGTAAATTTAAACAAAAAAAAAGCCTCTTTTGAGACTTTTTCTTGGTTTACTTTTTAATATTCATCCTCATTCCAAAGATAATCTTCGTCTGTAGGATAATCTGGCCAAATTTCTTCCATTGATTCATATATCTCGCCTTCATCTTCTATAGATTGAAGGTTTTCTACTACTTCTAATGGAGCTCCTGCTCTAATAGCGTAGTCAATAAGTTCGTCTTTGTTAGCAGGCCACGGGGCATCACTTAAATAAGATGCTAATTCTAATGTCCAATACATCTGTTGTCGATTTAGTTTTGTGCAAAAATAAATTTTTTACTGAAAAAGACAAGTAAAAAATCATTTATTTTTAGTTAAAGTTAAGAACGTCTTTTTTTGTTTGAAGTTTAAGGTTTAAAAGTTTAAAGTTTTTGAACCGAAAATACAGCTGAAAACGGACCGCTGCATACTGAAAACTACTTCCTTGGAATCCATTGGATTTCCGCAGCGTTCAAATCATGAGACAACTTTCGTGCCAACACAAAAAGATAGTCAGAAAGTCGGTTCAGGTATTTGATAGCGATTTCAGCAACGGGTTCATTATGGCTTAAATGTACTGCTAGACGCTCTGCTCTGCGACAAACGCAACGTGCTATATGACAATATGACACAGTAGTATGTCCACCGGGAAGGACAAAATGAGTCATTGGAGGCAATGCTTCTTCCATCGCGTCAATTTCGTTTTCCAATAATTCAATATCGGACTCGATAATCCCCAATTTTTTTAAACGCAATTCCCCGTTTTTCATCACCTCTTTTTCCGGAGGCGTAGCAAGTATAGCGCCAACGGTGAATAATCGATCTTGTATTTCGATAAGGATTTCTTTATAATGACTGTTCATTTCCTGGTCCCGAATTAAACCGATATGGGAATTCAATTCGTCAACGGTGCCGTAACTTTCTATACGGGCATGGTCTTTTGGGACTCTGGTTCCGCCAAAAAGTGCTGTTGTTCCTTTATCTCCAGTCTTTGTATATACTTTCATCTCGCGTTTGTTTGATTTTAAAAGAACAAATTTAGGGTATTAATTCCACTATTGCTGCTACAAATCGGTCCAGTGAACGGTCACTGAGATTGAAATACAAATCGGGTTCAATACATTCCATTTCCATTAAGTACAAATCATTGTCAATTACTATTCCGTCCACTCTGGCATACAATAAATTGTCTTGAAAAGTATGGACAATTTTCTGTGCTTTTTTAATGAGTTCCTGACTAGGTTGAACCAAATGGTATTTTCCTCCAAATTGAGATTGCACCCTAAAATCCCCTTCAACGGGTTTTTTATTGACACAATGAGAGAATTTTTTATTAAAAAAAATAAAAGAGGTTTCGCCCAATGTTTGAATTTGCGGCATGAATTCTTGTAAAAGCAATTCTTTCTCCGAAGCGATAGTTTTGTATTGCTCGTTTATTTTTGGAATATCCGATAGTTCAAAAACTTCCGTAAGATAGGAACCTGCAGAAAATGCCGGTTTTATAACTGCTTTTTTCCAATGTGGGGGAATGCGTTCTGCAAGATTGAGATTGTCCGTTTTGTCTATGAAAACAGTCGGAAGAATTTTAATTCCCTGCTTTTCCATTTCACGCAAATAAAACTTGTGGATGTTTTGCTTAATTACTTCAATGGGGTTAAGCGTTTTAATTCCTGATTTCTCTATTTGGCTAAGCCAAAGGTTGAATTCGGTTTCTTTCTCGAAATAATCCCAAGTATTACGAAAAATTAAATAGTCGAAATCGTTCCAATTGATGGTTTTGTCACTCCAAATTACCGCTTTGGCTTGCATGTTATGTTTGGCTAATGCAGGAATTATTTTTTGATCTTCGGGAGTTAAATCGGGAAGTTTTTCGCAAGTTAGTATCGCTATTCTCATTTTGGGTGCAGGTATTATTTGGAAATTTAGATGGTATTGTGAGCGGGATTCCTTAGCCCAGATAGCAGCGGTATCCTGTTTCTTGTCATTCATACGAAGGAAGAATGGCAAGAAAGAGATACAAGCGAATAGCTGGAAATGGCTCCTAAAAAAACTATTTTATAGTATCACTTTCAATAAGTCCATCTCTTAAACGGATAATTCTATGGGCGTAAGCAGCAATTTCCTCTTCGTGAGTTACCAGAATTACGGTGTTGCCGTTAGCATGGATGTCTCCAAAAAGTTTCATGATTTCAAGCGATGTTTTACTGTCTAAATTTCCTGTAGGTTCATCGGCAAGAATGATGGATGGTTTATTGACTAAAGCACGCGCAATAGCTACACGCTGGCGTTGTCCTCCAGAAAGTTGGTTGGGTTGGTGGTCCATTCTGTCAGCAAGATTCACTTGTTCCAATACTTCGGTAGCTCGGACATTTCTCTCGGATTTAGAAAAACCTGCGTAAATCATGGGTAAAGCCACATTATCTAGTGCAGTTGTTCTTGGCAAAAGGTTAAAAGTCTGGAAAACAAAACCAATTTCTTTATTGCGAATTTCAGCTAATTCATCATCTTTCATCTGGCTGACATCTTTTCCGTTCAGAATATAACTCCCGGAAGTTGGGGTGTCCAAGCAACCTAATAAATTCATTAAAGTTGATTTTCCAGATCCAGATGGTCCCATTAATGCAACATATTCCCCTTTATTTATCTCTAAATCAATGCCTTTTAGGACATAAACGATTTCGTTTCCGAGAATAAAATCTCGTTTGATATTGGTTATTTTTATTAGCGGGTTTGCCATTGGGATTTTGATTGCTGATTAACGATTTTTGATTTTAAAAGTACAAAAGACTTTCGAATTATTGATAAGTAGTCATTTTTTAAATTTGTTACAGGTTTTCTCTTCAATTTTAAATAAGAACTACCTTTTTCAAAAATCAAATAATTGCAATTTTGCTTATTTCTTTTAAAATACAATTTTTAATACATAGAATTGGGCCGTAATTATTTATACTATTTAAAGGTTAATTTATATAATTCCCACTTTATTTTTTTTTATTTCATAATTACATGTAATATTTATAAGATTTTTGGATTATAATTACGAATCGAATAATGTTGCTTAAATTTACATGATAATATTTAATCAAATCAAGAAATTATGGAAAGTAAAAAGTTATTATTAGGTGTAGCGGTAATCGCTTTAGGGTTTACCTCTTGTAAGGATGAGAAAGCGGAACAAGCAGAGAAAACTGTTGATAGTTATGTTATGTACGTAGATTCAGTAGGTAATGTTGCAGCAGAAGATGCTAAAGGGAATTGGCAGGGGATTGAAGCAACTTATGAATTGAAAAGCGGAGAAGCTGAAGCTGCTATTGCAAACATGAAAGATAATGCGGCAGCGCAAGAACGTCTTGCTGCAAGTAGAGCCAAATATGAAGCTTTAAAAGCTAAATATGAAGCTGAAAAAGCGGAACAAGAAATTGTTGCTGCGCCAGTAAATTCAAAACAACAATTAAGAAATGCTTTGTTTGGTCAAGGAAAAATTGGAGATGATATGAACTTTAGTTGGGTAAACGCAGCTAATATTCATAGTGTTTACCAACAATTCATCCATACTGCTGAAGATAATAAAGACAGTTATTCACGTGAAGACTGGGATGAAATTAAATTAATGTACGAAGCATTGGACAGCAGAAAAAATACTGTTGAAAAAGAAGGACTTTCGTCTGAAGATAACAGAAAAATTGCTGCTTTAAAATTCAAATTTGCTCCAATGTTGAAAGTGAATAGAATGGGTGCAAAATCAGGAGAAATGAAAAGAGCAAAAGAATAAACGACTTACTAATTCAAGGTTAGAAATGACAGTCAGCAATGACTGTCATTTTTTTTGCATTAAATGCGAATTATAAAATGCTCTTTGGGCTGTTCTCTTCTAAAAAATACCAAACCCCACTGGAATGTATCAATCGTAACGGTCACTTTTGGATGTTTTTTTATGATTTCCCAAGCTTCTTCCATTTCTGGTGACCAATGTATATCGTCGAATACCCACAAGGTTTCGTTGGTAATCGTTGGCAACAAAAGTTCGAAATATTCCAGTGTTGCTTTCTTGGAGTGATTGCCGTCGAAATAGACTAGTTGGTAGTGTTCAGTGTTCAGTGTACAGTTTAGCAAATAAGTACTGAACTCTGTTATTTCGGACTTTATGGTATTGAAATTGAATTTTTGAAATTGCAATTGGGCTTGTTTTGCTGTTTCCGGACAACCTTCTAAAGTGATTGTTTTTGCTTTTAAATTACCCAAAGAAAGGGCAGTAGTCGCTAATCCTAATGAAGTACCAATTTCTAAAATAGATTGCTTCGCCTGTTCGCTGTCGCTCGGGTCCAGCTGTAAATAATTAGTGATTCTAAATAATAATTGGGCTCGTTTTGGAGAAATTCCAGCCGTTCTGGCAATCTTGGAAATTTTTCTTTTATTAGATTTGAAAACTTTCGAACCTGCACCAAAATCGGTAACTTCGATTGTAGTGTTGTTTTCTAAAAGGGATTTTCTGTAATTTCTTAGAACTGCATATTCGGGTTTTGATTTTTTGTCATAAAAGCATTTTGTTAATAAAGTAAACACAAATGGCGAATGTACCGCATGCTCATTTCTTGAGTGCCAAAGGAATTGTAAGTACGATTTTATTTGGAATAACATAAAGAGTATTAATGCTTTTATAAAGAAGGCACGAAGATACAAAAAAGGAGTAAGTAGTGTGGAGTGAATAATCTGCGTAAATTTGTAAAATCTGCGGTCCTATATTTTTCAGGCAGATTTTACAGATTTACGCAGATTCTAATGTGAAAATATCTTAAAAGTTTAATTCCTAAAGCGTATGCCTTGGGGATTAGTAATAATTCAGGTATTACACGAATCACTTCTCTAGATACTATTCACTTTAAATAGTATATTTGCACCCTTGGTATTTTTGCTAATAAAAATGCCTGTTTTATATAATGACAACATCAGCAATAGAAAATAAGACTGCCATAAGCTCGGAAGAAATTGACCGATGCATCGCTATTTTGGCACAATTGAATACGGATACAGACCAAATATTTGATATCCCAAAAGAACAACGAACGGCCTTAATCAAAGCCGCAGGAATGTTTTCCAGACCCGATCGTGATGAACTTTCCCGTAGAAAAAAGGACGGAAAGTTAGCTGTCAAAAGAAAAATGGAAAAGCGCGACCGAACTGCCCGCAAGGAAACCGGAATCAGACATGCCCGTGAAGCGAGTGTTTTTGTGGCACCAAAATTATTGGCGATGAACCATCTCGCTCTCAAAGAACAATTAGAACTGGAAACTCCCAGAAATTGTTATGTCTGTAAAACCGAGTTTACTAAAATGCACCACTTTTATGATACGATGTGTACCGATTGTGGTGATTTTAATTATGCGAAACGGTTTCAAACCGCAGATGTAAAAGGGCAAGTAGCTGTTATTACGGGCTCTCGTCTAAAAATAGGCTATCACATTACGTTGATGCTTTTACGCGGAGGCGCAACTGTTATTGCAACGACTCGTTTTCCGGTGGACTCAGCATTGCGTTTTTCTAAAGAAGATGATTTTATGGATTGGGGACATCGTTTGAAAATTCATGGATTGGATTTACGACATATTCCCAGTGTGGAGATTTTTTGCAATTTCATAGAGCAAAAGTATGAGCGTTTGGATATCTTGATTAATAATGCGGCACAAACCGTGAGACGTCCCGCGGGATTCTATACCCATTTAATGGAAAATGAAGAACTTCCTATCGCTTCTTTACCGCAACAAGCGCAAGAATTATTACTGGATCATACCAATTGTTTGGATGAATTAAAAGTATTGACATCAGGAGTTTCTTCGAATCAAAATATGCCAGTGACTTGGCATGGACCAGAACCGGGAATTGGGTTGCGGGCTTCCGCCAAATTATCGCAGATTCCGTATTCGTTTGATAACGCACTGGTGGCAAATGAAGTTTTTCCGGAAGGAGAACTCGACGCCGATTTGCAGCAAGTGGATTTAAGAAAGACCAACAGCTGGCGTTTGCGATTGGGACAAATAGAAACAACGGAGATGATTGAAGTACAGTTGGTGAATTCGGTTGCGCCATTTGTATTGTGCAACCGCCTTTCGGAAGTGATGAAGAAAGACAATACCGGACAAAAGCACATCATTAATGTTTCGGCTATGGAGGGGAAGTTTCATCGCTTTTTCAAGGAAGACCGTCATCCTCATACTAATATGGCTAAAGCCGCTTTGAATATGCTGACGCACACTTCTTCAGGAACTTTGGCAAAAGACGGAATTTTTATGAATGCGGTGGATACGGGTTGGGTTACTGATGAAGATCCGGCAGAGTTAGCCAAAAGAAAACAGGAAGAAGAAGATTTTCAACCGCCATTAGACATTGTGGATGGAGCTGCAAGGGTTATGGATCCGTTGTTTGACGGTATTAATACAGGAAAGCATTGGTGTGGGAAGTTTTTGAAAGATTACAACCCTATTCCTTGGTAGTTTTTATAAAATGACATAATTGTCTATAAAGTGGATTATGACAAATAAATAAAAAGCAAGATCCAGACTTTAAACCATTTAAGTAATAGAAGTACATTTAAGTTAGCTTATCTTGTGCATCTATTTCTTATAGGATTGTTTTTTAGAAAAATATTTTTAATTTGTTGTTGGGATGTATTTGACATTCTTAACGATATATAAAACCCAGAGCAGAATTATATTTTGTTGTGGGTTTTTTATTGCCCAAAATTTGCCAACACGGATTGTAAATCCGGACTGCCCAATAATTTATGAAATTTTTAGAGTTTTAAATTAGGTTCAAAACCGTTTTATTAATTAGTTTTGTTGTAAATTAATAATTTATGGGCTGTTATTGTGCAGTTTTCTTTATATTAGTATCTTTAATATAGAATTCAATAAATGTAAAAGTTTAAACATTATCTAATTTAACCACATTTTAATTTTAAATACTATGGTGATAGAGTATCAAGGGGAACAAAACGGAATTCCGACAAAATTTACGGTAAGAATCATCGGAAATAATATATCGAAAACGAGTTCGAATTACCAAATTGATTTATTGGTAGGAGACAAAAAATTGCCGACTTTTAAGACCTTAATCCATAAGAGTTTGGCTAATTGTTTGAAAGAGATTTACTTGTTCCGCAAATACAACGGTATCAAGTTTGATGCTTCTTCCGAAAAAATCGCGCCTAAAGTAACCCTTTATGATTCGAATTTATATAATTATCACAAGAAGACCTTGTTTTTGGCATAACCCATTTGCAAAAGCTACTAGTTTATAAAATGAAAACCACAACAGAAATTAGATTTTGTTGTGGTTTTTATTTAAAATGCGATTTGTAAACTTTAGTGTTCATGCTGCAAACTGCGACTGAACACTGAATACTAATTTTATCCTTCTATCTTAGCCGAAAGCTCAAACCATCGTTCCTCTTTCTCTTCAATTTTATTGATGATGTTTTTCAATTCATTAGCTTTCTTTTCAATATCAGCTTCAGTAATTTTTCCGTCTGAGAATAATTGCTCGATAGTTGTTTTTTGAATCTCTAAATCTTTTATTTCTCGTTCCGTTTTTTGGAATTCTTTTTGCTCGTTGAAGGTCAGGTTTCCTGTTGGATTGTTTTGTTTCCAGTCTTTCTTGTCAGCTTTGTTTTCCTCTTTTTGAGCCACATCAGCACTGTCTTCGTAGGCTCTAAAATCAGAATAGTTTCCAGGGAAATCTTCCACGACACCATCACCTCTAAAAATGAATAAGTGATCCACAATTTTATCCATGAAATACCTGTCGTGAGAAACCACAACTAAGCAACCCGGATAATCCAAAAGGAAGCTTTCCAAAACATTCAGCGTTACAATATCCAAATCATTGGTAGGCTCATCCAGAATCAAAAAGTTTGGATTCTGAATCAAAACCGTACACAAATACAAACGTTTCAATTCGCCACCACTCAATCGATCCACAAAATCGTATTGTTTTTTAGAATCAAACAAGAAACGCTCCAGCAATTGCGAAGCCGAAATCAATTTCCCTTTCATCAATGGAATAAATTCTCCGTATTCCTTAATCACATCAATCACACGCTGACCCGGTTTAGGGTTAATTCCACTTTGTGTATAGTAACCTACTTTTATCGTTTCACCAATCACTACTTTTCCACCATCAAGCGGTAAAGTTCCGGTCAATAAATTCAAGAAAGTTGATTTTCCAGTTCCATTTTTTCCAATGATTCCAATGCGTTCCCCACGTTGAAAATCAAAACTGAAATTGTCCATGATCACATGATCCTTGAATTTCTTGGAAATTTTGTGAAGCTCGATTATCTTGCTTCCCATGCGCTCCATATTAATTTCAAGTTCCACTTTATTTTCACGACGGCGACTTTGCGCTTTTTCCTTGATATCATAAAAATCATCCTGACGCGATTTCGACTTGGTCGTTCTCGCTTTTGGCTGACGTCGCATCCATTCTAATTCTTTTACAAAAAGGTTTTGTGCTTTATCCACACTCGAATTCTCGGATGCGATGCGTTCCTCTTTTTTCTCTAAATAATACGAGTAATTTCCTTTGTATTGGTATAATTTCCCGTTGTCTAATTCGATGATTTCATTACAAACACGCTCCAAAAAGAAACGGTCGTGCGTCACCATAAACAACGTAATGTTTTCTTTGGCAAAATAGCTTTCCAGCCATTCAATCATCTCTAAATCCAAGTGATTAGTAGGTTCATCCAGAATCAATAAATCAGGACGATTAATTAGAATGATAGCCAGTGATAATCTTTTTTTCTGTCCACCGGAAAGATTCTTTACTTTAAGTTTGAAATCTTCCAACTTCAGTTTGAACAAAATTTGCTTGTATTGCGTTTCAAAATCCCAGGCATTATGCTGATCCATTCCGTCAAAAGCTTTTTGGTATGCTTCTTCATCTTCAGGATTTTCTAATGCTTTTTCATACGCCTCAATCACTTTCAAAGTCTCATTATCCGATGCGAAAATGCTTTCCTCAATCGTCAATTCATCTTGCAAGTTGTTATTTTGCGAAAGGAAAGCCATTTTTATACCTTTTCTCAAAACTACTTGTCCCGTATCTGGTTCGTCAAGACCATTAATAATACTCATGATAGTAGTTTTTCCAGAGCCATTTTTGGCTATGAAGGCAATTTTTTGGTCTTTATTGATTCCAAAAGAAATGTTTTCAAAAAGCGTTCTTTCTCCAAAAGATTTCGATATATTTTCTACAGATAGGTAATTCATGGTCTAATAGTGCTTAAAATAAAGCTTTTATGTATGTTTAAAATGAAGAGGTCTCTAATTAGGTCTCTAATTTTAAATAGGAGTTTAATATGGACGGTGCAAAGATACCTTTTTTGAATCAAACAAAAAAAGATAGCTGTCCTGCTCCAAGTGTATCAGAAAATAAAAATTTCTGAATACCTTCTGAAAGAAATACAGCTCCAACCATCAGTCTGATTAAGATTGTAGTTTTTGAGTTGTCTGTATGAATGATTTTTTTGAACATCCTATTTTTTTATTGGAGATTGTCTGTTAATTGGGATTTGACCGCTGAAAAATGGGGCTTTCTCCATTGCGTGACCGCTGTTGCAGTTAATTGTCATAGTTTGTAATCCTTTGTTGAAAACGGCTGTGCCTTTGCTTTCTACTGATTTTTTCATTTCGTGAAAAACATAATTCAAAAAGTGTTCTGCTGATTTTGCTCTTTTTGGTCTGCGTTCTAATCCGTTTGCAATGGCGATTTTTATTTTTTATAATTGACAGTCGGCATATTCCCAGTTTTAGTCTTGTCCTGCCCAATAAAGTTCTTGGTAACGATAACTTGTCTCAGCCATTGCATTGTCAAAACCTCTGAGTTTTTTTTCAATGGTCTTGATTTGGAGCATACATTGCAAACGAAGTTGTACAACAAAAGAAGCACTTGACAGTGTTTCCTGTATTTCTAAATGGAACTCAAAACGGTTCCACTTCGGACGAGATAGGTTTTGTAGTCATTTAAAATATTCTAAATAGCAAACGAACAATTGTTTTCAATTTTATTGTGAATCCCCTTCGAATGACAGACATCTCATTGAAAACTAAATTTTATTTATACTGAAAAACACCAAATCATCAAGAAAAGAAATGATTTTTGCCTCGTCCTTATTTTTTCCAAAATCGGTAAGTGAAGGCAAGTTGTTCATGAAAAAATTCTGAAAATGAGCCATTTCAATAATGGTGGTAGCTAATGATTTCGGGTATTTGTACTTCGGATTACATTCTGAAATTAAATCACCTATAACTGCACAAAGGTCTTTATAGGGTTTGAAAAAATGGTGTCTATTGTCTTCGCTTACATGCTTTGTTAAATATGCTTTTGAACCTTCTGAAATAACAATTTGATGCAATAGACTTTCGTTAATATAACTTGTTTTTTTATCATCTGTTACTGTTGTCGCTAATAATTTGATTACCTTTTTTAATCTAATAATGGGGTCATTAATATTATTGGTATGAAAGCTTATCTGGTATTCAAGCCAACTCCAATACCAAGCTACAAGATATAACAGTAAGCGATGTTTGTTTTCAAAGTATCGGTAAATACCCGCTTCGGTTGTACCAATGTCTTTTGCTAATTTTTTAAAGGTAAAGGTTTCGAAGCCGCTTTGGTAGATCAATTGAATGCTGTGCATAAGAATCTTTTTTCCCAACTCTGTCTGTTTAGGATTACGGAGAAATAACGCCTCATTCATTTTTATTTGCAATTGTAGCTCCATTTGTATCCTTGTATTGATTGGTCGTTGTATAATAAATGACTGAAAAAGCTTCAACTTTCTTTGGCAAATATAGCTAAAATTTATTTTACTATTATTAATGATAGTGTTACTATCATTAATAATATAATTTCTATCTTTGCCGTGTCAAACTAAAAAAAACCGATTATGGAATTAAAAAGTATGTTTAAAGAACTGAAATACGACTTGCCCGCAAGTATTGTTGTGTTTTTCGTAGCCGTTCCGTTATGTCTTGGTATCGCATTGGCATCAGGTGCGCCATTGTTTGCTGGTATTATCGCGGGTATTGTCGGAGGTATTGTGGTGGGTGTTTCCAGTGGCTCGCCTTTGGGTGTCAGTGGGCCTGCTGCCGGATTGGCAGTTATTGTTCTAACTTCTATTGCTTCGCTTGGGGGTTCATGGACAGCATTTTTAACGGCAGTTGTTTTGGCAGGAATTATCCAACTGATTTTGGGATATGCCAAAGCGGGCTTTGTTGCTTACTTTTTTCCGTCTTCTGTTATTAAGGGGATGCTTACCGGTATTGGTCTTTTGATTATACTAAAACAAATACCCCACGCATTAGGCTGGGACAAAGACGCTGTTGGGGATGATGCTTTTTTGCAGTCGGATGGACAAAATACGTTTTCTGAGATTTTTAAAGCATTTGAATTTATAACGCCAGGGGCAGTGCTTATTGGAGTAATATCCTTGGCTATACTGATATTGTGGGATAAGGTATTGACAAAAAAACATAAAATATTCCAATTGATACAAGGGCCAATCGTGGTGGTGGCATTGGGTATTGTGATGAATTATTTTTACCAAAACGAAATGCTGAATTTTAGTTTAGCTGCCGACCAAGTGGTACGGTTACCGGTGCCACATTCCGTTTCAGAATTTTTCGGGCAGTTTACTTTGCCTGATTTTACCGCGTTATCTAATCTAGAAGTGTATAAAGTCGCTATTATAATCGCTATTGTGGGTAGTTTAGAAACTTTATTAAGTGTTGAGGCAACCGATAAATTAGACCCCGATAAAAGAATTACGCCAGCCAATAGAGAGCTAAAAGCACAAGGTTTAGGAAATATAATTTCTGGTTTAATTGGTGGGTTACCTATTACGCAAGTAATTGTTCGAAGTTCGGCAAATATATCTTTTGGCGGAAAAACAAAAATGTCCGCTATCCTTCACGGTTTCTTTCTGCTGTTGAGTGCCATTACTATTGCAAGTGTATTGAATATGATACCATTGGCAAGTTTGGCGGCTATTTTATTGATGGTAGGTTATAAATTGGCCAAACCGGCTCTTTTTAAAGAGATGTATAAATTAGGATGGGAGCAGTTTATTCCTTTTGCCGCTACAGTTGCCACTATTTTGGCAACCGATCTGCTAAAAGGGATTACCGTAGGGATGCTATTGGGCGGCTTTTATGCTTTGCGTCACAGCTACCGAAATTCGTACCAATTGAAAGATGTTACGACTACCGAAGAGGGACATGAAGTGCATCATATTGTTTTGGCCGAAGAGGTTTCATTTTTCAATAAACCAAGTGTCATACAAGCGCTGGATAGCATCCCTGCAAATTCAAAAGTGATTATTGACTGCTCTAATTCCAAATCCATTGATTATGATGTGGTAGAATTCATAAAAGACTATCAGATTAATGCCAAGACCAAGAACATAACGGTTGAAAAAATAAACTGTATCGAACCGGCTTAAAACAGAAATTTTTTAAAAAATAAAAAACAGAGAACAATGAAAACATTAAACAAAGAAATGCAAGATGCCATTACCCCTACAATGGCGATTGATATATTAAAAGAAGGTAATAAAAGATTTGTGAATAATCTTAAAATAAACCGTAACCTTTTGCAGCAGGCTAATGAAACATCGGATGGGCAACACCCTTTTGCCGTTATTTTGAGTTGCATAGACTCTCGAACTTCGGCGGAGTTGATTTTTGACCAAGGTTTGGGAGACGTTTTTAGTGTTCGTATTGCGGGCAATATTATTAACGAAGATATTTTAGGTAGCATGGAGTTCGCTTGTAAAGTGGCTGGATCGAAAATAATTGTTGTTTTGGGGCATACAAAATGTGGTGCCATAAAAGGCGCATGTGATCATGTGGAAATGGGGAACTTAACCGCTCTGTTAAGTAAAATTCAACCCGCAGTTTACGATGAAAAAACCGAAACCGAAAATCGCAGTTCAAGTAATGGGGAGTTCGTAGAAAAAGTGGCTACCATAAATGTAAAAAGAACGGTGCATGCCATGATGGAGCGCAGCCCAATTCTAAAAGAAATGATAGAAAAAGGTGAGATCGGAATTGTAGGAGGAACACATGATATTACAACTGGTATAGTAACTTTCTATGATGATACCATGATTGTAAATAGATAAGATTGAAATAAGTTTTAACGAATAACTAGTATGTTTCAAGGTAGAAAACTTTTTAAAGCAACTAAGCATAAAAAGAAAACGTGATTGCACCAATTCTTGAAAATGAATTAGGAGTAAGTTGCATTGTATCCGATAAATTTGACACTGATACATTGGGAACTTTTTCGGGAGAAATTGCCAGAAAAGAGGATGCGCTAGAAAATCCATTAACGATAGATTAGAACGCGCCACAAAAAAATAAAAAAATAGTATTCACAAAACGTGTAGTTATAATTCGGCTACACGTTTTTATATTTAACCGCTTATGATGTTCTTAAAATAATTAATGTTCTTTTTGGTGCTTACTGGAATAGGAGGTAATTCGTATTCGCAGGAACAAAGAATTACGGATAATAAATAGTATTGGCTGGCTTGCCTACACCAGTACATTTAAAATAAGTCCAAAAATTGCACTCATACAGAATACCAATGGCGAAGAGTAGAAGGACTGAAAAAACCGCAACAAAGTTTGTTGCGAACAGGGGTGAAAAACAAAAAAACAATTATATTGGTAAAGGTCCACATTTTTATAACTAAATTTACTTGTAATAACAGGACTTTATTAGCGTAAAAGACAACCTGATAAAATTGACACAGAGGACAAACATAAAATATCGAAAACTTAAGATCAATTTTTGGAGGGCTTTTTGCCGATTTGTCTAGCCAAAGATTAAAAATTGAAACAATTAATCTCGAACTTTAATCCGTAAAAAAAAAATGTTATGAAGAGCGAAGATAAATTTTTAAGAATAATTATAGGTATTAATAAAAATGTAATTCGTGTTTTAATTGGCATAATGACTTTAAGTTTAATACTGGGTACATTACATCTTATCTATTTAGAATTTAAAAAAATTACTGCCCCTCCTTATTTATTGATTGATGTTTCCACCTTATTCGAAGTATTTAATTTGATATTGATTATTGCGGTTGGATATGAACTTATAAAAGCATTGCTATTAATTATTTCTTCCAATATAATTCCTACTATTCCTATTGTAGAAATCTCAATTATTGCTATTTCAACTAAAATAATCACACTAGATATACAGCAAACAAATAGTAATATTATTATAAGTTTAGCTTTATTAATTGCTGCACTCGGTCTTACTTATTTTTTATTAAAATATTGTAAGACACCACAAAACAAACCCTAAACAAATTTCAGTAGCACCTATTTCTGAATAATTTTAATTTCTTTAGATAATTAAGCAACAATAACTGAAGATTTCATGAGTAGCATAGTCCAATAAAGAATGGCTTCAGTTTCATACAATAATGTATTAGAGGGTCTCAAAGCTTCCTCTGAAGGTCTTAGTACAACAGAAGTCGGGAAGCGCTTGCAAGAGAAGGGCCTAATATCATTTACAGGCAAAGTACATCAACAACATCAACAAGAATAATTTAGTGGTCATGCCGTTTGGAGTATTAAACAAGATTTTTATGCCACAACATTTGTGTCAAACTTGCAGCGTATTATAGAAAAACAATGCGAACCGTATATGAAAAAAAACAAACAAGAATAGGGATGACTATAAAATCAATTGCATAGGCATCACAAACTGTAAAGGATTCGTGTAAGCTGCAAGTGCTTTTTTTGCGGTATAACATTTTGATTGGCATTTGCCATAAAGTTTAGTACCTTTAAGAAGTGCTTTCGTTCCATACAGTTTGTACAAGTAAACCCCGAACGACTTGCAGACGCAGACTATCAGACCATCGAAATAGAAAAGTGTTTTAGTAAGATTCAATAGACAAACATTTTGGTAAACTGTAAAAATTAACCAAATGAATTTGATGAAATAAGCGTGATGGATAATTAAACAAGATGCGAATATGCAAACGGATTTGAGTTTTTGGATTGGCTTTAATGTATTTGTATTGTTGATGCTTGCATTGGATTTAGGTGTGTTTAATCGTAAAGCGCATGAAATAAGCATTAAAGAAGCCATGATTTGGACAGGGGTTTGGATAACACTTGCCATGTGCTTCAATGGGCTTATTTATTATTGGCAAGGTGAGGTAAAAGCATTGGAGTTTTTTACGGGCTACATAATTGAAAAAGCATTGAGCGTAGACAATATTTTTGTATTCGTTTTAATTTTTTCTTATTTCAAAACTCCGGCGATTCATCAGCATAAAATTTTGTTTTGGGGAATTATCGGAGCGTTAATAATGAGGGCTGCTTTTATTTTTGCGGGAGTGGCGTTACTCGAAAAATTCCATTGGACGATTTATGTTTTCGGAGCGATACTGATTTATACAGGATATAAGATGCTTACGCAAAAGGAGATAATAATTGAGCCAGAGAAAAATCCACTTATAAAATTATTCAGAAGAGTAATGCCTGTTACTAATGAACTGCATGGGGGTAAATTTTTTGTAAAACAAGATGGAAAACGGTTTGCAACGCCTTTGTTTTTAGTATTGGTGTTGATTGAAACCACCGATTTGATTTTTGCGGCAGATAGCATTCCTGCAATACTGGCAATCACACAAGACCATTTTATTGTTTATACATCAAATGTGTTTGCAATACTTGGCTTGCGCTCTTTGTATTTTGCACTGGCAGGAATGATGGATAAGTTCCGGTATTTGTCGAAGGGACTTGCTTTGATATTAATATTTGTCGGGCTCAAAATGTTGCTGGTTGATTTCTACAAATTGCCAATACAAATTGCATTGTTGGTAATTGTTGTTATTTTAATCTTGAGCATAGCAGCATCATTGATGTCTAACAAGAGATTATAATAGGTTTAATCACTAAATTAAATAGTTTTTGGCTATAATAACAATCAATATAAAAGATAATGGATAAAATTCTTGTTACCACCGATTTTTCTTCTAACTCAAAAGCAGGGTTGCGTTTTGCCATTCAATTGGCATCCCAACATAAATTTGAGTTAACTTTTTTTCATTCCTATTACATTGCAAATCTTACATCAAGGAGTGATGCCATCTTCGTTGATTATGAAAAAACAGAAGCGGATAAAATTCAAAAAAAACTGAACCAATTTGTAGAATCGGTTTATAGGGACATTGATGTTGTTTCCGAAAATAAAAAGTGTGTAATAAAAAGTGCTGTTTTTGCAGACAGCAATGTCAGGGAATATGCTCAGGAAAATAAATTCAGTTTTATCTGCATCAGCACCAGAGGCTCAGGAAAACTAAAAAAAATATTCGGTACAAACACTTCCAGTCTAATCTCCCATTCAATAGTCCCTGTTATAGCCGTACCCCACAATTATCGTCGAAGTGAGATAAATAGCGTCATTTATGCCTCCGATCTTGTAAATCTTGAAAATGAACTGGAAAAAGTAATTGAATTCACAAAGCCATTAAAGGCAAAAGTTGAAATACTCCATTTCAATTACCCCACCGAAATCACAACAAATAAAAACACCATAGATGAATTGGTAAAAAAAAATTCAAAGCATAATATTAAACTGCATATCGAAAATATCAATCTGGCCAAGAGTTTAATTTCAAACATAGAAGCGGTAATTAAGCAGTCAAAACCCTCCATGATGATTATGTTCACGCAACAAAACAGAAGTTTTTTCGACAAAATATTTTTCTCCAGTAACTCAGCCAATTATTCTTTTAATGCCAAAGTACCGTTGCTTGTATTTAATAAAATAGAAGGCCAAGAAATGGAGAGATAAAAAAAAATGGTAAAAATACTCATGGGCAACTTCCACTAATTGACTGATTTTAATACTTACCAACAACTTTAGGAGAAGATCAGTAAACTTTTATTACTCTAAAACACAAATTCTAAAGTTGTATAAAAAGTTCTGGTATCAGAAGGTATTATTCCTGGACCTGGATAACCAGTAGCTCTCCTTGTAAAATAACTATTGTTTGTGAAATTAGTAATTCCAGCTTCCAGTTTCCAGCTTTTCCATTTGTAGGAAGTTGAAAAATCAGCTACATAATAGGCTGGGATTTGACCAAAAATACCATATGTATTGTCATTTACATCTGTTTTACTGTTGTTTGCTTCCGTAAATTGAGAAGATACATAGGTGAATTGTACACTTGAAATAAAGTTTTTATACCCAATTCCTGTTCCTGTTTTTATGTTGTAAAGCGGTACAAATTCCACTTTGTTCCCTTCAATATTTGGTGCGTCCGATTTTAGATATTCCGAATTGGTAATAGCGATATTGGAGAATACATTCCAAGAAAAGTTGTCGTTTTGTTTGAAAAATGTTTTATTTAAACTCCAATCGAACATCGTTTCAAAACCATACGTCACTGCTGTTCCAATATTATCTCGAAATCTTACTATTGCTGCTGAACCATTGGGATTTCTAGTTTCATATTCACCAATTTTATCATCATAATACAATCCGTAAACACTTGCGTCAAAAGTTACTTTGTCGCCTATTTGCCCGCGAATTCCAATATCCGAAGTATAGCCTTTTTCATCTGTAATATTTTCATCAATCACCTGACTTGGACTTACGGTTCGAATATCATTAAAAGTTACAGAGCGATAGTTTTGTGAAACATTTCCATAAAATTCAATTCTGTTTCGTGGTTTATAGCTTAATCCAACTCCTAATAAAACAAAGTTTCTGTCTTTTATATTATTTTCAAACTTAGTTTCGTCTAAAATCACATTTCCTGCTAAATCAAGATTTATTTTCCGATAAGAACCTTCGGCTTGTGTTTTTATTTTTTCAAATCTAAAACCGGGAGTAACAGAGAAATTAGGCGTTATTTTAAAGATATTCTCTCCAAAAACAGATACATTCAAGTTCGGATATGTATAATTGGATTGATTTTGATAAAAAGGGAATTCTGCATCAGTAACATCAAAATTGGCATCACTACCAGAGCTTCCCGGACCTTGAATTCCGGAATTTTCAGATTGGTAATATTTGGCTCCAATTAAAAAAGCACTGATGTTGTTTTTTATTTTGTACCGTTTTAAAAATCGTGCTTCAGCACCCCAATTGACAAATTTCCCTACTATTAAATCTCTTTCCGTTCCTAATACATCAGGATTAGAAACTCTATTGGAACGATATCCAACAGCTTTGCGACTAGCATCTAGCCCAAATAATTGCAGTGAAAAATCGGCATTAGCATTAAATTTATGTTTTAAGCGCAATGCAAATAAGTTCCAATTAACTGCAAACCAATTCCTGGTTCTGTTGCTTTGTGATGGGTTGTCGTTAAACATCACATCGGTCAATCCGCCGGCTTGTTGGGCTAAATAATTAAAATAAGTGTAGTCAAAATGCACGGAAGTTTTATCGTTGAATTGATAATTTAAATTTCCAAAATAATTTTTACTCTCGAATTCAGAATTGGATCTAAAACCATTTCCTTGCTTGTAATTATAAAAGGTGTAGTAACTGAATTTATCTTTTGTACCGCTTAATGAAGTGAAATTGGTAAACAAACCATAAGATCCAATGGTATTTCTTGTTGTAAATTCGAATGGTTTTTTGCTTGGCGTTTTTAATTTAAAATTTACTAATCCGCCAAATTGGGTTCCATATTGCAATGATGCTGCACCGCGAATTACTTGAATTTCTTCGAGAGCCTCGGTAGGTGTTGCATAATAACTTTCGGGATAACCCAAAACATCGGCACTGATATCATAACCGTTTTGTCGGGTATTAAAATTGGATGTTCGGTTTGGATCCAATCCACGACCGCCAATGCTTAATTGTAAACCTCCATCTGAACTTTCGTTGATTGTTAATCCTACAACTTGAGCAAATATTTGACGTGCATTATTGGTTGCCTTGTTTGCCGTAAGTTTGTTTAACGAGATCACTTCGGTTTTCTTTCCGGCATAAATGGCGGTTTCATCAATATCCTTTAATTTATTGAGTGCAAATATTTTTTCCTTTTGTGTATTAATAAATACTTCCGAAAGGTTGGTGATTTTATCTAAAATAATAACAATACTTTCTTCAGATGTTGAAACTGTTTTTTCTAAAAAGGCATAATTTTCTTTATAAAAAACGAGTTCATAATTGCCTGATTTGTCTAATTCTATTGAAAACTCTCCTTTAGCGTTAGATAGGTATTTAGTCCCGGAAAATCTATTATATACTTCAACGGAAGCCAATATTCTACCATTGTCAGCTGTAGTTATTCCTGAAATTTTATATTGGGAAAAACTATTTATTGTAAACAATAAAAATAGGATGCAACTAAAATCCTTTAATTTCATCGTTGAAAGGTAATATCCAAGTTTTGTGATGGAATGTTTCATTTTCTTTGGCTAAATTTATTGTTGGATTGATATATTTTTGACTTAATCTTCCATTGAGAGCGACGTAGCTTTCTACTCTAACTTCCGGGTTATGAATACCTTGTTTTTGGTAATAATCGTGTAAAAAATGTGCGTATTCTAAAATAAAATCCGGTTGAAACGACATTTGCTTTTCCTGAAAAGTGGTTAAAAAATCACTGTTGTTTATCATTATATTTTCTTTCGTTTTCGCATCGGTAACAATAAATTGTGTATAACCGGCTTTTTCCATAAGCATCACGCGCCATGAAAATCGAAATCCTTCCTCGGTCCAGAATAATTCGTCCGGATATAATAAATATCGAAAGGGAAACAGTAATTGGAAAGTTATAAAACAGGTTAAAAAGGCTATTTTAGTTTTATAAATCCCATTGAAATTCTGAATTTTTTCTTTTCCGTTCTCAAAGAAAGTTATACTGAAATTGAATAATTTTGAAATAGTTTGCAAACACTTTTTATGAAAATCCGCATCAAAAAAGAGCAATGAACTTGCAATCATTATATACGGAAAAACACCAATTGGGAACAGAATTTTAGTCAGAATATGGAATACTACCACTAAAGCAAAAGCGAATAATCGGGTTCGTTTATATAATAATAAAAAAGGGATACTTAAATCGTAAATCATTCCTGTCCAACTGAACGCATAATGCACCCAATTTTCATTTAATAAAGAACCGATTATGGGTAAATTGGAATTATTGGGTAACCATATTTTGAGTGGCATAGCTTCAAAAAGCCAGTCGGAATTGAGTTTTGCCAAGCCTGCATAAAAATAGACAATTCCTAACAACAATTTTAAAATATCAATAGTCCAACTCGGGATTTTCTGAAAGGCTATTTTAGGATTTCTATAGGCATCAATAGAAAAAAAGGCATTTGCCGGTAAAAAAATCAGTATAAAACTTACCACCGTAATAAAGTAATAATGGTTCAGGTAAGTGGTTTTATCCATAAATTCTATGTAGGTAAAGCTCAGGAAAAAGGTAATGATCGATAATTTATATTTGTATCCAATGGCTACAAATAAAGCAGCTAACCCTGAAATGAAAAATAATAAATATGTATAATTCCCAAGAGGCTTTACCCACTCAAAACCATAATACGTAAAGTGAAATAGGGGTTGGATATAAAACTTTTCAATCCAACCATAACTCACAAATCGTATGAGACTTAAAACCATCATAAAGCCAAACGCTAGCCTAAAAAAAGCTAGCGTTGATGCCTCTGAATATTTATTTAGATATTTTGTTATGCTAAAACCCATAATTAATCGCCATCTCCATCTACATAATCAATAGTGATGTTTAATGCTTGCATCATATCTAGTTTTGTATAGATTATATTTTGCTGTAAAGCATCATAAGCGGCAATCATTTTTGAATTATCAGTATTTACTTGCTGTGAAAAACTATTGTTAAGCGTATTGTTTACAGTATAAATAGTAGCAAATTGATTGTTTATAATATCGCTTAGTTTTTGACCATTTCTAATCGAATTTAAAAAATCTAAATAGGTTTTTAAGCCTTCTCCAGTTGTTGTACTATTGAAATGTTTTCCATTAAAAAAATCTTGAGTTGCTTTTATTGAAGCATTCAACAATTCTTTTGAAATATCATTTTTATAATACCCTTCCACTTTTTCCGGATATTTAACACCACTTGAAAAAACGCCTGCTGGAATTCCTATTTTACCGGTACGAATGTCTTTTTCAAAGTTTTTTACAAATAAATTTGTTGTTTTGTTTACTGAGCTACTTACCGAAGTCCCGTTATTGGCTACGTAGCTATTTCTAAATCCTGAATTCCAGTCTGTTACAACTGCGTCGATATTTGTTTTTAGTTTGCTCACAACAGCTGTTAGATACTGCTTGTAATTTGCAGCATTTGTATTTGTAGTATAAAAACCAACAATTGATGCGTCATTTGTGCTCAAACCATTTATCAAATAATCCAATGCTGGAAAACCTTGTTTGTCAAGTTGAGACAACAATGCCAGATTGTAAATTCCGGAGGAAATATTTGATTCTATACCGATTGTATTTGTTGGATAAGTATTGGAAGCCATATTAAAATTGATTTCCTCTGCTTTACCCAAATTATACATCGATACATATTGATAGGCTTTGTAAGCTTCCAACCAAGAAGTTCTAACCGTTTGAAGATTTGCTTCAGTTGGAGTTGTAACAAAAGTATTTGTGTTAGTTATCAATGTTTGAACCTTTGCTTGATAATTTACATAACTTGGAACAATGATATTATCTGCCCAATTTGTTAAAAGTGCCGTTCTATCATAATTATTTCCGTCACTATTGTTTTCTCCCTCATTTGATGAGCAAGCTACAACTATAATAATAAGACTTAAAATTAATAGTATTTTTTTCATTTCTTAAAAATTTTCACAAAAGTACAAAAAGCAAGAGAAGTTAATTTCTCTTGCCTTGTTTTTTATTGAATTAATTTACTGTTGCTGCTTGAGCAACTGTAAAACCAAATTTTGTTGCAATTTGTAGAGATATAACATCTAGTTTTGCTCCCAATGTATCGATAGCCCACAGACCATTTGTTCCGCTTACCATAGAGGCTAACATTGCATCTACTTCTGCTTTTGTAAAATAGGGACTATTTGTTCCTGGTTTATTTGTATAACGCAGTGACATAATAAATCCATAAGCTTCAGTCAAAGCATGAAAAGCTTTTGCACCATTATCAGTTGCTAATTTACCTTTTCCTTCTTGCAAATAAAATACTGCTCTAACCGCAGGAATTATTGCTAATTTTGCTTTTATAATATCAATTTGTGCATCACGAACTTTATAATCATTGGCAACAATTGCTGCTCTACCTTTACGGAAAGCCAAATCAATATCGGCTTTAAGAGTGTTAAAGTCAGTATCGGCATTAACTTGATTGATATAACTGCTCCAGAATTTGAAAGTGTTTGGCGTAACAGTTAAATTATCTGCTCCATAAATATAACCATAAGCTTCATCCCAAGTGTGCTCCATTGTTGTGTAGGATTTACCTGCAACTAAAATTTTAGCAGTATTGTCTGCTTTATTGGTGCTTTCATCTAATTTATTTAAACTTAAATAATTATTAGCTATTTGATCCATAAAACAAGCGCCCATCATTCCTTTTAATAAAACTTGTTGAGGCTCTAATCCATTTGCTGCAAATAAGCGTTTGCTTGTTCCATCTAAATAAACACCTGCAACACCCGCTGAAGCAGTTGCTCCTTGACTGGCAGCATCAGCATTGTCGAATTGGGTTTCAAATAAATTACGAACACTTACTTGTTCAGCTATTGAACCACCGCCAAGATATAATGAAAAATAATCTTTTGAAGCAGCCGTTTTATCTTTTAATTGTTTCCCTGAAGTGTTTAAACCCGCACCAGTAAAACGATTGTTTGTGTTTAAATACATTTCAGACAAAACCGCATCATCAGCTACAGTTCCGTTTGTTGCGGCTGTACTAAAATATTTTCCCATCTCATCAAGCATTAATAAACGGCTCGATTGTCCTGAATAATCTACAGAAGTCACTGCGTTTCTTTCGAATGTGTAAGTTGCCGGAACGGTATAGTTAAAAGTTTCTTCAGCCGGTGTGTCGTCATTTGAACAAGAAGCAAGTGCTAAAGATAGAATTGATAATGCGGAAAGAGATGTTTTTTTAAAGTTCATTTCGATTAATTTAGATTGAATTAAAATAATTTATGCAAATATAAAACCTAAACGATAACAAACAAATTTTTATTTAAATTTATTCTAAATAAAATATAGTGACTTAACAAAATTCTATTTTTTTTTGCTAAAATTTAATTATTAACAGCAGTTAGGCAACTATTCTTAATTTCTGATGCAGCATTATTGCTGTGCTTATCGCATTATAGTTTGAAGAAAAAGTTATACTGGACATCCTAACCTAGCAATCACATAAAGTTAAGAAATAATCTTAATTTTAACCTATGAAACAAGTGTGCAAAATTTATGACAAAGCTTTTAAAGACAAAGCTGTCCAATTGAGTTATGAGAGAATAAACATATCAACACCTAATTGATTTGAATTCAATAAAGGTTTTGGATAAGAAAGTAAACTAAGATATGAACAGTTTATTAAATAAATTGATTTATCAGACAATAATAAAGAACAAACTACTATCATTTCGTATAATCTCCAAAAGTTAGTTTACCAAATATTAACCCAAAATAATTCACTGAAAGAGTAAAGTAAATTAGCTAAATTTGAAATAAATTCAACAATGACTTTACTCTTCCAGTATTTTAGAATACATAATCCACTTTCCAAAGAAGCTGAAAATGCTATTACTGAGATCTGCTCTATTATTAATATTAAAAAGAGTCAAGACTTACAATCCATTGGGCATACGTGTAAAACAATCTACTTTATAAATAAAGGAATGGCCCGAATTTATTATTATAAAGATGGTATCGATATTACCGAAAGTTTCGCTTTCGAAAATAATATTCTTGCACGAGTGGAAAGTTTATTTACTGGTAAACCATCTCGAAAAGCAATACAAATTTTAGAAGACAGCGAAGTAGTAGCTATTAATGCTACACAACTTTTTAAATTGTACGACACATTTCCTGAGATTGAAAGATTATTTCGTAAAATTTTTGAAACTGCGTACGTGGACACTGTAAATAGAATTGAAGGAATTCAATTTCATTCTGCCGAAGAGCGATATACGGCATTAATTTCTGAAGAACCTAATGTTTTGAAAAAAGTCCCGCTAAAACTCATTGCTTCTTACCTGGGCATCACACAAGTTAGCTTAAGTCGTATCAGGGCGATTAGGTGATTATTTATCATATGTTAAAGGAATAGCTTTTTTATGTGTAGACATTTGTGAAATAAAAAGAATTACAAAATGACACACATAAAAACTATTGACACCAAAACACTTCGTGACTGGTTAGAAACCGGAAAAGAAGTTTTAATAATCGACATTAGACCTATTCAGGAACGTGCGGAATGGTATATTCCTCAGAGTATTCACATAAATGCTTATGATAAATTAAAAGTAAACGACGATACTGCATTTCTAGGTTTGCATCTTGATAAGAATATTCCAGCGGTCGTAATTTGTGCTGGTGGAAAAACCAGTTTAATTGGTGCTGAAATGTTACAAAATCAAGGTTTTGATGCTTATTCTTTGGAAGGAGGAATGAGAGGCTGGAGTTTATCTTGGAATACTGCCAAAATTACTTTTCCTAATTTTGAAATTATTCAATTAAGAAGAACAGGTAAAGGCTGTCTTTCATACATTGTGGTTTCAAATAAGGAAGCTTTTATAGTTGATGCTTCTCTTCCCATTGAAGTTTACGAACAAATTTTAGAGCAAGAAAGTCTTACTTTAAAATATGTAATCGAAACACACATTCACGCTGATCACATTTCCAGATCAAAACAATTAGCTGATAAAAAGGATGTCCCTTTATTTCTTCCTTACTCGAATAAAGTAATCTTTGCCTTTGAGCCAATAAATGACAACATTATTTTTGAATTAGGAGACATTAAAATCAAAGCAATTAAAACCCCTGGACACACTTTAGAAAGTACCACATTTTTAGTAGACGAGAAAGTATTATTAACAGGTGACACTCTATTTATAAATGGTGTGGGAAGACCCGATTTAAAGGCTAATAATGATGAAGCATTAGAAAAAACAAAAAATCTTTATCAATCATTACAAACATTGTTAGCACTTGACGAAAATACTATTGTATTACCTTCTCATACAAGCCAGCCTATTGATTTTGATAATCAACCTATTCAAACAAGTATTGGTTTTGTAAAAAATAATGTATCGATACTACAATTAAATGAAAATGATTTTACAAATGCCATTTTGCAACGTATCCCACCAACACCTGCCAATTATCTATCAATTGTTGATTTGAATTTAAAAGGTGATTTTAGCGATATAAATCCAATTGATTTAGAAGCTGGAGCAAATAGATGTGCAATTTTGTAACCAATTAAGAATGGAAATCAAATTAGGATTAAAAGAAAACTGGAAACAATTTTGGTTATTGGTTTTTATCAATGCGCTTGTTGGCGGAATGATAGGATTGGAAAGAACTTTATTGCCTGAAATTGCAGAAAAAGAATTTCATCTTTCATCGACTTCAATTGTTTTATCATTCATCGTACTATTTGGTTTATTTAAAGCCATAACAAATTATCTCGCGGGAGCTATAGCCAATAGATTTGGTAGAAAAAGGTTATTGTTATATGGTTGGCTTATTGGTATTCCTGTTCCGTTTATTCTCATTTATGCTAACAATTGGAACTGGATTTTATTTGCCAATGTTTTGCTTGGTATCAATCAAGGACTAACCTGGTCAAGCACCGTAGTAATGAAAATGGACTTAGTTGGCGAGAAACAAAGAGGCTTTGCCATGGGGTTAAATGAGTTTGCAGGTTATGGAACATTAGGGCTTGTAGCTTATTCGACAAGTATAATAGCCAGTAATTATGGGCTAAGACCCTACCCTTTTTGGATAGGAATTGTAATTGTAATTCTTGGAACTTTACTAACGTGGTTTTTTGTAAAAGATACTTCTGGGCACGTAAAAAAAGAAACACAAATAAATAATACTATTCCACTCTTAAAAAACACATTTACAGAAACAAGTTGGCTGCACAAAAATTTAGGTTCTGTAACTCAGGCAGGATTAGTAAACAATTTAAATGATGCAATGATTTGGGGAATAATGCCAGTATTATTGGCGCAACGAGGTTTTGGAATTGACAATATTGGAATAATTACAGCAACATATCCAATTGTTTGGGGCTTAGGACAACTAATAACAGGAAAACTTTCGGACATTTATTGTAAAAAAGATTTACTTTTTTGGGGAATGTTGTTGCAAGGGTTGGCAATATTATGTTTAGTTTTTTCTACAACAATTTTTCATTACATTACGATTTCAATACTATTAGGGATTGGAACTGCAATTGTTTATCCAACCTTCTTATCAAGTATTGCAGAAGATACAAATCCGGAACAGAGAGCAAAAACTATTGGAGTGTTTCGATTTTGGAGAGATTTAGGGTATGTGATAGGCGCACTAGTAACAGGTATTTTGACAGATTTTTTAAGTATTGAATTTTCTATTGGAACTATTGGAATACTTACCATTATTTCTGCAATTATTATTATTTATAGAATGTCCTGTAAAACACAATTAAAAAGACCGCTTTTCTTTTTTCTCACCGCTAACAGAAAGTAAATAGTTTTTAACTTCTTCAGCTGTTGGTTCTTGATTTTTAAAATGTGTTACAGCTGTTTCTATATTCGATTAAAAAGCTGTTATTTTATTTCTAAATAGTTTATTATACTTTTCTTTTGCTTTAACTGTGGCTGGATCATAAACAATAGACCTCTTTTTTCGCGAAGAATTCCGAAGTGTTTTGTGAAACTGATGCCTCTAGAGCGTATTCAAATTTTTTGTGTTTGACTATACCATACTACTTTATTAGCAAATGCTCCGCTGATTTTTGCCATACCAATTCAGTGCTAGTGCGCTCATCCAGCTTTGAGTTTATATCTGTAGGCAGTGCTTTCATAAGAGCAAAGCTGCAAATTTATATTCGATGGATTCTATAATTAGGGCTCTATTTTTATGATAAAAGATGAAAAATACTGATAAATAATTATTTTTTTATTTTTAAGATTATGCCTTGTTTTACAGTGGTTAAAGCTATTTTTAGTGAGTTTGCAGAGTATGAAATAGGGTATGAGTTATAAGGTATGAATTCGTTACGAAGCATAACTTTTTTGCAAAAGTGATCATTTACACCATGTTTCAAGTTTTTGTGGTTCAAGTAATGTTAAAATTAAAAACTTTAGGCTGATTTTTAGGAGCGAATGATCTAGTTTTATTTGGAGACATTGTTCCCGCTGTCATTCTAATCTTTCTAGTCCTGAACTTGTTTCAGGAACTTGAAACAACTTCAGGACTAGAAAGGATTTTCCCTTCCATCGGGGCTAAGAAAAAAAGATGTTTTTTAATTTTCAATAAAATAATGTAAATTTGGGTAGTTAAAAAATTCTCTGCCAAATACCCTCTATAAATTTCCGGTTGAGCCAATAATTAATATCGAAAAAGTTAGATTTGCAGCCATTTGGAGTTTTAAAATTATCTATTCTGTCGAGAAAGAAAATATTGTGATTTTAAGAGTTTTTAATGCGATACAAAATCCCAAAAAACTAAAATAATAAGCCTTGCAACTATCCGTCATTATCCTCAATTATAACGTTCGCTATTTTCTGGAACAATGTGTATTAAGCGTGCAAAATGCGTTAGAAACCATTGACGGCGAAATCATTGTAATCGATAATAATTCTTCTGATGATAGTTGTACAATGATGAAGCAGCGTTTTCCAAACATAAAACTCATTCAAAATAGCGAAAATTTAGGTTTTCCAAAAGGCAATAATATAGGAGTTGCTCAAGCTCAAGGCGAATACATTTGCATTCTCAATCCAGATACAGTCCTCGCTGAAGATACGTTTGTGAAAGTATTGGCTTTCGCAAGATTGCTTCATTCTTCGCAATTAAACGATTCAACGGGAATTATAGGGTGTAAACTTATTGATGGCTCCGGAAATTTTCTGCCCGAAAGCAAACGTGGCGTTCCTAAACCTTGGGTCGCTTTTACTAAAATTACAGGTTTGTGCAAATTGTTTCCCTCCCGAAGTTTCGGGACAAGAATATTCGGGAAATATTATGCACAACATTTAAATGAAAATGAAACGGGAAAAGTGGACATTCTCGTAGGAGCTTTTATGTTCATGAAAAGAGATTTATATCTTGAAGTAGGCGGTTTTGATGAAGATTGTTTCATGTATTCAGACGATATTGATTTGTCTTATTTGATGTTGCAAAAGGGAAAATCCAATTACTATTTCCATCAAACCACCGTAATACATTATAAAGGGGAAAGTACTATTAAGGACGAAACGTATATGAAGCGTTTTCAGGAAGCAATGAATTTCTTTTATAAAAAGCATTTTCGTCCCGACGGTTCGGGATCCGTTATATTTTTTCTTTTTATGAAAATAGGAATTGTTTTTTTTTCTTTTGTGAAAATGTTTCAGGGAAAACCCAAAATAAAAATCCCTCCAAAATCATATCTGCTTTATTCTTCAAATGAAAAATTAGTAAGTAAAGTGGCTTTAGTTTTGCAAAAAAAAGTCTCATTTCACGATTTAAAAACAGAAAAAATGGTAATTTCGTCTTCGCTAAGAAGTGGAGATGAAACCGAAATTATTTTGGATAATGAATTCGTTTCTTTTAAAGAAAGCATCGCAATTCTCGAATCTTCAAGAAATAAAGGATTTACCTTTAAAATTATTCCAAAAAACGCTAATTTTTTAATTGGAAGTAATAATAGTAACGAAAGAGGTGAGGTTATTAAAATAGAGTGAAAAATTACATTAAATGTAATTTATATTCAAAATATTTAGTAATTTCGCAAACTGAAAATCAAAATCACCTTTTAGGTTAATAATATGGCAAGATTTGAATTAAAGCTTCCAAAAATGGGAGAAAGCGTTGCAGAAGCGACTATTACAAATTGGTTGAAACAAGTTGGAGACAAAATTGAAGCCGATGAAGCGGTACTTGAGATTGCTACTGATAAAGTCGATAGCGAAGTGCCAAGTGAGGTTTCAGGGGTTTTAGTAGAACAATTGTTTGGTAAAGATGATTTGGTTCAAGTAGGGCAAACCATTGCCATTATTGAAACGGATAGCGCTGCCGTTACTGAAACGGTACAAGAAGTGGAAGTTCCGGTTGCCGTTGCGGCAATTGAAAAAACAGTTGATGCAGCCAAAGAAGCGGTTGCTGTTCCAGCAGATTTCTCAAATTCCGAAAAATTCTTGTCACCTTTGGTTAAAAATATAGCCAAAGAAGAAGGTGTTTCGGTTGCCGAATTAGAATCGATTTCTGGAACTGGAAAGGATGGAAGAGTTACTAAAAATGATATTTTAGAGTACGTAAAAGATAGAACAAGCCAGCCTGTAGTTTCGACTCCGGGTGTAGCAGCTCAAAAAACAATAACAGTTCCAGTTGCTCAAAAAGCAGCTCCGATATCCTTAAGTGGTGGTGATGAAATTATAGAAATGGATAGAATGCGCAAGTTAATTGCGGGTTATATGGTCGCTTCGGTACAAACATCAGCGCACGTTCAGTCATTTATTGAAGTGGATGTGACAAATATTGTAAAATGGAGAGAAAAAAATAAAATTGCTTTCGAAAAGAGAGAAGGGGAAAAGTTGACTTATACTCCAATTTTCATGGAAGCAGTTGCAAAAGCAATAAAAGATTTTCCTGGAATGAACATCTCTGTAGATGGTGATTTTATCATCAAAAAGAAAAATATTAATCTAGGAATGGCCGCGTCATTGCCAAACGGAAATTTGATTGTGCCAGTAATTAAAAATGCGGATCAATTAAATTTAGTTGGAATGGCAAAAGCAGTCAACGATTTAGGAGGCCGCGCAAAAGCTGGAAAACTTAAACCAGATGATACACAAGGCGGAACGTACACTGTTACGAATGTGGGAACTTTTGGAAGTGTTTTTGGTACGCCGATTATCAATCAACCGCAAGTGGGAATTTTAGCCCTTGGAGCAATCCGTAAAATGCCAGCGGTAATTGAAACTCCAGAAGGGGATTTTATTGGTATTCGTCAGAAGATGTTCTTGTCGCACAGTTATGACCATAGAGTCGTAGATGGAGCTTTAGGAGGTAGTTTTGTGAAACGAGTGGCTGAATATCTGGAAGCTTTCGATATCGACAGAGATTTTTAATAGTTTCAAAATTATAAAGAGTAACCCTTTCAGCGTTTTTAAAATCTGAAAGGGTTTTGTTTTTTATAACTTCGCGTCTTCGTACTTTCGAGTCAAAATAAATTAGTAAAATTAATGGTTAAAATTTATATTTGTACTCATACAAAATTTAAAAATGGAACTTAAACTCAATAAACCAATTTGCTTTTTCGATCTTGAAACCACAGGAATTGATATCGGAAAGGATAGAATTGTAGAAATCTCAATATTTAAAGTTTTTCCGAACGGAAACAAGGAAAGCAAAACGTGGTTAGTGAATCCAACCATTCCAATTCCGCCTCAAACAACCGCTGTTCATGGAATTACAGACGAAAAAGTGGCGAGTGAACCAACTTTTAATGAATTAGCAACGCAAGTTTATAATATGATTAAAGACAGTGATTTGGCTGGATTTAATTCGGATCGTTTTGATATTCCATTACTTGCTGAAGAAATGTTGAGAGCCGGAGTGGATTTTGATATGAAAGGCAGGGTTTCAGTAGATGTGCAAACCGTTTTTCATAAAATGGAAGAGCGCACATTAGGTGCTGCACATAAATTTTATTGCGGTAAAACGCTTGAAAATGCGCATTCTGCCGAAGCGGATACCATGGCGACTTACGAAATTTTAAAAGCGCAACTAGATCGTTATCCTGAATTGGAAAACGATATGAAATTATTATCGGAATTTACTACAAGAAAGAGAATTGCTGATTTTGCCGGTATGATTGCTTTTGATAAAGATGACGAAGAGATTTTTGCTTTTGGAAAACACAAAGGAGTTAAGGTGAATAAAGTCTTAGAAACAGAGCCTGGTTATTTCAGTTGGATGCAAAATGCAGATTTTCCTTTGTATACTAAAAAGGTATTGACGGCGATTAAATTAAGAAAATTAAATACAAAATAAGTTTTTAGTTGCAGTTTGTAAGCTGCGACTGAAAACTGAATACTAATATTTATGAAGATAATCTGCATCGGTAGGAATTATGCCAACCATATAGAGGAATTACAAAACGAAAGACCTACAGAACCAGTGGTTTTTATGAAGCCGGATTCGGCTGTTTTATTGAAACAGCATCCGTTTGTAATCCCTGAATTTTCGGAGGATATTCATCACGAGATTGAAATTATTGTCAAAATAAATAAGGTTGGTAAATACATCGAGCCTAAGTTTGCCCATAAGTATTATGATGAAATTAGTGTGGGAATTGATTTTACCGCGCGTGATTTGCAAAGTCAATTAAAAGCTAAGGGTTTGCCTTGGGAAAAAGCCAAAGCATTTGATGGCTCGGCGGTTATAGGAGAATTTTTACCAAAAAATCAATTTAGTTCATTAGAAAATATTACTTTTGAATTAACCAACAATAATAAAACGGTACAAATAGGTAATTCTAGTCTTATGCTGTGGAAAATTGATGAGCTAATTTCGCATGTTTCTCAGTTTTTTACCTTAAAAATTGGGGATATCATATTTACGGGAACTCCAGAAGGAGTTGCTGCCGTAAAGCCGGATGACGTTTTAGAAGGGTTTTTAGAAGGACAACAACTATTTAGAATACAAGTAAAATAATGGCTATAAACTACAACCTTTCAAAAGTGTACGCACTTTCAGACAACGATGCAGAATTTGTAAATGAAATTTTGACTTTGTTCGTTACTGAAGTTCCAGACGATTTATTGCAAATCAAAGAAGGGATTAAAAAGAAAGACCATAAGCATGCTTATGCTTATGCGCACAAAATAAAACCAACGCTGGATTTGATGGGTTTAAATGTGGCTTTTGAAGAAATTCTTCAAATCGAAGCCTGGACTAAAGCCGAAGGTAAAAAGAAAGACATCAAAGAAACTTTTAAGAGCGTTAAAAATCAGGTCAATGATGCTATCAAAGAAATTAAAAAAGACTTTGATCTATAAAATCGGGGCCGGTCTGTCCATTACACCCTGACGAAGTAATCTCTTGAAGAAAAATCAGGAGAAATTTCACTTTTATCCCTAACACAAAAACGGAGTGTGCTAATTTAGACATTCCTCTTTTTAGATTATAATCTCACAAAAAATTTCACTTAGAAAAAATGAAAGCAACCATAGTTACTATAGGTGACGAAATTTTAATAGGCCAAATTGTCGATACAAATTCTGGTTTTATTGCTAAATCGTTCGATAAAATTGGTGTTGAAATTAACGAAATGATTTCAATAAGCGACGACAAAACACATATTTTAGATACGTTTGCCAAGCTTCAAAACACAGTAGATTTGGTTATTATTACTGGCGGTTTAGGGCCAACAAAAGATGATGTAACTAAGAAAACATTTTGTGATTATTTTGAAGATGAATTAGTTGTTGATCAAAAGGTACTTGCTCATGTTACGCAAATTATTGAGGGTTTTTATAAGCGAACAATTACCCAAATCAATAAGGACCAGGCATTGGTTCCATCAAAATGTACTGTACTTCACAATCAGGTAGGAACTGCGCCAGGAATGTGGATGAAAAAGGAAAATACAGTATTTATTTCGCTTCCGGGAGTTCCTTTCGAAATGAAATATTTAGTAGAGCATGAGATAATTCCAAAAGTTGTCCGTGAATACAAACGCCCCTATATTCTTCATAAAACAATTCTTACTTACGGTCAAGGAGAAAGTATGGTTGCTGAGCGTATTGAAGAATGGGAAAATAACCTTCCTGAATATATCAAATTAGCATATCTGCCTGCGCCGGGAAGAGTTCGTTTGCGTCTTTCGGCTCGTGGGACTGATAAAGGAAAATTAGAAGCCGCCATTGAAGAAAATGTAAAATCGCTGGATACTATAATCCATGATATTATCGTTGGTTTTGATGATGATGAAACCCTGGAAGTGGTAGTAGGAGAAATGTTAAGAAAACAACAAAAAACCATTTCTACTGCCGAAAGTTGCACAGGGGGGAAAATCGCAGAAGTTTTGACTTCGGTTTCTGGTTCTTCCAAATATTTTAAGGGGAGTGTGGTTTCGTATGCGACAGCCGTTAAAATTGATGTTTTAGGTATACCTGAAAACCTCATAAAGGAATATTCTGTTGTGAGTAGAGAAGTAGTTTCGGCTATGGCTTTGAGTATACAAAAGATGATGAAAACAGATTATGCAATTGCTACAACCGGAAACGCAGGACCGTCAAAAGGAGACTCAGATGCAGAAATTGGGTCCGTTTTTATCGCATTGGCTACACCAAGCGAAGTAATTGTTGAAGAATTTAATTTTGGTCAACCCCGTGAAAAAGTGATAGATAGAGCCGTAATTAAAAGTTTAGAGCTGTTGCAGAAAGAAATTTTGAAAAATGTGTAATATTTTCTTTGCGTAATAGGTTTATTTTTCTTTTCTTTGCACCCTGATTTTGAATAACGATAAAAGATAAGTATAATGTCAAGAGTTTGTGACCTTACAGGTAAAAGAGCGATGGTAGGAAATAACGTTTCTCACGCTATGAACAAAACTAAGAGAAAATTTTCTGTAAACTTAGTTAAAAAGCGTTTTTATCTTCCAGAAGAAGATAGATGGATTACTCTAAGAGTAGCTGCATCTACGATAAAAACAATTAATAAAAATGGAATCGCTGCAGTTTTGAAAAAAGCGCAGTCAGAAGGATTTATTAAATAATCCATTCCAAAATAAAAAAATAGCAAGATGGCAAAGAAAGGTAATAGAATCCAGGTAATTTTAGAATGTACTGAACACAAAACATCAGGTGTTGCAGGGACTTCAAGATACATAACAACAAAGAACAAAAAGAATACTCCAGACAGATTAGAGATTAAGAAATTTAATCCAATCTTGAAGCGTGTAACTGTTCATAAAGAAATTAAATAATAATTAGTCATGGCAAAGAAAACAGTAGCATCGTTACAGACATCTTCTAAGAGATTATCAAAAGCCATCAAAATGGTGAAATCTCCAGTAACAGGAGCATATACATTCGTAGAATCTATTATGACTCCAGAAGCAGTTGATGAATTCTTGAAAAAGAAATAATTCATAAGCGTATTATATAGAAAAGCTACTTTCATTCGGAAGTAGCTTTTTTATTTTCTATATTTACCGATTAGAAAAACGTAAGGGTTTTTAAGACTACTACATCATTTTTATACCACAAATACAATGAGTTTTTTTAAAAAAATATTTTCTTCCGAGAAAAAAGAAACATTAGACAAAGGTCTTGAAAAATCAAAAACTAATTTCTTTTCGAAGTTAACTAAAGCGGTTGCCGGAAAGTCAAAGGTTGATGATGAAGTTTTAGATAATCTAGAGGAAATCCTTGTTGCTTCAGATGTAGGTGTGAATACTACACTGAAAATAATCACTCGAATTGAAAATCGTGTTGCCTCAGATAAATATCTGGGTATAGAAGAACTCAATCAAATATTGCGAGAAGAAATCGCCGCGTTGTTATCTGAAACAAATACCGGTGAAGCTAGTGAATTTGTAATTCCGACTCAAACAAAACCTTATGTTTTAATGGTGGTTGGTGTGAACGGAGTTGGGAAAACAACTACTATTGGTAAATTGGCGTATCAATTCAAAAAAGCGGGTTATAAAGTAGTTTTAGGTGCAGCGGATACTTTTCGTGCTGCAGCCATTGATCAATTGCAAATATGGGCGGATAGAGTAGGTGTGCCTATTGTTCGTCAAGATATGGGAAGCGATCCGGCCTCAGTAGCTTTTGATACTTTACAATCAGCGGTTGCTCAAAATGCCGATATTGTGATTATTGATACTGCGGGACGTTTGCATAACAAAATTAATTTAATGAATGAATTGACCAAAGTGAAACGTGTAATGCAAAAAGTTGTTGGTGATGCGCCACACGATGTATTATTGGTTTTGGATGGTTCTACCGGTCAAAATGCTTTTGAGCAAGCAAAACAATTTACAGCCGCTACTGAGGTTACTTGTTTAGCGGTTACTAAACTGGATGGAACAGCCAAAGGTGGAGTTGTTATAGGAATCTCAGATCAATTTCAAATTCCTGTAAAATACATTGGTGTTGGAGAAGGAATAGAAGATCTTCAGGTTTTTAATAAATATGAATTTGTTGACAGTTTTTTTAAATAATAATTAGGTAATGAATTTTTCTTCCATCAAAAATAGCAATCCCATTTATTTTTACTTTGTAAGTATTATTTCTTTTATATTGGCAAATCTTATCCGAGATAAAAGTATTGGTTTGTATTATTTCTTATTGGTAATTGGTTTGGTTTTCTTCGTTTTAGGTTTTATGAAACGATTGAAAACAAAATAGATTTATTGATACAAGGCATTGATTTTTTGCCATAACACATCATCAAAATCAGACAAAGCCAGATTGGTATTATCTGCAGCATCACCCATTCTGATAACGACCATTTTCTTGCTTGGAATGACATAGATTTTTTGGTCATTTTTTCCTAATGCCATAAACATATCGTTTGGTGCAGACGGTATGATACTTCCGGGAATTGTAAGTTGGGATTGCGGCAAATGATAGCTGCTTTTTCCATTCAGCCACCATAAATAGCCATATCCTAAATTAATGTTTTGCGAAGTAGTTGTTGCTTCGGTAAAGTAGTTTTCATTCAAAATTACGGTGTTATCCCATTTTCCTTTGTTGCACATCAGTAATCCAAAACGCGCCATGCTGCGCGTGGTGCTTCCATAAACAGAATTGTTACCAGACTGAAACCAAGCGCCATCCATGCCTATTTTGTCCCTTAATTTGGTGTTGAAATAAGTGTTCCAAGTTTGACCGGAAGCTTGCGCAATAACATCTTGTAATTTTACATACACATTATGATAGGCCCATCGCGTTCCTGCATCGGCCTTGTATTGCAGACCTGCAGGAGAGACAGTATCGCCATTAGCGATGTCTTCGATACCTGAAGTCATGGTGAGTAAGTTTTTGCAGGTAATTAGATTTTCTTTGGCTAATGTTTCACTTGTCCAACCCGTTCCAATGTATTGTGAAACTTTATTGTTGATGTTCAAAAATCCTTCTTGTTGTGCAATCCCAGTTAGTGTTGCTGTCAATGTTTTGCCGGCGCTTGCCCAATACCAATTGGTCGCTGCTGTATGTCCATTGAAATAATTTTCCATTACAATTCGGCCATTGACCAGAATAATGAAACCTTTGGAGTGTTTCAGTTCTAAATAATCCAAAAGTGGCTGAACAGCAGTTTGTTTCCAACCCAAACTTGCAATTGATTTTGTTTCCCAAGTTGTACCTGTTAATGGAGGAAAATAGAGCGTTTCTGTAGGTGTAGGAGTGGGAGTTGGGTCGGCAGATCCTGAACTGCAACTCATGCACAAAAATGCGAAAAGCAGGCTGTAGATTGTTTTAGACATGTTCTGGCTATTTGTAGGGTAAGACCAAAAATATAGAAAATAGTTTAATGTGTTTTGAATTTTTTGTTTTTGTTTGAGTTTATTAAGTTTAACTTTGTCCTTAGAATAAAGTTTCTTTTTTATTCGAATGCATAGCCCTGATGGAAATGACATCCTTTCCCGTCCTGAATTTGTTTCAGGATCCTGAAACAAGTTCAGGACGGGAAAGATATAACGGACAGCAGGAAATAGCTCCAAAAAATAAATTAAATATGAAAAATACATTCACAATTCTTTTTATAGCACTCTTTTTTGTGGCGTGTCAGCAAAAGATAAAGCCAGCCGATGTTGAGAAATTAAATGGGTATTGGGAAATTGAGAAGGTTACTTTCGATACTGTAAAAGATAAGGATTATAGTATTAATGAAAGCTATGATTACTTTGAAATAGATAAAAATAATAAAGGAATTCGGAAGAAGGTAATACCGCAATTAGACGGGACTTTTTTAGTGAATGATACTTATGAAAACGTGACGGTGCGATTCAAAGACGATAAAGCTTATATTGATTATTCGACTCCTTTTACAAAATGGAGTGAGGAATTAATCACTTTGACCGATGATGAATTAGTGTTGCTGAATGCAGAAAAAAAAGAATATCATTACAAGAAAACGGGACCAATAAATTTACTGGGCGATGGCAAAAAGGTTAAATAATCAAAGTACGATTGGGGATGTTTTGAAACAAATTATCCAAGTGAATAAACTGCAACCCGGAATGGATCAAATTGACGTTAAAGACGCATGGAAAAATCTGATGGGGAACGGTGTGAACAGTTATACGAATAATGTGGTTTTGAAAGGAAGTACATTGTACGTTGAGTTAACTTCATCAGTATTAAGGGAAGAATTAAGTCACGGAAAATCTAAGATTGTCGCTATGATTAATGAGGAATTGCGTCGTGATGTGGTTAAAGATGTTGTTTTGAGATAATGCTTTTAGATTTATTTGATTGTAAATAAAAAAAATCCCGTTTCAATTTTGAAACGGGATTTTGATTTATACAAAATTTCTAAATCTTAATTCAAAAATCTGAAATCTTCAATTATAAATTAAAACTGCTCTCTTCCGGCAAAATGGAAAGCACCTTCGATAGCTGCATTTTCATCGCTATCAGAACCGTGAACTGCATTTTCTCCAATAGAAGTAGCATATGCTTTACGGATAGTTCCTTCGGCAGCTTCAGCAGGATTTGTTGCGCCAATTAAAGTTCTGAAATCTTCAACAGCGTTATCTTTTTCTAAAATAGCAGCAACAATTGGTCCTCTTGACATGAATTCCACTAATTCACCATAAAAAGGTCTTGCAGCATGAACTTCATAAAATGCTTGAGCATCAGCTACAGTTAATTGTGTTAATTTCAAAGAAATAATTTTGAAACCTGCAGTGGTAATCATAGCAAGTATGTTTCCGATGTGTCCGTTAGTAACAGCATCAGGTTTAATCATTGTAAAAGTTCTATTCGTAGCCATTTTTGTGTTTTTTAAATTTTGTGCAAAAATAGTATTTTTTTATTGAATGTTTTTACAAATAAGATATTGAAATAATGCTGATTTTAATTAAAGTACAATTATTTCAAAATTAGATTGCAACGGTTTTAATTGTTTGATCAATGCAGGAATCAAATGCTCTCCGTTTTCCAAATAGAATTCCGCAAAATTAGCTTGACGTTCCTGTAAACTTTGGTTAGGGAACAATTCGTTTTGCAAGTCCGTGATGCGTTGTAAAATAGCGCTCAAATTTCTTTTTTGAGCCTTCAGTAATCGTTTTTCCAGATTTTCTAATCCTCTAGTTTGTTTTGCTTCCTGCGCTTTTACCGCTCCAATGAAAGATTTATCCGTTTTGTTTGCTACTTCATAAAGGACTTCAAATTGTTTTTGCAATTGCTCTTTCAGATTGGTCAAATCGATTGGAAATTCCGATAATTGTTTGGTTTTATTATTTATTAAATGGGTTTGTTTTGAAAACAAATCGGTCCAAGTTAAATCTAGTTTGTCTGCTTTTTTGGCTTGTTTTTCGGTTGCCAATAGTACCGAATTTCGTAGTAAAAGCATTGGGAAAGTCACTTTTGCGGAAGCAAAAAAGGATTTCAATTCCAACCAATACGCAATTTCTCCGCCTCCGCCAATATAACATAAATTGGGTAATATTACTTCCTGATACAATGGACGCATAATCACATTAGGACTAAATTTTTCAGGATGGTTTTCTATTAGTGTTAGAATTTCCGTTTCCGAAAACTCAATTTTAGTATGGTTTACTTTGTATGTATTGTTTTCAAAAACGATGCGTTCGCGTAAATTATCTTCAATATAAAACAAATTGATTTCACGAGGATTTACTTGAACGGTATACTCTTTTAGTTTTTCGGCAGTTTCAAGTACTAATGAATGAGAAGACTGGTGTAGTAATTCTTCTTTTATAAAAGGAATAAAATTGCGTTTTAAATCTTGATTATCAGCGTCCAGAATTACTAATCCGTAAATTCCAAACAAAGCATTCGCTAAATGTCTTGTGGCATCGGCTAGATTATCATGTTTGATGTAAGAGTCCTCAAATAATTTTTTTATGGCATTTGCATTCAAGCTGGAACCAATTTCCAATGCAAATATTTCAAGAAATTCATCCAAGCCTTCAGTGGATAATCTCCCAACAGGACCAGTGCTTTCTCTGTTCCAGTGGAATTTTTTCCCTTTAAAATTAAAATAATTGATTTCTTCAAAATCATGGTCTTCAGTTGCCATCCAATAAATGGGAGCAAAATTATACGTTGGGTATTTCGCTTTTAATTCGGTTGTCAAATTAATAGTAGAAATAATCTTATACAGGAAATATAAAGGACCACTGAATAAATTTAATTGATGTCCAGTAGTAACAGTAAATGTATTTGTATTGCTTAATGCGTCAATATTTTGTTTGGTCAAAGCCGAAGTTTCCACATTTAAATATTGTTTTTGTAAAACAGAAACTAATGTTTTTCGGGAAGTATCATCAAAATTTGCTTGCTTCTCCAGAATTTGTCCTTCAAAGTTTTCAAGCGTTGGGAATCTGTTATATAGGGATTGTAAGTTTGTCTTTTGGTCTAAATAATCATTCATCAAAGGAGAGAAATATCCGGAATTCTGATAGCTGATACAGTCGGTTGGCATAATAAATTTTTATATGTTGCTAAATTACCACTAATAATTGGAACTATAATATTTGTTACTTTCGAAAAATAGTATCAATTTTATCGAATATTTTAACATTCCTATGAAAGATAATTCAAATCCGAATAAAGAAAATTCATTAAAACATGTTCTTTTTGGCAGTTTAATTGGTACAACTATCGAATTTTTTGATTTTTATATTTATGCAAATGCAGCCGTTTTAGTTTTTCCTCAATTGTTTTTTCCTTCAGCAGACAGTACTAATTCGGTTTTGCTATCCTTGGCCACGTTTTCGATAGCGTTTCTTTCACGACCTCTTGGTTCGGCGGTTTTTGGTCATTATGGAGATAAAATCGGCCGCAAGACTACCTTAGTAATCGCGCTGTTGACGATGGGAATTTCAACAGTGAGTATTGGTTTCTTACCGAGTTATGCCAGCATTGGAATTGCTGCCCCTTTATTGTTAATGTTGTGCCGATTTGGTCAAGGAGTTGGTTTAGGAGGAGAATGGGGTGGGGCCGTATTATTGGCCATCGAAAATGCTCCGCCAAATAAACGTGCTTGGTATGGTATGTTTCCCCAATTAGGAGCACCAATAGGCTTATTGCTTTCGGGAGGGACTTTCTTGATTTTGACTGATACGATGAGCGCCGATGCTTTTCTGGATTATGGCTGGAGGATTCCGTTTATAGCGAGTTCGTTATTGGTTGTTGTCGGTTTTTATATTCGATTAAAAATCACCGAAACTCCCGCTTTTGAAAACTCTAAAAAAGAACAAGAAGAAGTGAAAATACCATTTTTTACTTTATTGAAATTTTATAAAAACCAATTGATTTTTGGCACATTTGCCGCCATTACTACTTTCTTGGTGTTTTATCTCATGACGGTATTCACGCTCAGCTGGGCAACTTCTGATTTGGGTTATTCTAAAAGAGATTTTCTATTGATGCAGTTGTTTTCGGTATTGTTTTTTGCACTTTTAATTCCTGTTTCGGCCCTAATTGCGGATCGTATTGGGCGTAGAAAAATGCTAATTTATGCCACGAGTGCTATTGCTATTTTTGGTTTTGCATTTTCTTTTTTCTTAAACTCAGGCAGTACCATTCTAGTGACTTTGTTTTTATGTGTTGGAATGGCTTTGATGGGATTTACGTATGGCCCTTTGGGTACTTTTTTATCAGAATTGTTTCCTACCACCGTTCGTTACTCAGGGACTTCTTTAGCATTTAATTTGGCAGGAATCATCGGAGCGGCTTTTGCGCCCATGATTGCGATTTGGTTGGCGACGCAATATAGTTTGACCTATGTTGGTTTTTATTTGAGTACTGCAGCCTGTATCTCTTTATTTTCGTTGTTTATGATTAGTAAAGAAGAGCATAAGTTTTGATGTTGAATTATCTCTTCAAACTAAAATGACCTCGATATTCTTTTCCGTTTACTCTTTTCACTACAAACCAATAATCAGTGGACGGTAGTGGTAGACCGTTGCTTGTTCCATTCCAACCAGCAGTATTCTGCAAGTCTGTAATTAATTTTCCATAACGGTCAAATATTTTAACGGTTAGCCCCACTTCAAAATCTGAAAAAGTGATTTCCCAATTGTCATTATAGCCATCTCCATTAGGAGTGAAGAATTTTGGATACATCAATAAATAGACTTCATCGGTTACAGTTCCACAACCATTTTTGTCTCTAACAGAAACGGTGTATTGTCCATTAATGATGTTCGAAAATTGATTGCTATCCTGAAAATGAATACCGTCTATTGAATATTCAAAATCTCCGATGCCAGTAACGTAAGTTGTTATACTATTTTGATTATCCGTCCAGTCTTGGGTCTCAATAGAAGTAATTGTGGCGATATTTGATTTTTTTACTATGAAATTTTTTGTGCTGGAACAATAAAAGGAATCATAATCATCAGTTACTGTTACATAAAAATTATCGGGTTTTGCCACAATTATGGACTGAGTAGTAGCTCCGTTTGACCATAAATAAGTATCAAAACCAGAACCGGCATCAATCGTGATTGTATTGTTTTCACAAATCGGTACAACATCAGGAATCGTTATTTTTGGTTTGGATAAAAGGGTTAGTTTTAATTCGGCAATCGCATAACATGGTGTATTTGAATTGATACGGACAAAAAATTTGTTGTCCCCCAAAACCAACTTATAATTTGAAACAGTAGTAATTTGATTGGTTGCCAATTGATTTTCTGCACCTGAAAAAGTCGAATAATAAGAAAAGGTATATCCTGAAGTATTTGAAATTAGCTTTGAATTATAATCAGATAAATTCACTTTCTCAGAACTATCATTCAAATCATCACAAAATAATTCAGCATAATTATTTGCGGGTAAAGTGCTTATTAAAGAAACTGTAACAGCCAGTTTTGTAGCGCTTTCACATCCAATCACCGTTTGCGAAGCATAATAAGTCGTTCCATCTTGCAATGGAGTTGAATTAGACAAAAGAGCTCCAGCACTATTATACCATTTTATTGCAGTTCCCGATGCTACGATAGTATCTAAAGTTGGATTCTGGCTCGAGCAAAAAGTTTGTGTGGAATTTCCCGTTGGAGTTCCCGTGTTTTGAATGTTTATTAAAACAGCAACTCTCTCGCTCTCACATCCGTTTATAGTTTGCGAAGCATAGTAAGTTGTGTTATTTTGTAATAAAGTTGTGTTTGCTAAAAAACTTCCATTGTTCAAAGCATCGTACCATTTTATGTTTTGTCCTGTAATTGCAATTGAACTCAAAGTTGTATTTTGTTGGATACAGAAGGTTTGAGGATTTGTTAATGTAGGTTTCGGAGTAAAATTTGTAAAAGGAAGTAGTACAACTGTAGTAGCATTTGAAATACAACCAATGCTGTTTTTTACTTTTATATAATATGTTCCAGGATCAAGATTTGATTGCATTGTATTTGTTTTCCAAGTAACTCCATTGTCGAAACTATATTCTGCTGCAATATCGGTAATTGTAATAGTCCCTTTAAGATTATTACAGTCTGGCGGAATAGTTGTAAATGCAGGATTTACTGGATAATCAGTTGGAGCATTAATTTTTACAGATACTGTTATAGATTCGCAACCGATACTATTTTTAACACGAACTAAATAAGCTCCTGCTGCTAAATTTCCAGAAATTGGATTGGTCGAATAATTCACGCCATTGTCAAAACTATACTGATAAGCAGAACTTGTAATGGAGACAGAGCCAAACGGATTACTGCAACTCACAGGTTGAGAAATGTTTAAAATTGGAGTTGAAGGTGCGTTTGGAGGTGTATTGATGGTTGCAGCATAGGCAATCGAAGGGCAACCATTTGTATATTTTATTCGGATTAAATAATTTCCTGGAGATAAACTAGCAGTATTGCTCGTATTCCAAGTTACACCATCATCAAAACTATATAGATTTGCAACAGTAGAAACCATAATGCTACCTGTTGATGATGTGCAACCAATAGGATTTGTAACCACAACTTGTGGTGCTGCTGGAATTGTGGGAGCAGCATCTATAGTAACGGGTGCACTAAGGGAAATACAGCCGGAATTATATTTAATCATTAAATTATAAGTTCCTGGTGCTACATTAGATTTTGTATTTGATGTACCAAATGTGATTCCGTTATCAAAGCTGTAAAAATCGGCTACGGTATCGATGGTTAATGATCCTGTAAAGTTGGTGCAATCTGGTTGGCTTGCTTTGTAGGCAGGGGCAGGAAGCGCTGATAATGGTGAAATAGTGACAGTGGCAGCATCTGAAACACAACCAGCTAAATTTTTAATTTTTATATAATAAATTCCTGGGGAAAGATCCGTTTTTGTATTGGAAAAAACGTAGGTTAGTCCATTGTCATAACTATATGTTGCAGCACTTGTAGTAATTGTAATAGAGCCTTTTGCAGAGCTACAATTTGGCTGAGTTGAAGTATAAGCAGGAGCGGCAATTGTAGTGCCCGAACTTAAATTTACAACTGTTGTTAACGATTCGCAACTATAAGAATTTGTTTTGATTTTAATAATGTACGTACCAGCCCCTACATTTATTTTTGTTGGGTTTGTGGTCCAGCTGTTTCCATCGTTAAAACTATAGCTTATAGCAGTTGTTGCTACGGTAATGCTACCATCAGTTGCTCCGCAAGACGAAGGTTGAACAATCTGAATAAGAGGTGCAGTTGGAACTGCGGGTGGTGAGCTAATATAGATATAACTGCCGTATGAGATACAACCTAATGTGTTTTTTATTACTATATTATAAGAACCACCAGTTAGATTTTTCTTTATAGGATTTGTGGTCCAAGTTAAGCCATTATCAAAACTGTATTGATCTGCAGTAGTATTTATTATTATAGTCCCAGAAGGAGAACTACAAGTTGGCTGAATGGAAGTTATATTTGGTGAGGGTAAGTAATATTTATTAATGTAGAAATATTGCGACTGTGATTTACAACCAATAGTATTTTTAACAACAATAGTATAGGATGATGTTGATGTGGGATTTAGTAGAATAGGATTTGTAGTCCAAGTTGTACCTCCATCAAAACTATATTGATCAGCAGGAGTAGTGATGGTAATGCTCCCTCCATTTCCACAACTAGGTTGTATCACTTTTACATTTGGATTCGGAAGATAAAAAGGGTTGATGTATATCGACATGCCATAAGATTTGCAGCCAGTTGCATTTTTTATAACAATATTGTAATATCCCGACGTTAGTCCAGAGAGGGTAGGGTTTGTTGACCAAGTATTACCACCATCAAAACTATATGAAGCGGCAACTGTTGCAATAGTGATGCTTCCATTGATACCACAGGTTGGTTGAACTAATGTAAAATCAGGATTAGGTAAATAATATGGATAAAAAGTAGTGTAGGTGTTATATGGATGAGAAGTACATCCTGAAGCATCTTTTACTACTAAATAAGAGCTTGAAGTAAGATTGGTGAATGTAGGATTGGTACTCCATGTATTACCTCCATCTATACTGTATTGTGCTGCAGTAGTAGTGAAAGTTATGGTTCCCCCGTTTCCACAAGTGGGTTGTGTTGTTGTAAAAGTAGGAGTAGGAAGATAAAAATTTTGAAGATTTGCAGAATTAGAGTTAGAAACACAACCTTGAGCATTTTTTATATATGGGTAATAATATCCCGAAGAAAGATTTGAAAAAGTAGGACTTGTAACCCAAGTTTGACCATCGATACTGTACAAATCGGCAGTGGTAGTGATTGTAATGCTACCTTTTGTTCCACACGAGGGTTGAGTTATTGTGTATTTTGGAGATGCTAAATGTGCAGAATCTAAATAAACAGAAATATATCGGGATGAACAATTCGCCTTTTTTACCAATAGATAGTAATATCCTTGGCTTAAATTATTAAAAATAGTATTGGTACTCCAGGTTGTGCCATTATCTATACTATAGTAATCTGCAGTGCTGTTGAATGTAATATTGCCAATATTTCCGCAACTTGGATTGGTAACGGTATAATCGGGATCTGGAAGACTTGGATTATTAATCGAAATACCCGTATTATTTGATACACATCCAACATTGTTCTTTATAGAAATGTTGTAATATCCATAAGAATTAATATTTGATCGAGAAGCAGTTGTTCCCCAAGTATAACCTCCATCAAAGCTGTAGAAATCTGCAATAGTATTTATTGTAATACTTCCTGCGGTAGTACAAGTTGGCTGAATGACAGTATAAATAGGTGTCGCTATATTTGGATTGTTTAAATAAACACCTGTTGGATAGGAGGTACAACCAATGCTGTTTTTTACTATTATCGTGTAAACTCCTGGAGGCAACGATTTATAATTGAAAGTTGTCCATGTTGCACCATTGTCAAAGCTGTAAAAATCTGATAGAGAATTAATCGTGATTTTTCCGTTTATACCACAGGTTGGCTGTTCGATGCTAATAATTGGTGAATACAAGTAAGGCTGATTTAAATTAACATAATTAGCGGAGCTAATACATCCCGCACTATTTTTTACTTTTATTTGATAGTTTCCAAAAGGTAAAATTTTTACGTTATTATTAGTCCAAGTTGCACCATTATCAAAGCTATAGGAATCTGCAACTGTAGTGATAGTAATACTTCCGTTACTACCGCAAACTGGTTGCACAGTAGTATATTCAGGATAGGAATATTGAAAATCATTTAAATAAACATAGGTATAATAGGAAGTGCAACCTAAAGTATTTTTGATTCCTAAAGAATAACTTCCTGAGCCTAAATTACTCTTTGTGTTGCTTGTACTCCACGTTGTACCTCCGTCAAAAGTATAAAAATCTGAAATCGTATTTATAGTAATGCTTCCTGTCACATTACAAGCAGGCTGTGTCGTAGTATAAGTTGGAGTTCCTAGCGTATTACTACTAATAAGTACATTGTTAGCTGAAGAAATACAACCTTGTAAATCTTTTGTACGAATTTTATAATTTCCGGGTGAAAGGTTGGTAGCAGTAGCATAATTTACCCAAGTTACACCATCATCAAAACTATAGTATGTAGATGGAGTGGTAATGGTAATACTACCAGTATCTCCACAAAATAAAGGATTGGTATAGTTATAATTTGGATATGAAGTTGAGACAGCTGTAATGGTTACACTTTGAGAATAAGAAGTACATCCATTTATGGTTTTAATTTTCACTAAATACGTTCCAGGATATAAATTACTCTTTGTGTCGTTTGTACTCCAAGTTGAACCATTATCAAAACTATATTGTGATGCAGCTGAAGTTACTTTTATGCTTCCTGTGGTAGAAAAACAGGAAGGTTGAGTGATTTGCAAAATTGGTGAAACAGCAGTTTGGCTAGGCTCTATAGAAACACTAGCATCGCTACTACATCCAAAAGAATCAGTAACACTTACAGAATAATTTCCTATAGAAGTTACTGTAACGCTTTGAGAAGTATCTCCTGTACTCCATAGATAGGAAGATCCTGAAGAAGCTTTTAGTACAGTGCTTCCAGAACAAACATTTAGAATACCTGTAATATTTGCTGTGGGATTCCTTACCTCTAAACTTGCCGAAATTATTTTGTAGCAAGTTGCATTTTTACCAGCTCTAACAAAAAGAGAAGTGCTTGAACTTGGATAACTTGTAAAATTGGAGATAGCATTCAAGTTCGCTTCTGCATCATTATAATTTTTGTAATAACTAAAACTTAAACCTGTAGTAGAAGTTACCATCAAAGAATTTAATTTAGATAAGTCAAAATTTTCGCTTCCGTCATGATTTGTATCACATTGAGATATTTTTGCAGTCGTTACATTAATATCACAACTTGCAGTACAATTTAAAAAAGAAATATCCCAACCAGGATTTGCATCTGGATCTGTCGCCGAATTAAATGTAGTTCCAGCACAAGAAGTTCCAGAAATGTCGTAATCTACTCGTACTCCTACATTATAATTGGCATTGGTACTATTTGGAAAATTAGTGGCATTCAGTGTGAAACAAAACTTTTTATTTGTTGTGTCTAAACTTGAAGTTGTAGAGGTATTATAAACAGATACGTTATTACTGTTATAAATAGATAAAGTGATTTTATTTACTGTTGCAGAAATCCCACCCGAATTAGGAATGGTATAATTTCCACACACAGAAATCGGTAAACTAGGGCAAACTTTATTCAAAGGATCAAGATCTGTAGATCCTTGCATATTTTCTGCGGAATGCAATAAGCAAATATCATCTACGTACATATACCCGAAATGTCCACCCAATCCACATCTGGAAGCCATAAATTCCACGGTAAATTCTTCATTATTAGGTATAGATGAAATGTCCAGAATTCCAGATTGCCAATTGGCAGTATATAAAGTAACATAAGAAGAAGTTTGACTTGGAACTTTGGTGAAAATGCAATTTTTTTCGTCGCCTACCAAACAAAATTCATTTACAACAACCCCATTTTTATCTAAAATCCGTGCTTTTACAAATGCTTGATTATCAGTATGACTATTGTCGTATACGGATTGTAATACAGCTTTGTAGTTGAATTTTAGATAATTTTCATTATTTGTTTTAAACCTTTTACCCTGAACAATAGAGCCATAAGTAGATGAGTTTTCATAATTAATTTTAAGGGCATATTGATCAAATGCTTTAATATCTCCCATATAGGGATCAACCAAATTTGAAGAAACGCCCGTTGCCATAATATTCATATTATTAGGGTCATACCGATTGATGTATGAATTGGCGGTATTGGTAATAGAGCGGCATTGCGTTGGTCCAGGAGGATCGCCTATTGTATAAAGAAAATTCTTGAGGGAACTACTGCCACTGATAGTTTCATATTGTTCGAAACTTCCATTTGTACACATTTCTACAGCTTGTTGTGTAGCTCTTGTTTTCAAATTCAGATTTACTTTTTTTAAATTCAGGATTTCTTTTTTCCTTTTTTCTTCCCGAATTTTCAAAAACTCGTTTTGCTCATCCAAAGCTTGAATTAAATGACCATTTTTATCTTCCAATAAAATTTTATTGGAAGAATTTGGATTTGTTTCTTGAGAAAAAACAGCAACATATTGGTGAAATAGAAAAAACAGCAGTAGGACTTTCAGCTTCATTGTGGGAATTTTGTTCACAAAAGTAAATAAAAAATCAGGGTTTTAGCGTTAAAAATATTAATTTTGTATGAATTTTACATTTGAAATGGTAAGGATCAAATGCAGAAATAACATTGTTTTTCAAGAGATTTAATTCAATTAATTACGCAATTCATTTCGTGATTTTACTCGAATAATTGCAAGTTGTTTCTTTTGTTGAAAAACAATAAATATCCCTTATTTTTGCACCAAACTTATTCCTTTTGAAAACTAAACTTTTCCTCATCACGCCGCCTTTTACCCAACTGAATACACCGTATCCGGCAACAGCTTATATCAAAGGGTTTCTGAATACGAAAGGGATTGAGTCTGTTCAGGCAGATTTGGGTATCGAAGTAATTTTGGAATTGTTTTCGAAAGAGGGTTTGCGAAGTTTGTTTACCGTTGGAAGTTTAAAGTTTAAAGTTGGAGAAATCTCAGATAATTCGAAACGTATTTTCGCTTTACAAGACGAATATTTAAAAACTATTGATCCAGTCATTGCTTTTTTACAAGGAAAAAATGCAACATTGGCACTTCAAATTTGTCAGGAAGATTTCTTGCCGGAAGCATCCCGATTTGCACAATTAGAAGCATTGGATTGGGCTTTTGGTACTATGGGAACGCAGGACAAAGCAAAACATTTAGCGACTTTGTATCTCGAAGATATTTCGGATTTTATTGTGGAATGCGTCGATGCTAATTTTGGTTTCAGTCGCTATGCAGAACGTTTGGGACGAAGTGCCAATTCTTTTGACGAGTTGTATGAAGCCTTGCAACAAGAACCAACGTATATTGATAACTTACTTCTTTTGATTCTAAAAGAGAGAATAGAAACCATTCAGCCTACATTATTCCTGATTTCGGTTCCGTTTCCAGGGAATTTATATTCGGCTTTTCGTTCGGCGCAATGGGTGAAAAAGCATTATCCTAATATTAAAATTTCAATGGGCGGCGGTTTCCCAAATACCGAATTACGTTCGCTGTCGGATGCTCGTGTTTTTGAGTTTTTCGATTTTATCACATTGGATGATGGTGAAATGCCAATTGAAGAATTAATTTCCAATATTGAATCCCGAAATTTCGGGACAGATTATAATTCCTATAAACGAACTTTTCTGTTGGAAGATGGGAAAGTAGTTTACAAAAATAATTCCCTAAAACACGATTACAAACAATCGCAAGTGGGAACGCCTGATTATTCGGATTTACTTTTGGATAAATACATTTCGGTTATTGAAATTGTTAATCCAATGCACCGCATGTGGAGCGACGGACGCTGGAATAAACTCACCATGGCGCACGGTTGTTATTGGGGAAAATGCACTTTTTGCGATATTTCTTTGGACTATATCAAAGTGTACGAACCTGTTGCCGCCAGTTTATTGTGCGACCGAATGGAAGAAATGATTGCCCAAACAGGCGAGAACGGATTTCATTTTGTAGATGAGGCTGCTCCGCCAGCTTTGATGCGTGCTTTGGCTCTCGAAATCCTTCGAAGAAAATTAGCAGTGACTTGGTGGACGAACATTCGATTCGAAAAAAGTTTTACCAAAGATTTATGTTTACTTCTAAAAGCATCTGGTTGTATAGCAGTTTCTGGTGGACTCGAAGTCGCTTCCGATAGATTATTAAAACTGATTGACAAAGGTGTAACGGTGGAACAAGTCGCTAAAGTAACCCGAAATTTTACTGAAGCCGGCGTAATGGTTCATGCCTATTTGATGTATGGTTATCCTACGCAAACCATTCAGGAAACCGTAGACAGTCTCGAAATGGTACGTCAATTATTTGAAGTTGGCGTGTTGCAATCGGGATTTTGGCACCAGTTTGCCATGACGGCACACAGTCCTGTGGGTTTGTATCCAGAGAAATTTGGTGTGGTAAAAGAAACCGAAATAATAGGGACTTTTGCCAACAATGATATTAACTATACGGATGCAACAGGGATAGACCATGATAAATTCAGTTTTGGACTCAAGAAATCCTTATTCAATTTCATGCACGGAATCTGTTTTGATTATGAATTACAAGATTGGTTTGAATTTAAAATTCCAAAGACTAAAATTTCAAGTGATTTTATATTTGATGCTTTACAAGAAGACGACGATTTTAATATCAAACCCACGGCCAAAATCGTTTGGTTAGGCGGCAAGCCATTTATTGAGCATTTTACCAAATCCAAAAAAGGGAATTCATGGGAAATGATGACTTTGACTTTCCATGACAAAAAAGAAAGTTTCACCATTCAAACCAATAAAAACGAAGGAGAATGGCTAGTAGAAATACTGCAAAAAATAGCTGTTTCGAATGCTAAAATTCACACGTTTCAAGAAGTAAAAGCAGATTTTGAAAAACAATTGGAAGACTTTGAATTGTTTTGGTATTCAAAACCCGTTAATGCTTTGAGGGATTTTGGATTATTGGTATTATAAAAATTTAATTCAATCTCTTTTTGATTGTAAAATTGCAATGATGTGATAGTAGAATTCACGGTGTTTTGTTGCTATAAAAGTATAATTTTATGAAAAGTAAATTTTGTTTTTTTGTTTTTTTAGTTTTCACGACTACAATTTTTTCGCAATCTAAAACGAAAGAAGTATTGACAGAAAAAGTGATTTATTTTGACGATTTTACGAGTAATTTTTCCAACTGGATAGCCGAATTTGAAAAACCGGAAACAGCTACCATGAAAATTATTGATGGTAAATTGGATGTTTCGACATCTATTGGAGCAACAATTTGGTTTAAAACCAAATTGTCTGGAAATATAATAATTACCTACGACGTAATTGTGATAGATGATGGAGGCGCTAACGACCGAGTTTCTGATTTGAATGCATTTTGGATGGCAACAGATCCCTTAAGTCCTAATTCAATAGTACGGGATGGAAAATTTTCTTCATACGACAGTCTGAATCTTTATTATGCGGGCGTTGGTGGACATTACAATAAATTTACCCGATTTCGAAAATACAACAGTATTGAAGATAAACCTGTTTTAAAGGAATATAGTGATAAAGAGCATCTTTTGACTGGGAATACTCCATATGCGGTAAAAATAATTGTCAATAATGGTCGTATACAGTACTTCTTGAATGGAGAATTATATTGGGATTTTCAAGATGATACCCCTTATAAGGAGGGCTTTTTCGGATTCAGGACTTCAAAAAGTCATCAGCAATTTGATAACTTTAAGGTGTACAAAATAAAGTAAAAATCATTGGTCAAAGAAGTGGTATTTGCTTGGACTACAAAAATTTTAAACCAAGAAATTGAGTTCCTATAATTTGAACCGAACATTAGCTTGAATGTACTCATATTCCTTATGTGGTTGCAAAAAAACAGATGATGAGTCTAAATAATTATTTTTACGATAACTATATCTATTTAGTATAAAACTTCCATTTTTACTTTACGAAAACGTTTTCTTTACTTATTTTTACGATTCTAAAATAGAAACAAATGAGTATTGGTTATAAAGTAAATGTAAATGATACTTTCCATTTTGATTTGGAAAAGGAAAGTATTTCAGAACTGGATGCAGTTAGTGTGGAAGCTAATAAATTTCATATACTACATCAAAATACCCCTTATAAAGCGGAAATCGTTACTTCTGATTTTCTTCAAAAAAGCTATACGGTAAAGGTAAATAACAACACCTATGTTGTGGCAATTTCAAACCCTTTGGATATTCTTATTAAAGAAATGGGGTTCGAAACGGGACTTACCAAGCAAGTCAATTTTATCAAAGCACCTATGCCCGGATTGATTCTGGAAATCAGTGTTGTGGTGGGACAAACTGTAAAAGAGAACGACAACCTAATTATTCTGGGCGCCATGAAAATGGAAAACAGTTTTCTTTCTCCTCGTGACGGTATTATCAAAACGATTTCAGTAACGATGGGAGATGCCGTAGATAAAGGACAGTTGTTAATTGAATTCGAATAATAAAATACCGCTAATTCGCAAATTAAAAATAGAATGTTGAATTATTCAAAGCAAGTGATTGTAAGAGAATTGAAAATTAGCAAATCTGCGGTTAAAAAATATAAAATGGAAAAAATATTAGTTGCCAATAGAGGAGAAATTGCCATCAGAGTGATGAAAACCGCACAAAAAATGGGTATTAAAACAGTGGCGGTCTATTCAACTGCAGATAGAAATGCACCTCATGTAAAATTTGCCGATGAAGCCGTTTGGATTGGAGAAGCACCTTCGAGTCAATCCTATTTATTAGGGAGTAAAATCATTGAAGTTGCCAAAGCTTTAAATGTGGATGCGATTCACCCGGGTTATGGATTTTTGAGTGAAAATGCTGATTTTGCTGAAGAAGCCGAAAAAAATAACATCATTTTTATTGGTCCAAAGTCGAAAGCCATAAAAATCATGGGGAGCAAATTAGCGGCCAAAGATGCTGTTAAGCAATACAATATTCCAATGGTTCCCGGTTTTGACGAAGCCATTACTGATGTCGAAAAAGCAAAAGTAGTTGCTAAGGAAATTGGTTTTCCAATTTTAATTAAAGCTTCAGCAGGAGGCGGTGGAAAAGGAATGCGTGTAGTAGAATGTGAAGCTGATTTCGAATCCCAAATGGATCGCGCTATCAGTGAAGCGATTTCCGCTTTTGGAGATGGTTCTGTTTTTATTGAAAAATATGTGGGTTCGCCAAGACATATCGAAATTCAAATTATGGCGGACAGTCATGGTGATGTGTTGTATTTATTCGAAAGAGAATGCAGTATCCAGCGTCGTCACCAAAAAGTAATAGAAGAAGCGCCTTCCTCGGTTTTAACACCGGAACTGCGTAAAAAAATGGGTGAAGCAGCTGTTTTGGTTGCCAAATCCTGTGATTATTTGGGAGCCGGAACCGTCGAGTTTTTATTGGATGAAAATAATAATTTCTACTTCTTAGAAATGAATACCCGTTTGCAGGTGGAGCATCCCGTTACGGAATGGATTACAGGAACTGATTTGGTAGAATTGCAAATCAGAGTGGCAAGGGGAGAAGCATTAACAATCAAACAAGACGATTTGAAAATAAAAGGACACGCGATGGAATTGCGTGTGTATGCCGAAGATCCGATGAATGATTTTCTGCCAAGCGTAGGTCATTTGGATGTGTACCAATTGCCAGAAGGAGAAGGCGTTCGGGTAGATAACGGTTTTGAACAAGGTATGGATATTCCGATTTATTACGATCCAATGTTGGCCAAACTGATTACTTACGGAGAAACCAGAGAAGAAGCGATTCAAATTATGCTCAAAGCCATTGAAGGGTATAGGGTTGAAGGCGTTCAGACTACGTTGCCTTTCGGGAAATTTGTTTTTGAACACGAGGCGTTTCGTTCCGGGAAATTTGACACGCATTTCGTAAAGAACTATTACAATGCCGATGTATTGAAAAACCAAATGGCGCAAGAAGCCGAAATCGCTGCTTTGGTAGCGTTGAAACAGTATTTTGAAGATCAAAAAATCGTTCGCTTACCGAATGAAAAGATTATTTGAACCATTTAGGAATTAAGTCTTAATTTTCTTAGTGCCTTTATATAAAATCGGGATATTCGCTTTTAGAATGAACTATTTTTTAATCTATAGTTTAATATTTTTCACTTTGAGTCTGCGTAAATCTGCTAAATCTGCGTGAAAAAATAGGCACGCAGATTTAGCAGATTTACGCAGATTTTACAAACTCCTAATGAAAATTCTTAAAAGCGAATACCTTGATATAAAATGATTTTTGTTTATGATAAATAATTAAATAGCTCGATAGGTGCAAGAAGGTTACTAAAAATTAGCGGTAAAAAAAGGATAATATGCAAGACAAAATAAAAACACTAAACGATAAAATTGCTGAAGCTCATTTGGGTGGCGGTAAAAAACGCATCGAAAAACAACATTCCAATAAAAAACTGACAGCAAGAGAACGCGTCAATTATTTGATGGATGAAGGTTCTTTTGAAGAAATTGGGATGTTGGTGACGCACCGCACGTCTGATTTTGGAATGGAAAAAGAACTGTATTACGGCGATGGAGTCATTACAGGATACGGAACCATAAACGGACGATTGGTTTATATTTTTGCTCAGGATTTTACCGTTTTTGGTGGTTCGCTATCCGAAACGCATGCCGAGAAAATCTGTAAAATTATGGATATGGCAGTCAAAATGGGAGCACCCATGATTGGACTGAATGATTCAGGTGGAGCCCGTATTCAAGAAGGTGTTCGTTCTTTGGGCGGTTATGCCGATATTTTTTATAGAAACGTACAAGCCAGCGGTGTTATTCCGCAAATCTCTGCGATTATGGGACCTTGCGCCGGTGGAGCGGTTTATTCTCCTGCGATGACCGATTTTACGATGATGGTCGAAGACACCAGTTATATGTTTGTAACAGGTCCGAATGTGGTAAAAACCGTGACCAATGAAACCGTAACTTCGGAGGAATTGGGTGGTGCGAGTACGCATTCTACCAAGTCTGGTGTGGCGCATTGCACCTCTACAAATGATGTGGAATGTCTGGAAGATTTGAAACGCTTGTTGAGTTATTTGCCACAAAGCAATAAAGAAACGCCCCGCAATTTACCTTACGAACTGAATGATGAGGTACGTACCAAATTAGCGACAATTATTCCGGATAATCCCAACAAACCCTACGACATGCACGAGGTGATTGGTGGAATTATTGACGAAGATTCGTTTTTTGAAATTCATAAAAATTATGCCGAAAATATCCTCGTGGGTTTTGCCCGATTGGGAGGAAAAAGCATTGGAATTATAGCCAACCAACCGATGATTTTAGCCGGTTGTCTCGATGTAAACAGTTCGAAAAAAGCAGCTCGATTTACTCGTTTTTGCGATTGTTTTAATATTCCGTTATTGGTTTTGGTAGATGTACCGGGTTTTTTACCGGGAACCGATCAAGAGTGGAACGGGATTATCGTTCACGGAGCAAAATTGTTGTACGCACTGAGCGAAGCAACCGTACCGAGAGTGACCGTGATTACCCGTAAAGCTTATGGTGGCGCTTATGATGTAATGAACTCGAAACACATTGGTGCCGACATGAATTTTGCTTGGCCAACTGCTGAAATTGCCGTTATGGGCGCCAAAGGAGCCTCAGAAATTATCTTCAAGAAAGAAATTAACGAAGCCGAAGACCATGAAGCGAAACTCTTGGAAAAAGAAGCTGAATATGCCGATTTATTTGCGAATCCCTACACCGCAGCGCAACGTGGTTTTGTCGATGAGGTTATCCTACCGCAAGATACCCGACGCAAATTGATAAAAGCCTTTAGCATGCTTGAAAATAAAGTGAGCGTAACCCCTAATAGAAAACACGGGAATATTCCTTTGTAATTGTTTATATGAAATGGAAAACCACCTGATTTGGGTGGTTTTTTTGATTTTTAGGATATTCAATTTCGATGATTTATACAGGCTAAATTAGTTGTGGATTAACAAAATTTCGGATTATTTTTCATAAGCTTCTATTGTTTTTAACAGCAAGTCTGAATAATTGAAAATTTCATCTAAATTTCCAATTTCGTTTTTAATTTCTTTTTTGTTTTCATCAAATGTTCCAATATATTTCTTACCCCCATTTAAGTAAAGTCTACATACTGCTTTGCGATTATTGTCGTCTAGAAATACCGCAAAATAAGATTGAGCATCTCGGTACGTTACTCTTGTTGCAGGAGTTTTTTGGCGCAAAATTGTTTTGACAATCATAAATCCTTCTAATTCTTCTCCAGTTGTATTAATTTTGCTAATATCTTCTAAACTTGGTTCGATAGATATGTTAATCTCATTAATTTTTTCATCCTCTTTTGACAAGGCAGTTTTTAATCTTTCTGTTATTAAATCACTAATATGTTGTTGAACAGATTTTTTGGTTAATTCTGTAAATTGTTCTAAAATTTTTGCAGTTACAACACTCGGATAAACTTGTTTTGCAAAATGTTTTACAAATTCGGGAGTTGGATTAGTAAGTTCTACATTTAGTAAAATTTTTAGCTCATTCATAAATTTCAATTCACTTGCAGTGTTTACAATACTTTCTGCATCGAAATTAGTTTTATGAAATTTCTTTAATTCTTCAATTTGATTGTCTTTGACGTCTGTAATATTGAATTCCAAGAATGGTTTTTCATCCATTTTGTTTGGAGAAACTAAATCGGAGTAAAAGCGGTAAACTATTCCGTTTGTCAAAATTCCAAATTTAGCTTTTGATACGTGAAAATATCGTAATAGTTGTCCATCGTGAATATTTAAGTTTTGTGCCCAATGTTTGCACTCAATCAATATTGTTGGATTTCCATCTTTAAAGATTGCGTAGTCAATTTTTTCGCCTTTTTTAATTCCAATATCCGCTATGAATTCAGGTACAACTTCTAGAGGATTAAAAACATCATATCCCAAACTTTGCAAAAATGGCATCACAAATGCATTTTTTGTTGCTTCTTCAGTTTGTATTTGGTCTTTGTGTTTTGTTCTGTCTGCAATTACTTTAATTTGGTCTTTTAAATCCATAATTTTTTTATTGAATTTGTTATTAATTTTTTGGTCTTTAACCATTATTTATGCAATGAGTATGTTTGGTAACTATATCTATTTTTGTGTAAATTGCTAAAAAAAGATATTGTTAAATGAAATACTTTAGTACAAATTACAATCTCTTTTTTTACTATTCCTTACGGTTTCCCGTAAAAGGGCAATATTTTTTCAATCAATTTTTAATTTATTTATTTCTCATTTTAAAATACCGGTTGGTGTTTTTTTATTGCTATTTGACATTTTAGTATCTTTCTGATAGCAATTAAAAGGATAGGTTTGCTTTCTATGTTTTATTTTAACCAACCCACTATAATGTTTAAAAAGAAATCCCTTTTACTGGTATTACTATTCATTTCCTTTGTTTCTTTTGCTCAAAAAGTAGCGAAGCAAAACAGTTCCTTCTCTATTCAGGAAGAGTGGAGCATCTTGCCGATAATAAAGTAATTTTGATAGTTTTTACCGTTGCCGAATATTTGTTTTACCGTAAAAATTTATTAAAACAAAATGACTTTTTAATATAAATATAGTTTTTACCGTAAAAACCTTCCGACTTATCAATTTTACCGTAACTATTATCTGTTTTACCGTAAAAAGCATTCGAAATAATTGTTTTTCCAGAGAAATAACTATTTTTCCATGAAATTTATTAAAAATTGATTGCAATTAAATAATTGTTTTTCCATATTTGTATTAAATTTTAATTGTTTTTCCAGAGTAATAATTGTTTTTCCAAAAATATAGATTTGCATGGAACAAAAAATAGGGTTTTCTTGGTTGAAAGAATTTTATAAATTGAACAAATGTTCTTTGAAGCATCAATCCTTTATTGGAAAAAAGGATGGAATAGAAATGACTTCGAAAGGTGTCGTTCTTCAAGTATTTAGATCCAGTAAGTTTGCTGTTGAAAACAATCCGCTGGAACACCTTGTTTTTGGGCTGAAATACGACTATCTTGATTTTCATCTATTAAAATCAGTTTTCAAAAAAATTCCTGAAAAAGAAATAATTGTTTTTATAGGCAATTCTCCCTCAGGAATATACTCTAAAAAAATTGGTTTTCTATTTGAATTTCTGATGAATAAATCGCTGGAAATAGATCTTGATATTTCTGGAAATTATATTGATTTATTAGACGAAAAAAAATATATCGTCGGAAAAACGGTTAAGAATTCTAAATGGAAAATCAACGACAACTTGCTGGGAACTCCAGAATTTTGCCCAATTGTTAGAAAAACAATCGAAATAGAAAATTTTCAAAATATTGATATTTTAGCTCAAATAACGCAATTACGGAAAGAGTATCCGTTAGATATTTTTAATCGAGCAACCAATTATTTATACGGAAAAGAAACAAAATCATCTTATGAAATTGAGCATGAAAAACCTTCGCCAAAACGCATAGAACGCTTTGTCTCCTTATTAATGAAAGCGGGAACAATTGGGGAAGAGGAAATGTTTGAAGAGAAAAACTTAACGCTTTTGCAAAATGAAATTGTAGATCCAAGATTTGCCGTAAAAAGCTATCGTAATTTTCAGAATTATGTGGGGCAATCACTTCCCAATTATTCGGAAATGCTACATTATATATGCCCTCCACCAGAACTGGTTCCTTCTTTGATGGATGGTTTAAAACAAGTTGCATTAAAAACGGGAACCACTTCAACATTAGTTCGAGCCAGTGTGTTGTCGTTTGGTTTTGTTTTTATTCACCCTTTTGAAGATGGAAATGGGCGGTTGCACCGATTTTTGATACACGACACCTTAGTTCGGGATAAAGTGGTTCCCGATGGTTTGATTATACCGGTTTCGGCACATATACTGAATAATCTCAAGGAATATGATGCTGTCTTGGAAGATTTTTCCAGAGAATTAATGCATATAATTGATTATGATAAAGATGATAAAGGAATAATTCAGGTTTTAAATTTAGAGGAAATAGAAAGCTATTACCGATTTCCTGATTTGACCGTTCAAACTTCTTTTTTAGGAAAAACAATTCAAGAAACCGTGATGACAGACATTCCGAATGAGCTTGAATTTATTATGAGATACGATGAATTGAGGCTTTCTATTCAGGAAATTGTTGATATGCCCGACAGAGAAATTCATTTGATGATCCAATTTTTGTATCAAAATAAAGGCGTATTCCCAAAAAGGAGAAGAAAAGATTTTGACAAACTAACCGATGCTGAAATAGAATTGATGGAGAAAGAATATCAAACTATTTTTGAATTGTAAAATGGTAAAGTTATAGGTATTGAAAATTATTTTTATTGCCTAAAATTGCATTACAATCTTTCGCAATAGAAAATACCCGTTGGTGTTTTTTTATTGCTATTTGACATTTTAGTATCTTTCTAATAGCATTTAAAAGCATAGGTTTGCGTTCTATGTTTTATTTTAACCAACCAACCATAATGTTTAAAAAGAAATCCCTTTTATTTGTATTACTATTCCTTTCCTTTGTTTCATTCTCACAAAAAGTAGCGGAGCAAAACAGTTCCTTTCTTTATTCAGGAAGAGTGGAGCATCTAGCCGATGATAAAGTGATTTTGGTAGGTTCGGCATCGTCTGTTTCGTTTAATTTTAAAGGAAATTTGTGTTCGATTTCGTTACAAAGTCTTGAAGAACATCAAAATTATGTTTCATTAGAGTTAGATGGGACTTATATTGGAAGAGTTCGAATTGAAAAAGGAGCGTTGCAGTCCTTTCCCATTGTAATTTCCAAAAAGAAAAAAATACACCGTCTCACGATTTATAAAGCTACCGAAGCTACGAATGGCGGGGTTTTATTTGGTGGAACTACAGCCAAACTAACCCAAATCACTCCTGTAAACAAAAAGAAAATAGAACTCATAGGCGATTCCATTACGTGTGGATTTGGTAATGATATGGCAGCAATTCCTTGTGGAACAGGAGAATGGTACGATCAACATAATGCGTATTGGGCGTATGGACCTATCGTTTCTCGTAGTCTGAATGTGGATTATGTGTTGAGTTCCGTTTCTGGATTTGGCATGTATCGCAATTGGAATGACGAGCATAAAGACCAAGCAATTATTCCCGATGTTTACGAAAATTTGTATTTGAATAAAGACTATTCTAAACCGTATGATTTTGCTTTTCAACCGGATTTGGTTAGTATTTGTTTGGGAACGAACGACCTTTCGGATGGAGACGGAAAAAAAGAGCGATTGCCTTTTAACGAAGAAAAATATGTTTCAAACTACATCAATTTTATCAAAACGGTTTATAAACATGCACCTAATACCAGAATAGCATTGTTGAACAGTCCAATGGTTTCGGGAGACAGAAATGTGACTTTAGTGCGCTGTTTGAAAAAAGTGATTCATGCTTTTGAAAATGATACCCAACACAAAACCATTGCCTTATTCGAATTCCAATCGATGAAACCAAATGGTTGTGGTTCGCATCCGGATATAGCGGATGACAAAATAATGGCTGACCAATTAACTCCTTTCTTTAAAAAAATACTAGATGAAAAATAATATAATTGCCTTTGTCCTTTTTCTAATTCTGTCTCATTCCGCTTTCGCAAATGTTACGCTTCCGAATGTACTTTCGGACAATATGGTTTTACAACGCAATTCCGAAGTTACGATTTGGGGTTGGGCGAATCCACAGGAAGAGGTCGTTATAACTCCAAGTTGGAATCATCAAGTGTATAAAATCAAAGCCAGCAATCAGGCCAAATGGGAAATAAATATACCAACTCCAAAAGAGGGCGGACCGTTTACGATTTCCATAAAAGGATACAATGAAATTGTATTGAAGAATATTTTGATTGGCGAAGTGTGGATTTGCTCGGGACAATCCAATATGGAAATGTCGGCTAGTTGGGGGATTGAAAACGGTGATGAAGAGGTAAAAAGTGCCACGAATCAGAATATCCGATTTTTTATGATTCCAAAATTAACGGCAACTGCACCACAAAATAATGTGTCGGGTAACTGGACGGAATGCACGCCGGAGACGATGAAAAATTTTAGTGCAACTGGTTATTTCTTTGCCAAACGGTTACAGGAACAGTTGAAAAATGTGCCTGTCGGTTTGATTGGTTCGAATTGGGGTGGAACGCCAGCGGAGATTTGGATGCCAGAAGAAGTCATTCAAAAAGATACGGTTTTAATGGAAAGTGCCAAAACCCGAAAAGAAGAAAGATATGGGCCAAACCAGCCGGGACGTGCTTTTAATGCGATGATTTATCCTTTGGCGGGATTTAAAATTGCAGGTGTGATTTGGTATCAAGGCGAATCGAATGTGGGTTCAACGGTTTATGATAAAACCTTTTCGGCTTTAATTACTTCTTGGAGAAAATTGTGGAATTACGAATTCCCGTTTTATTACGTTCAGATAGCCCCTTATAAATATGGAGAAAATCATTTTGGAGGTGCTGAAATTAGAAATGCACAACGCAAAGTATTGCAAGAAGTTCCCAATACCGGAATGGCGATAACCAGCGATATTTCTCCTATAGATGACATTCACCCAAAAAACAAGAAATCAGTTGGAATAAGATTGGCGAATTTGGCTTTGGCCAATACGTATAAAACCAATTCGGATGTGGTAAACGGACCGCTTTACAAAGCAATAAAAACCGATAAAAATAAAGTTGTTGTTGCTTTCGATAATGCTGACGGACTTTATTTTAAAAGTAAAAAATCAAATCAATTTGAAATTTCCGGAACTGATAATGTGTTTTATGAGGCTGAAGCTGTGATTAAAAAAAATACAGTGATTTTAAAATCGGATAAAGTAGCGCATCCTGTCAAAGTTCGTTTTGCATGGACAAACACGGCACAATCAGAGTTGTTTAATAAAGCGAATTTACCTGCTTCGTCATTTGTGAGTGAATAAAAAAGGCGCAGTTTTCAGTTTCAGCTTTCAGTTTCTCCGGATAGTTATTGGGACAGTTTAGACCAAAAAGGATGTGGTTTTTAAATTGACTCGCTTTTTATAAATATTGTTAATAAAGCGAATAGCAATATGTGCAGACAATTATGAAAACTGTGACTGCGACTGCGACTGAAAACTATTTAAAAATCCAAAAGCTCTCGTGATGCCGCGTGAGGGATAGAAGCCTCGTAGCGTAGCGGAGAGATAAAGCCGTATAGCCCGACGCTTTTCCTGATTTTTTTTTCAGGAAAAGGGTCACGCCCAAAAATTAAAAAACCAAACCAAATTATGAACACTAAAAAATTAATTACTGCGGGGATTTTTACCCTGATTACCATTTCAATGATGAATGCACAGAAAAAACCACATTTAGATAAGACGAAACCGACTGAAGAACGCATTGATTTGTTGATGAAACAAATGACGCTGGAAGAAAAAGTAGGGCAGATGAACCAGTATAACGGCTTTTGGGAAGTGACCGGACCGGCGCCAAAAGAAGGGAATGCCGAATTGAAATACAAACATTTGCGTGACGGTTGGGTAGGATCGATGCTATCTGTTCGTGGGGTGAAGCAAGTGAAAGCGGTGCAGAAAATTGCAGTGGAAGAAACGCGTTTAGGGATTCCGTTGATCATAGGATTTGACGTAATTCACGGGTATAAAACCTTGAGTCCAATTCCGCTGGCAGAAGCTGCGAGTTGGGATATGGAAGCAATAAAGAAATCGGCTCAAGTGGCTGCAGACGAAGCTTCGGCCGTTGGAATTAACTGGACTTTTGGTCCAAATGTTGATGTTTCGCATGATGCGCGTTGGGGTCGTGTGATGGAAGGTGCGGGTGAAGATGCGTATTTGGGAAGCAAAGTGGCAATTGCCAGAGTTACGGGCTTTCAAGGTGATACAAGAGCAGATTTGGCCAAAGTAAATACGATTGCGGCTTGCGCCAAACATTTTGCAGCCTATGGTTTTGCCGAAGCAGGAAGGGATTATAATACAGTAGATATCAGTAATTCAAGGTTGTATAATGAAGTCTTGCCACCGTTTCATGCCGCTACAGAAGCTGGAGTTCGTACGTTTATGAACTCCTTTAATATCCTGAATGGAATTCCTGCAACGGGAAACAGTTTCTTGCAAAGAGACATCCTGAAAGGGAAATGGAATTTTGATGGATTTGTGGTTTCAGACTGGGCTTCGGTTCGTGAAATGATAGCGCATGGATTTGCTAAAGATGGTGCAGAAGCGACTCAAAAAGCAGTAATTGCGGGTTCTGATATGGACATGGAATCGTATTTGTATGTGGTTGAATTAGCAAATTTAGTTAAAACCGGTAAAGTAAAAGAAGCTTTGGTTGATGATGCAGTTCGCCGAATTCTAAGAGTGAAATTTGAATTGGGATTGTTTGATGATCCGTATAAATATTGTGACGAAAAGCGCGAAAAAGCAACTATTGGGAGCAAAGCTAATATTGCTGGTGTTTTGGACATGGCCAAAAAATCAATCGTGTTGTTGAAAAATGAAAAAAACTTGCTTCCGCTACAAAAATCAGGACAAAAAATTGCTTTAATCGGTGCTTTGGCAAATGATAAAAACAGTCCGTTGGGAAGTTGGAGAATGGCTTCAGATGATAATACAGCCGTATCCGTTTTGGAAGGAATGCAACAATACAAAGGGAATCAATTGACTTTTGAAAAAGGAGCGGATTTGACGGTTGGGAAAACAGCTTTTGTGGATGAATTGGTTTTCAATACGACTGATAAAAGCGGATTTGATGCTGCCAAAAAAGTGGCTGCCGGTGCTGATGTGGTGGTCATGGTTTTAGGAGAACATGGTTTTCAATCCGGAGAAGGACGCAGCAGAACGAATCTTGATTTGCCGGGTGTACAACAGGAATTATTGGAAGAAATTTATAAAGTAAATCCAAATATTGTTTTGGTTTTAAACAATGGGAGACCATTGGCTTTGCCTTGGGCAGCGAAACATATTCCAGCTATTGTTGAAGCTTGGCATCTGGGAACACAAACCGGAAATGCAGTGGCTCAGGTGCTTTATGGCGATTACAACCCAAGCGGGAAATTGCCTATGTCCTTCCCGAGAAATGTAGGTCAATGTCCCATTTATTACAACAATTACAGCACAGGAAGACCAACTAATGGGGATGGAAATGTGTTTTGGTCTCATTATACAGATGTGGAGAAAACACCACAATTTCCTTTTGGTTTCGGATTAAGCTACACGACTTTCGACTATAAAAACCTGAAAATTAATAAACCCGCTTTCGCAAAAGGGGAATCGGTTGTAGTTTCAGTAGACGTTACCAATACTGGAAATTATGACGGAAAAGAGGTGGTGCAATTGTACATTCATGATGATGCTGCAAGTTTAGCCAGACCGGTAAAAGAACTAAAAGGCTTTGAATTGATCAACTTGAAAAAAGGAGAAACGAAAACCGTTATATTGACATTAACCGATAAAGAACTTGGTTTTTATGACAATGACGGAAATTATTTGATTGAATCTGGAACTTTCAAAATCATGGTAGGAGGAAGTTCTGACAAAGGGTTGGAAAGTGGTTTTGAGTTGAAATAAGTCCTCCCCTCCCGATCCCGAAGCGTCGGGACGGGACTCTCCGAAGGAAAGGGTGAAGTAATGGTTACACCGCTAGCGTCGATTTTAATAAATTTCCCCGACTTGTTATTAAAACAGGTCGGGTTTATTTGCATTATATACTTATGAATGCGAATTTTACCAATTATAAAATTGAAAATCAAATCTTTAAATTGATACAATGAAATACAACAGATGTGGGAAAAGTGGTTTATTACTGCCACAAATTTCTCTTGGCTTATGGCATAATTTCGGTTCAGTGGATAATTTCGAAAATGGGGAAAACATAGTCAAAGCCGCTTTTGACAAAGGAATTACACATTTTGATTTGGCCAATAATTATGGCCCGGTTCCGGGTTCTGCAGAAACTAATTTTGGTAAAATACTGAAGAATAATTTTCAGGGAAACCTGCGCGATGAAATCGTAATTACAACCAAAGCCGGCTACACGATGTGGGACGGTCCTTATGGAGACTGGGGTTCCCGAAAATATTTATTATCAAGTTTAGACCAGAGCTTGAAACGTATGAATTTGGAGTATGTGGATATTTTTTATTCACATCGTTTTGATCCGGAAACACCTTTGGAAGAAACCATGATGGCGCTTGATTATGCTGTACGAAGCGGAAAAGCATTGTATGCAGGAATTTCTAATTACAATGCAGAACAGACCAGAGAAGCCACCGAAATCCTAAAACGATTGGGAACACCTTGCTTGATTCATCAAGTGAAATATTCGATGTTTGTTCGCCAGCCTGAAGCTGGTTTATTAGATGTTCTGGAGGAAAAAGGAGTCGGCTGTATTGCTTTTTCACCTTTGGCACAAGGACTTTTAACGGATAAATACTTGAAAGGGATTCCTGAAAATTCAAGAGCTTCCAATCCAAATGGCCATTTAAGAACGGATGAGGTTTCGGAGGAAAGAATCCAGAAAATTATACAACTGAATGCCATTGCACAGCAAAGAAATCAATCGTTAGCTCAAATGGCTTTGGTTTGGTTGTTAAAAGACAAGCGAATCACTTCGGTTTTGATTGGCGCGAGTTCTGTTGGTCAATTGAACAATAATATTGACAGTTTGCAGAATTTGGATTTCTCCGCAGCAGAATTAGCCGAAATTGAAAGTATTTTGGGATAATAAAAAAGGGAGCAATTTTTAAATTTGCTCCCTTTTCTTTTTAAAGTTTGGTATTATTTAGGCGAAATAATCGCTGATAATCCTCCTCCGCTTGCTAAATGAAAAGTCATTTTGGTAGTCGAATCAATGGTTATTTTTTCTCTTTTGTAATCAACTGCTGCTTTTTCGGCATTTAATCCATCTGTAAATAAATCGGCTTCAAAAGTTTTTCCTTTTTCTAAAAAGGAGAAATCAATTGTCACTTCTCTAGCATCCCAATTGGTTATAGCGCCTAAATACCAATTAGTGCTTTTTTTTCTGGCTAAGACTACAAATTTCCCTACTGAACCATCTATAGCTACTGTTTCATCAAAAGTCGTTGGAATTTTAGCAATAAAATCAGTGGATTCTTGTTCCTTCATATAAGCCGTCGGACTGTCGGCCATCATTTGCAAAGGTGCTTCAAAAATGGTGTATAAAGCCAGTTGATGACATCGGGTTCCTTGACTTTCAGGGTTGGAATGACTTGGTTTGAATTCTGATTTTGTGGCGTTTCGCATTGCTCCAGGCGTATAATCCATTGGGCCTGCCATCATTCGAATAAAGGGAATCGAGCAATCATAAGTGGGAACATCATCGTTTGGTGTCCATTTATTATTTTCAAGACCTTTTACGCCTTCAAAATTCAAGATATTGGGAAAAGTTCGTTGTATTCCCGTTGGTTTGTACATACCATGAAAATCTAAAAGCAATTTGTTATCGGCTGCTTTTTGGGCAATATCATAAACCGAATTGACCATTTTAGCATCATCTCTATCCAGAAAATCGACTTTGAATCCCTTAATGCCCATAGAAGAATAATTCTTGAGAACACCGTCTGTGTTTTTAGTCAAAGCCATCCAAGAACTCCACAATATAATACCCACATTTTTGTCTTTTCCATAACTGATTAAGGCTTTCAAATCGACATTTGGATTGTGTTCCATAATATTGTCTTCCAGACTCCAGCCTTCATCAAGAACGATGTATTCCACTTTATTTTTGGACGCAAAATCAATGTAGTATTTGTAGGTTTCCGTATTGATTCCCGCTTTGAAATTGATGTTGTAAATGTTCCAGTCGTTCCACCAATCCCAAGCTACTTTTCCGGGTTTAATCCAACTGATGTCTTTTATTTTAGAAGGTTCGGATAATTTTTGAACCATATCATTATTGGCTAAATCCTTGTCATTTTCTGAAATAACCACAATTCGCCAAGGGAAATTTCGAGTTCCTTTTGTTTTTACTAAATAATCGGCTCTTTGAGTAATTAGTCTATTGATATTATTGAAACCACCGTTAATTTCCTGCACTGGATATTTAGGAAAGCGGGCTTCAAAACCGGATTTAGAATTGGTATTAGTCACAAACAGGCCTGGATAATCCTCAAGATTTGCTTCCAGAAAAACGGCTTTTTTACTATTTTTAAAATCAACTAAAAAAGGTAAAAAAGCTAGTGTATCTTTAGCAAATTCACTGATTTTTTTATTCTCGTAATGTGCTTCAAAAGAAGAAATATAAGGGTCTTTTGGATTCCTTAAATCGCGGACATAAGGCATAAGAGAACTGTAATCTTTGTCAAAATTCAAAACTACTTCTTCTGATTTTACGGTAATAGCACCTTTCTTTTTAGTGCTAAATCGATACGCAACACCATCATCAAATGCACGGTATTCAATGCTATAGTCGCCTTTGAAATTTAAAATCAATTGATTGTAATTGTTCTCAATTGATTTCTTTTTGTATAATGGTGATTCAAATTGCGTTCTTATACTTTCTTTTTTAGCATTTAAAAAGATTGGTTTTTTTCCTAATATTTCTCCTTCACTTAATGTCATAGACATAGGCGAAGCAATTAGTATATTGTCTTTTTCGTGGACAATTGTCCAAGCAATTTTATCAGAAAGAGCAATGTTGATTTCAATTTTTCCGTTTGGTGAAACTAATTGGAAGTTTTGTTTCTTTTGTGAAAAAGTAACACCAAAACAGAATAGTGTAACTATTAAAGTTATTATTTTTTTCATTCGATTAGATTTAAGATCCTGCGATTTTAATTTTTAAACTAACTATTTTAAAAATTATTTCAATTTCAAATTATACATTTTTACTAATTCCAATGTCAATTTATCCGAAGAAAATACCGAGTTCAAACCCTGAGGCTCTTGTGGAGGATCGGCAGTAAAAGGGTCTCCGATATTCCATTTTCCAGTAGTATTAACGGCTTTTCCTTCGCCACCAAAACCCCAGAAATTAATCCCTTGTAACGTCTCATTATTGTTGTGACTTTTCAATAATCTTTCAAAAAAAGCTTTGTAAAATGTATTTCTATCCACTACCGAGGATTTAGGCAGTAGATTTTCGTTTGCTCTAGGCAATCCAAATTCTTCAATTACTATGGGTCTGCCTAATTTTTTGGCTGCTTCAATATGTTCGTTGATGTATTGTGTTGCTTTTTCGATAGCGATTGGTAAAGTAGCTTTCGCATCATCAGCCTTGAACCAATTCCAGTTTTTCGGCCAAATGTGCATTGTCAAATAATCAATTTTCGGATTCGTATGTGTACGTTCAAAAGTTGCCAAATCATCATTCGAGCCTGCTTTTCCTTCAGAACCTGTTGAAATCAAATGATTGGGGTCTAAACTATCAATCAAATCAACCGTTTTGTTCAACCAAATCGTGAATTTCTCTTCATTTTCAATACTAAGAACGCGGGGTTCATTGCCTACTTGCCAAGCCATAATCGTATTTTCCTCGGTATATTTTTTATTAGTGTAGGCATTTGTTCGGCCCAAAATATACTTGATATGATTTTCAAAAGCCATCATGCACGGTTCACAACTGTGGTACTGCTTCACAAAATCCATAAATTGTGGCCAGGTGTTGGGTTTTATATTCGGATTCGGAATTTTTCCGTAGCCATTCCATTCTAAATATTGCGACATACCGCCAGACCATTCCCAGTTGTTGTTGAGGTACAAAACCGCATACATATTGCGTTTTCCCATTTCTGCAATCAAGAAATCCAACCCATCCAATAAATCGGCATTGTATTTTCCCTGTTCGTATTGCAAAGCCGGACTAACGGTATAATCATACGTTCCGCCATCCGCACCCACTAAAATTCGAAGATTGTCAATACCGTTTTTCTTCATTAAATCCAGTTCGCGAAGCAGCCTTTTACGATCACCCACTTTTTTGGAACCCAGTAAACTGCCATACCAATAATTGGTGCCAACATACGAATACGGTTTATCACCTTTGTAAAATTGTGTCCCTTTTACAGTTATTGGCGCTTGTTTTTGTGCTGAACAAACAGTTGCCGAAACACAAATAGCGAGCAGCATTATCTTTGAAACTAAATTCTTCATATTTTTTTATTTAGGAGCTATTTCCAGCTATTCGTTGCAATCTTTTATTTTTTAAAGAAAAAAATAAAAGGATTTCCACTGCTATCTGGGCTAGGCATTTGTTATAAAGGAACGATGATCTTATCCATTTGTCATTCTGATAAAGGAGTAATTTAAACTCCAATAGGATTTAATCTATTATGTAATTGCTAATCTAAGGTATTTTGGATTATTCCAAAACCAAATAATTATTCATTCTCTATTTTTTTAATTCGGTTAATGACTTCAATGCAAGCACGACCATTGTGATACGGACATTTCCAAAAACCGGCTTTGTCTTTTTGTATCAACGAATAATCAGCATTTACACCCCAATGCCATTCCCCGTTTTCTGTATCAAGAAGGTATTTCTTTATAAATTCCCAATTCTTTAGAACTACTTCTAAATAGGTTTTATCTCCGGTTAATTCATAAGCATTAAAAAAACCAATCAGCAATTCCGCTTGTGGCCACCAGTGTTTTTCGGCAATTAATTCATTGCTTTCCGGGTCCAATTCATACCATAAACCACCATCTTCATCAATTCCTTCCTTGGTAACATCCGTAAGTTGAATAGCGTGTTTTTTATAACGGGCAATCAATGCAGCATCTCCTGAAATTTCGGCACATTGCAATAGGAGCCAAGCCGCTTCAATGTCGTGGCCATAGGAAATGACATCCGGTTTTTCTATCCAGTTTTCGTCAAAGAAAAGTCTTAAATGCCCCGTTTCTTCATTTATAAAATGGATGTCAATCACTTCTAGTAATTCAACAATGTCTTTGCGCAGGGTTTCATTTTTCCAAACCTTGTATAAATTGGCATAGCCTTCCACGATATGCAAATGGGTGTTCATTGTTTTCTTTTCGTTGGCATCTTTATCACTCAAACGCAAATCGTCAATGTTTTTCCAGTCTCGGGTAAAAGCTTCCAGATATCCTTTGTTTATTGGATCATAACTATACTCTTGAATCTTTTTGTACAAATCAATGGCAACTTCCAGTGCTTTCTCCTCTTTGGAAACAGCATAATATTCAGTCATGCCATAAATCACAAATGCAATCGCATAGATTTGATTTTTGGTATCTTTAGGAGTTCCATCGTAATGGAGACTCCAAAAAATTCCGCCAAATTGCGTATCATAAAAATGGGATACAATATAATCAAAAGCTCTTTTGGCAATACTTTTATGTTCTTCGTTTTTGGCCAGTAGGTATGCTGATGAAAAAGTCCATAATATTCGCGCATGTAAAACCGAACCTTTTTCTGCTTGCGAATTAATTTGATTATTATAGTCTATTTGACCAATGAAACCTTCGTTTTTGGTGTCCATAGTAAACTTCGACCAATATCCAAGAATTGCATCGAGTTCAGTTGTAAGTTCTGATTGTAGTTGTTGTAATGGTATGGACACGCTTATGAAATTGCTTTATTTTTATTTACTTGTTTAATGATTGTATTCACAGAACCTGCTGATGTAAAGGTATCTTCTGGCGTGTTCATCACATAATCAACCAGTTTTTCAACGGATGATACGGCCACATGCATTCTAGTGTCTGAAGAAGCATAATAGATAAATACGGTTCCGTCTTCGTCTTCGATCCAGCCATTTGAAAACAACACATTCGAAACATCACCCACTCTTTCTATTCCTTCTGGAGCCATAAAATGTCCGGCAGGTTTATGGATTACTTTTGCAATATCATTTAAATCCGTCATGAACATATATAAGGTATAACGCAATCCGGCAGCGGTATTTCTAACACCATGAGCCAAATGCAACCATCCTTTAGCCGTTTTGATAGGAGCTGGTCCTAAACCGTTTTTAAGTTCGTAAACAGTATGGTATTGTTTTCCGTAGATGATGGTTTCGTTCTGTACAATTGGATTTGTCATGTCATCAACATAGCCAAGTCCTACACCACCACCATTTCCGATGTCAATAAATCCATCTTGCGGACGGGTATAAACGGCATATTTTCCATTTACAAATTCAGGATGAAATACTACATTTCTTTGTTGTCCGGTATTCGAAATCAAATCAGGCAAGCGTTCCCAGTTTACTAAATCTTTGGTGCGAACAATTCCTGCATTAGCAATTGCGGAACTCGTATCTCCTTGAGGAGCATTTGGGTCTTTTCTTTCGGTACAAAAAATACCGTAAATCCAACCATCTTCGTGGTTTACCAAACGCATATCGTACACATTCGTATCCGGTTCTTCTGTTTGTGGTAATACGCAGGGTTTATCCCAAAATTTAAAATTATCGACTCCATTTGGACTTTCGGCAATAGCAATAAATGATTTTCGGTCAAAACCTTCTACACGAACAGCCAGAATGTATTTATTATTCCATTTCATGGCTCCAGAATTTAAAGTGGCATTAACACCAATTCGTTCCATCAGCATAGGATTGGTAGTCTCATTTAAATCATATCTCCATTCAATTGGAGCATGCTTGGCTGTTAAAACAGGGTTTTTATAGCGTTCGAATATACCGTTCCCAACAGAAGATTGAGGTTCATTTTTTTGCTCAATTAGTTGTTGAAATTCATTTTCAATTTCAATTTTTCTTTTTTGGAAATCGGTATTTATTGTTTTTGTATTCATAATCGAAAGTTCTATAATCAAGTATTAATTAGTTAAATTTCTTTTGTTGTTAAGGTCTTGTTCAATAGTCTGCAGTTTTTCTTCAGTAAGCGGGTAGAACAAGATAAAAAGTACTGAAATAACTGCGGCTGCGGCTGGAAGAATGCTTAGCATCAGTTGAATTCCGTTTTGGGTAACAGCAGTTTGCTCCATATTTGCCTGAAAACCATAATATCCTAAAAGCCATCCTGTCGCTGCACCTCCAATAGTCCATCCAAATTTTTGAGACATCGAAGAAGCTGAAAATACAAGCCCGGTAGCGCGTCTTCCTTGTTTCCATTCTGAATAGTCAGCGCTGTCAGCGTACATCGACCATATTAATGGGAATACACAACCAGCACAAATACTAATTAAAACTTGGAAAACCATAATCAGCAGTACATCTTCTTTTCCGAAAAAATAGAAAATCACACTCAAAATTGCTGCTAAAGACATTGCTCCGAAAAAAGTATTTTTTTTGCCAATTTTATTTGCGATTGGAGTTGCTGTAATCACGCCAATAATATTCGCTGCCTGACCTAAAACTAAGTATAAAGAAGTAGGTGTCATGGCAAAGGTCTCTCCAAAAAGGTTGAAACTATAACTTACCGTATTGCTCACATAATATTTAAAGTAATATACTGCAGCACCATCACGGATGGAATTAAATATCAATGCGCCAATGCCTGCACCAAGTAAAATCCACCAAGGCTTGTTTTTCCAAAGGTCTTTCAGGTCTTCCTTCAAATCAGTTTTCTCATCTGAAATGGGTTGAACTCTTTCTTTGGTCAGGAAAAAGCAGCCCCAGAAAAATACAGTTGTGATAATTCCAAAAACAATTATGGTGTACAGCCAACCTGTTTTTGAATTCATGTTTCCTCCAAAATGATTTACCAATGGCTCAATTAACCAAAGGGCTAATAAACTTCCGCCAAACGCAAAAACCATTCGATACGAAGAAAGCGTGGTGCGCTCTTTTCTATCCGAAGACAATACGCCCAAAAGAGATGCGTAAGGAACATTGATTATAGAATACACCATCATCATTAACGAATAGGTTACATAGGCGTAGATTATTTTTCCTTTTTCATCAAAATCGGGTGTGTAAAAGGTTAGTATTCCTATAATGGCAAATGGTATGGCTGTCCACAAAAGGTACGGTCTGAATTTTCCCCATCGTGTTTTTGTGCGGTCAGCAACAATTCCGACCAATGGATCAAAACAGGAATCCCAAATTCTTGTAATCAGGAACATAGTTCCCACAACAGCAGGTGCCAAGCCGAAAACATCCGTGTAAAAAAACATGAGATACATGCTGAATATTTTCCAGAACATGGAGGAGGCAGCGTCTCCCAAGCCGTAACCAACTTTTTCTTTTATACTTATTTTATTATGCATTTTTTGGGGTTTAAAGGTCTAAAGGTTAATTAATTATTTTTTATATAGGTTTTCTTTTGCAGCATCTTTTTCGAATAAAATTTGGTCAAGATTATAAAAATCTAGAAAGTCTTTTTCGCTCACCTGTCCTTTGTAAGGGGCATAATAATGCATTTTCTTTTCTTTTTCCTGCCATCCGTGGTTTCTCCAAACTAATACATAGGAAATTTTATAATCGCCAATCGCTTTCATCAGGGTTCTTGTCCACCATTTATCATAAGGAATCGCTTCATAACCGGTCTCGGCAAAAGCCATAATTTTATTTTGCTCTTTGGCTAGTTCATCGATGATTTTAAATTGATTTAAACATTCCTCTATAAATGAATTACTTTTTGTGGGATCGTTGTATTGGTAATTGTCAAAGCTTAGCACATCTGCATAATCACTGCCCGGATAATTTTTTAGGAATTCTTCTCGGGTTTTAAAACCTCCAGTATTGTATATATAAATCAAATTATGAACGCCTTTTTTTTGCAAATAATCGAAAGAAAATTTCCATAAAGCTTTAAATTCATCAGAGGTGCAATTGTCTTTTCCCCACCAAAACCAACCACCTGTTAGTTCATGGAAAGGTCTGTATAATATAGGTATAGCTTTGCCTTTTTCATCCTTTAAAGATAAAAAGAAAGTAGCTTCTTTGTCTAACCAAGATTTGAATTTTTTATGATATTTACCACCGGGTAAAACAGGAGCAAGTGATTTTGTACTGTTATCCCAAGCTGTTTTTCCAGTCATTGGGTTATCTAAGTGCCAGCTTATAGTGCTAACTCCACCTCTTTTTTTAACATCAATAATGTACTGTCTTATTTTGTCAAAAGGGACTCCGTCAAGATTATTTTTAGAATCCTTTTCAATTCCGCCAAGATCCCATCCATAAACTGCAGGATAATCTCCGGTAACCTCTTTTACATCGCTTTTTCCAGCTTCATATTTCCAGTTCACTCCGTAAGCCAAATCATCCTGATGACCAAAAAGGATTCCCTTCTGAGTCAATTTCTTTAGTTTTTTGTATAAAATTAGGGTCTCTGGAGTAGATTTTCTATCAGAAATAGACGATTTTGTATCAATGGTTTGTGCTTTAGAAGAGCATGAAATTCCAACATAAAAGAAGGTTATTAAGGCGAAAAGAGTTTTTTTCATTTAGTGGTAATTAATTTGAGTACCTAAATTTTAGAAGTACGTTTTATTTGAAATTGTATTTAGAATCCTTTATGATATCAAAAACAAAAAAAGATCATTTTGGCTTTGTTATTGTCAAAATTATAAAAATAGTAAGTATTAAAAATGATTCGTATTTAATATTGATATTGTTTTTAAAAAATTGATAAATGCATTTTTCAAAGATAATTGGATGACTCGCTTTTAATTAGTATTATTTTATCAATTATATATCATATTATTGCAAATAAAAAAGGGACTATGAGCAATTTGAAAAATTTTTACAGAGAGATACCGCCGCTTTCTTCCGGAGACAGTTTTTTAGTTTTTGATAGAGTTAAAGATAATTTTGATTTTCCAGTACACTATCATCCTGAATTTGAGCTCAATTTTATTCAAAATGGCAAAGGTGTAAAGCGGGTTGTGGGAGATAATATAGAAGAAATTGATGATGTTGAATTGGTATTGGTTGGTCCTAATTTGTACCACGGTTGGGAGTTAAATAAATGCACAAATGCACAAATCCACGAAATAACGACTCAATTTCATAATGATTTATTTGATGAAGCCTTCTTGTCAAGAAGATTGATGCATCCTATTAGAGATATGTTCAATCGATCGATTCATGGTATTTTATTTTCAAAAAAAATTACGGAAGAACTGGCACCACGACTGATTAAAATTTCAAAATTGGACGGGATGGATTATTTTCTTGAAATTATTTCCATACTATATGATTTAGCTATTTCCAGGAATCAAAGGCTTTTGTCAACATTCACTGTTGATTATGATACGTTTGACGATTATGATAAAATGAAATTGGTTTATGAATATGTGCAAAAAAACTTTGCCGAGAAAATAACATTAGAAGACGTTTCGAGTGTGGCAAGTATGACCAGTATTTCGTTTAACCGATTTATCAAAAAGAGAACTGGGAAAACCTTTGTCAATTACATAAATGATATCAGAATTGGGTATGCTGCCAGATGGCTGGTGGAGAAAGATTTGAGTATCTCGGAAATTGCCTTTAAATCCGGATTCAATAATATTGCTAATTTTAATAGAAGTTTCAAGTCTATAAAAAAATGTACGCCAAGTCAATATAGAGAAGATTTTTCTGGCTTGAAAAGAATATTGTAACCTGCCTAAAGTTTATGATTCTTGTTTTTTCTTTTAAATTAATTTGTAGATAATCTATTTGGATTTTTTATGGATTTTCTGCTTCTTGAAGTCCTTTCAGGAGCTTGTATTTACATTTGTTTTTATCATAATTTTTTGTGAGAATAAATTGCGTTTTATGTAATTAAAAGTTGATATTTTTTATAAATTATTTACTTATTGGGTAAAAAGTAAAAATATTATCATAAAATGACATAATACTATTAAGTAGGTGTTTGTATCTGGTATAGATTTGTTGATTATAAATGATTTCAATTGATAGGTTTAATAATCCTTGTATTTTTTTATAAAAACTTTCTTGATTCGGTTAAAAATTGAAAAAGAAAGGTTTAGCTATCAATATCCAGTTGCAAACCAAATAGTAGTTTAATTATGTTAAAACGAATTGTTATTTTATTATTTATTGTTTCTTTTTCCAGTTGCTCGAAGTTCAACGATGATACTTTGTTTTCTAAACAGGAATCAGACGATACCGGAATTAAGTTTGTAAATAAAGTAGTGAATGGCCCAAAAATGAATCTGTTTAAATACAGAAATTTTTATAATGGAGGGGGAGTTGCAATCGGGGATATTAATAATGATGGATTGTCAGATGTCTATTTTACGTCTAATCAAGGTTCTAATAAATTATATCTCAACAAAGGAGACTTTAAATTTCAAGATATTTCTAAATCGGCTGGAATTGAAGGGACTAAATCTTGGTCAACAGGAGTTGTAATGGTTGATATTAATGCAGATGGTTTGCTAGATATTTATGTTTGTAATGCCGGGAATACCGAAAGTAAAAACCAAGAAAACGAACTTTTTATCAATAATGGGAACCTTACTTTTACTGAAAAGGCTGCGGAATATAATCTTGCAAATACTGGAATAACAACCCATGCCGCTTTTTTTGATTATGATAAGGATGGGGATTTAGATTGCTATATTTTGAATAATAGTTTTATTCCAGTAAGTAGTCTGAATTATTCAAATAAAAGAGAACTACGCGACAAAGATTGGGATGTTCCTGAAATTTTAAAAGGAGGAGGCGATAAATTGCTCCGTAATGATAACGGTAAATTCAACGATGTAAGTGAGTCAGCCGGTATATATAACAGTCTTATAGGATTTGGTTTAGGAGTGACTGTCGGGGATGTAAATGGAGATTTATATCCGGACATTTACATATCTAATGATTTTTTTGAAAGAGATTATTTATACATTAATAATAAAAACGGGACTTTCACAGAGCAAATTCAAGACTGGGTAACCCATACAAGCCAGTCTTCGATGGGGGCTGATATGGCGGATATAAATAATGATGGTAAAGCTGATATATTTGTTACAGACATGCTTCCGGAAAATGATGAACGTACTAAAAACGTAACGAGTTTTGATAACTATGATTTGTTTTCCAGAAAGTTAAATCTAGATTTCTATTACCAATACATGCAAAATACCTTGCAACTCAATAACGGAAACAATCAATTTAACGAAATTGCTCATTATGCAGGTGTTGCAAAAACCGACTGGAGTTGGGGAGCGTTACTGTTTGACATGGACAATGACGGGTATAAAGATATTTTTGTGAGTAACGGGATTTACAATGATTTGACCAATCAGGATTTCATGGACTTTTTTGCAAATAGTTTTTTTCAAAAATTGGCAACATCAGGTAAGAAAGATGAGATGGAAATGATTATTGCTAAAATGCCTTCCACTCCAATCCCAAATTATGCCTATAAAAATAATAAAAATATAACTTTTACGAATGAGGCCCAAAATTGGGGTTTAGATACACCGAGTTTTTCAAATGGATCCGCTTATGGAGATCTTGATAATGATGGAGATTTAGATTTAGTTGTCAATAATGTCAATATGGAAGCTTTTATCTATAAAAATAATTCAGATAAAAATCCAAAAAATCATTTTGTTAAAGTAAAATTAAAGGGAGATAATCAAAATAAATTTGCGATTGGGAGTGTGGTAGAATTATTTTCTGGGAAAGAAATAATAAGACAAGAATTAGTTCCGTCAAGAGGTTTTCAGTCGTCGGTAGATTATGCGATGACTTTTGGAATCGGTTCTAAGAGAATAGATTCTTTGCGTGTAATTTGGCCAAACAGCAAATTTCAAACTATAAAAAAGGTGGTTAATAACACTACTTATTCTTTAAGTGTTGCTGATGCAAAATTAAATTATAGCTTAAAAAGGCAGGAATCAAAACCGTTTTTTTCTGAAAAGAAAGCAACTTTCTTAGCGCATAAAGAAAATGATTATATCGATTTTGATTATGAAGGTTTAATTTCCAAAGAACTTTCACAAGAAGGCCCTAGTCTTGCTGTTGCAGACATTAATGGGGATGGCAACGATGATGTTTTTATTGGCGGAGCCAAAGGACAAACGGGAAAAATCTATTTGAATAATGGAAATGATAATTATACAATTAGTAATCAAAAGGATATAGATAGTGATGCTAATTATGAAGATACGGCAGCTAGCTTTTTTGATGCTGATGGCGATGGCGATCAAGATTTACTCGTAGGTTCCGGTGGAAATGAAAAAGAGGACCAAGCAAATTATAAAAATCGATTGTATTTGAATAATGGAAAAGGAGTTTTTATAAAAAGGAAAACGATTATTCCAACAGTCAATTCGAATATCTCCGTAATTGCTCCAAATGATTTTGATAACGATGGTGATATAGATGTTTTTGTAGGAAGTAGAAGTGTTCCAGGTATTTATGGTGTAGATCCAAAACAATTATTATTAGAGAATGATGGTAAAGGTAACTTTAATAATGCTACAGATAAAAAAGTTTTCAAAGGGAATGAATTAGGAATGATTACGGATGCAGTTTGGGAAGATATTGATAATGATGGCAAAAAAGATTTGATTGTTGTAGGTGATTGGATGGCTCCAAAAATTTTAAAAAACACAGGAAAACGATTGGTTGAATACAAATCCAATTTAACGGAATACTCCGGTTTTTGGAATGCAGTAAGTTGTGTAGATATCAATAATGATGGTAAGAAAGATCTAATTCTGGGGAATAAAGGAACCAATACTTCTTATAAAGCATCCAATGCAAACCCGATGCGATTGTTTATCAATGATTTTGATGATAACGGAACTATTGAACAAATAGCAACCCGATCAATTAATGGTAAAGATTTTCCAATCCATCTGAAAAAAGAAATAACAAGCCAAATTCCAATGTTGAAAAAGAAGAATCTAAGCTATTTTGACTATTCGAAAAAGACATTTCAAGAATTATTTGCTCAAGAAATCCTGAGTAACACCATACAAAAAACAGCTACTACTCAGGAAAGTATAATTGCAATTAATACTGGAAATGGAACGTTTAAAGTGAAAGTTTTGCCAAAAGAAGTTCAGTTTTCTTGCGTAAATACAATCTGTACTTTGGATGTAAATCATGATGGAGTTTTAGATATTATTCTTGGTAGCAATCAGTACGAATTCAAACCACAATTTTCAAGATTAGATTCTAATTATGGAAGTGTTCTTCTAGGGTCAAAAAAAGGAACTTTTTCGTGGCTGCCTTATGATAAATCAGGTTTCTTTATTAAAGGAGAAGTGAAACATATTAGAGCCATAAAAAATAAAAATAACACGATTTCTTTATTGGCAGTTGTAAATGATAATATTCCTAAAATTTTTAAAAATAATTAATTTTTTTAGCTCCATTAATGGTTATTTGGGCGTAATTGCATCAAGCATTGCTAAATTTATGATACTAAAAATCCTCTTTTAAAACCTACTGTCGAGATATAAATATTCAAACGAAATTTCAGCCACGTATTCCACTAATTTCTCCTAATTATTTCGTGAAAATTAATGAAATTCGGGGCTGTCTTTTTTATCTATTTATTTCTTCACGCTATAACTAAATCCTAAAGAGAAGTTTGAAACTGCTTCGTAAAATGTTTTTGTATCTTATGAAATGGAGCGTTTTTATAGCTGTCAATTTTTTTGTGTTTCTTCCAGTTAAGGAATTCTTCATGCATTTGATATTAGGAAAGCACTGTTCGTACTCTAGTGAATAGTGAATAAAATAATTGGAATCAATTTTAGAAATTAAAAAACTACTACATTATTTGAATCAATATTCCTTCTTTCTCCTTATTTGTATCTCTATTTCAATATTTATGGTTTTAAATCAACTTTTTGATAAAAATAAATATAGCTATACGTCTGTTTTTTAGTTTATTATGATTTGTTTTGGCTGCTTGTTTTGAGAGTGTTAAAATAATATTAACAAAAGATAATTTTGTATTAATTAGAGATTTTGATAGTTGTTACATTTGGAAATCTGTTTTAATATCCGTTTAAAAAAATAGTATACTTAAAAAAATAACAATTTTTTTGTCAAAAATATATTTAATAATTGGAATAACAACAGATGAAAAACTAACCATTTAATAAACTAAAATTAATTATGAAAAACTATTTATTTAGAAATCTACTCTTGTTTGGAGCTTTTATGATTTGCGGTTTCATTCAGGCCCAAAGTGTTTCAGGTACCGTATCGGATGTTAGCGGTAATTTACCTGGGGTAAACGTTTTGGTGAAAGGAACAACTAATGGAACTTCAACAGATTTGGATGGAAAATTCAAGTTGAATAACGTTAAAGACAATGACATTTTACTCTTTTCGTATCTTGGTTATGTTTCCCAAGAAATTAAAGTTGCCGGAAAATCAATTGTTAATTTAAAACTTCAATCCAGTTCAGCAAATTTAGAAGAGGTTGTTGTTGTTGCCTATGGATCAAGTAAAAAGAAAGATTTGACCGGAGCGGTTTCATCTGTTAGTTCAGAGAAATTAAATGCAATCCCTGTGTCTTCTATTGATCAGGCTTTGCAAGGAAAAGTGTCTGGGGTTCAGGTAACTAATAATTCAGGGGCACCTGGTTCTTCCATGCAGGTTAACATACGTGGGGTAGGGACTTTTGGAAAAACGACACCTTTGTATATTGTTGATGGTTTCCCGACTACTGATATTTCGTATTTAAATGCTAATGATGTACAATCATTGACTGTCTTGAAAGACGCTTCTGCTTCAGCATTGTATGGTATGAGAGCCAGTAATGGTGTTGTGATTATTGAAACTAAAAGTGGCAAAAAAGGGGCTATTACAGTTGATGTTAATTCATGGATGAGTTCAAATTCAGTTCCTAAAAAAATTGAATTATTAAACATTAATGAATTTGCTGCATTTGCTAAAGAAATTAAAGGTACTGCTTTAAAAGATTCTTATTTACCGGAATGGGATAATCCAAGTGCATTAACGAATGTAGATTGGCAAGATGCTACATTTGGAACTGCAATACGCTCTGGGCATAACATAAGCATCAGAGGTGGAAATGAAATGTCAAAATTAGCTTTTACAACAGGAGTGTTGAATGAAGAAGGGACAGTAATTGGTTCTTCTTCTAAAAGATATAATGTTGGATTGAAAGGAGATTTTACAATTTCTGATAAATTCAGAGCTAAAACCAGTTTAAAATATGGATATCAAGAAACGTATCAACCTTTAGGGCCTGGTTTCTTTGGATTATCTCAAATGTATACAAACGTTCCTTATTTGTCAAACACTACTGGAACGAACTTACCTGCCAGTAATGGGTTATATGGTGCATTTCCGGAATCTGATGCCACTGCAACCAGTACAAATTATATTGCACAGGCATTAGAACAATCTAATAATAATGGTAGAAATACAATTCAAGGAAGTTTAGGATTAGAATATGATATATTGAAAGGTCTTGTCGCTAGAACGAATCTTGGTTTTACCACTAGAAATTATGCAGGATCTTCATTTCTTCCTAAATATAAAAGATCTGTGTTAAATAATGACCAACGCGATAAAGCCATATATAATGTAAGTCAAAATACTTCAAAGGAATGGTTAGCAGAGGCATTTTTAGAATACACTAAAGTAATCAACAAACATAAATTTGCTGTATTGACTGGTTATACTGCTCAAAAAGAAGCCGCTTCTATTGTGTCTGCAAGAGGGCTTGGTTTTTTAACCAATGACATTAGAGATTTGTCACAAGCACAAACAGTTGACAGTAATCAAGGGTATTCTTCAACGCAAACTTTAGTGGGAGCATTGGCAAGATTAAACTATAATTATGACAGCAAGTATTATATTACAGGTACTTGGAGAAATGATGGTATAGGAAATCGTTTTGTTATAGAAAATTCAAGAGCGAACTTCTTTTCTGCTGCTGGAGGTTGGAATATAGATGAAGAAGCATTTATGGATGGAAGTGTTTTTGATGTATTAAAATTACGCGCTTCTTGGGGGCAAACAGGTAATGCATTGGGTGTTTCTCCTTTTCAATATCTTTCTAATTACAGTAATGGAACAAGTGGAACAGATGATTCTGGATATGTTTTGGGTGATTCACCCTACTTATCTTCAGGTTTAACGCCTGATAATACACAGAATAAAAATTTAACATGGGAGAAACAAGTTCAAACAAACGTAGGTTTTGAAGGAGAATTGTTCAATAATAGTCTTTATTTTACGGTTGACTACTTCATTAAAAAATCGTCTGATTTCTTGTTTAACAAAGTTACTCCAGCTCAAAGCGGGTTTTCTACAGGAGCTGTAAATGCTGGTCAAATTTCAAATAAAGGTTTAGAGGTTTTAGTTGGATATCGAAAAACTAAAGGAGAGTTTACATGGGATGCTTCTGTCAATCTTACCACAATCAAAAATAATATCGATAAACTGGCTGATGAGAATACTAAGTTTGTCTTATTGGAAGAAAATTTTATACCAACTTGGGCAACTAACTGGAAAGATGTTACAAGATCTTATGTTGGAGGCAATGTAGGGACATTCTATGGTTACAAAGCGGATGGAATTTTCCAAACAAAAGCAGAGATTGATGCTCTTAACGCAAATGCTCCAGGTGGTGCATATCAAAATCCAAAAACTTCTCCTGGAGACAGGAAATTCAAAGATTTGAATGGAGACGGAAGAATCACTGATGAGGATAGAACGGTTATTGGTAGTCCGATACCAAAAGTTTTTGGGAACTTTAATTTTAACGCTAAATATAAATCTTTTGATTTAGGGATAGATATTTATGGTTCTTTTGGAAATGACATCTTGAATTATTCAAGAGTTGAACAAGAGACTGCCGGTGGTTTTAATTTAGGTCAAACCTACACAAACGTTAGTAAAGATTATTATAACAACCGTTGGACTATTGCAAATCCTTCTAATGAATATGCAAGAGCAATTGTTGATGATGTGGATACTAAAAACAATAGAGTCTCTGATCACTTTGTTGAAGACGGTTCTTATGTAAGATTAAGAAATGTAAAGTTTGGTTACACATTCCCTTCTTCAATGATTAAAACGATTGGAATGACAAATTTAAATGTTTTTGTAAGTGCTCAAAACTTACTTACTATTACAAAATATAGTGGTATTGACCCAGAAGTAGGACAACTTGGATCAAATATAGATGGAAAATCACTTGATACTGTTCAAGCAACAGGAATTGATATAGGAGCTTACCCAGTTTCTAAATCCCTTACAGTTGGTGTTAATTTACAATTTTAATAATATTAGTCATGAATAAAAAATCATATAAAATAAATCTTTTAAAAATTACTGCTGCATTTGTAGTAGTAATAGCTGTAGGCTGTTCTAACGAATTTTTGCAAGATAAAAATACTAAAGGGATTACTGATGAAGTTGTTTTTGGTAGTGACCTTACTGCTACTGCAGCAATTAGTGGGATTTATGATGTTTTACAATCGGATTCTGACGGTAGAGAATACGATACAAAATCATTATTTGTACCTGCAAATTATACCACCCAAGATTATGAAGATTCTGGTGCGGATACTGAATTTAAAACCTACAATATAGGTACTGATTCCGGACGATTTAATAACCTATGGGTTATAAATTACAAAGGCATTGGAAGAGCAAACATTGCTTTACAAAAATTACCAAAATCAATTGAAAGCGGTACAATTAGTAAAGATTTAGGGAATAGACTTATTGCCGAGAGTAAATTTCTGCGTGGTTTGTTGTACACGATGTTAGCACAAAATTTTGGAGGAGTACCAGTGGTTGTGAATCCATCTGGTGGTGATGTGGAAGTAGATGATTATGCTCCTAGAAATACACAGGATGAGACATTTGCTCAGGTAGTTGCTGATTTGGAAGCAGCTATACCAAACTTGCCTTGGAGCTATGGTGCGGAAGACAAAGGTAGAGCGACTAAAGCTACAGCATACCATTATTTAGGAAATGCTTACATGTGGATGAAACAATATGATAAAGCAGCAAAGGCATTTGAAGCACTTGAAGGTCATGCACAATTAGAGGCTGATTTCTTAAACGTTCATGCTGCAGCAAATAGAAATGGTAAAGAATCCTTATTTGAAATTCAGTTTTATGATAAATTATCTGATATGGGTTGGGGACGTAATGACAACGTAACTGCTTTGCAATCGTTCTGTATGCCAAATGAAATCAGTGGATGGGGTGGTTATATAAACGCTACTAAAGTGCTTTATAATTCTTTTGAAGCTGGTGATAAAAGAAAATTTGCAACTGTAATTGGCCCTGGAGATGTACATCCGGATCCATTATGCCAAATAAAAGATTTTCCAAATAACAATATTTATGTAGATGCTCCTGCAAATACAATAAAAATGAACACTGCCGGTACAATTGCAAAACCTTGGACAGCTGTAAGTAATGCAGGTTATTTTTGTGTGAAAACATGGAGAGATCCAGCATTAACTGGAAATGGAAACGGAAAAATATTTGGTGGACAAAATCTTATTATAGCTCGTTACGGAGAATCATTGATAAGTTTAGCGGAATGTTATTTGAATTTAGGTAGAACTTCAGATGCAATTACAACAATAAACAAGATTAGAACCAGAGCTGGTTTAGCTTCTCTAACCACTCTTACAATTACAAATATTTTGGATGAATACCGTCATGAAATGGCTGGAGAATTTACACTTTGGTATTTGTATAGAAGATCTGGAAAGGCTACAGAATATATCAAATTGAGACATAATATTACAATACCGGCTGGTAGAGAATTAATGCCATTGCCAAAATCACAAATTGATGCAAATCCAAATTTGGTACAAAATACTAGTTACTAAATAGTTTCATTGGATTATTGATTACTTTTTAAGAATAGGCTGTTCAGTAAAGAAGCCTATTCTGTAAGTTAAATTATTTGTTTGAATTAGTTTGTTTGAAGATATTCCCTAATTGAGCAATTAGGGAATTCTTTTTTTTATTAAATTTTAATTGGTTTCATAATTATTTAAAATGAAAAAATATAAAAAAAATTATAGTACTGTTCCTTTTACTTCATTTTGTACTATTCTCGCAATCTAAAACAATTGTACAAGTAAGGGAAGATATCTCAATTGATCTCAATTGGCAATTTGCTTTGGGCATCCGTTTGACACTGCCAAAGATTTCAATAACGGAGTAGGTTACTTTTCATATTTAGCCAAAACGACTTATGGAGATGGTGCTGGAACAACAGATTTTGATGACAGATCCTGGAGGAAATTAGATTTACCTCATGACTGGGCTGTCGAGCAAGGTTTTAGCAAAGAAGCCAGTTATAGTCATGGATTTAAAAATATTGGAAGACTATTTCCTGAAACTAGTGTAGGCTGGTATCGAAAAAAAATTAATATTCCCGAAGGAGATTTGGGACGTAGAATACACATTGCTTTTGATGGCGTTTTTCGGAACTCAATTGTTTGGTTCAACGGGCATTATTTAGGAACAAATCCATCTGGATATTTAGGTTTTGAGTATCAATTGTCTTTTTTGGCAGATAGAGAGTTTGTTGGTGAAAAATGGGTGGAGTTTTTGAATGACTATCGTATTGGGTATCATATCAGAATAAGAAATAATTTTATGGTTTACTCTCATCGAAAACAAAAAGAAACTCCTGCCTTTAGGTTGTTAAACAACCTGAAAACGAACTATTTTTGTCATTATCCAAAAATAGTTAGGTTACACGGACAAGATTGTTATCTCTCAGGGAGTAAAACGATAAACAGAGAACGAAAAATGGAGTTTTTAATCATTGTGTATTAAAAAACGTTGGCAAGTCGAAACGCTTTTCAGAGCATTAAAAAGTAGTGGTTTTAACATAGAAGACACACTCTGTTAGTGTATTCAAATATGGATTGGATTATTTGTCTAAATTTCTCTTAAGTGGATTGAATTTACTAGAAATCAGAATATTTCAGTTTTTGTCTTATGCTTAAATTTTAAATAGTTTATATTTTTTGTGTTTTATAAAGTAACACTTTATTTTTCTAATAAAACTTTGGTTATTGCTTCCTCGGCAAGAGGAGCCATGACTTGATAGCCTGCTTTGTTTGGATGCACGCCATCATTAGAGTAGGAGGTTAGCAACCCTTTTCTTCCGTCTGCCATTACCGAATAATAATCAAGATATACAATGCCATTTGCGGCAGCATAATTTTTTAATAATTCATTTAAGGCTATAATTTTTTCAGCAGGATTTTGATTGGGTTTCCAATGAAAATCAAAAGCGGGTAAAACAGAGCAAAGAATTACTTTAATCTGGTTTGCTTTTGCCAATTCGGCCATCGAAAAAATATTGTTTTTAATCATATCCAATGTTGCAGGGCCTGTATTGCCTGCAATGTCATTTATTCCAGCTAAAATTACCACTGCAGCAGGTTTTAAAGCAATAACATCAGCTCTGAAACGAACTAACATCTGAGGCGAAGTTTGCCCACTAATTCCTCGATTTATATACGGTTTTCCTGTAAAGTATTCTGAATTTACCGTGGACCAAAATTCCGTAATGGAATCCCCCATAAATACAATCCTTTTTTGTCCTGCTGTTGCCGGTTTTAGATTCGCATTTTCGTTTTGGTATTTATTTAAATTTGGCCAGTCTTGAGCCTGTATTTTTCCTCCCATAAATAGTGCTGAAAATAAAATGCAATAAAGTAATGATGTGTTTTTCATTTGTAACCAGATTTGAAATTCATTACTCATAAAAATATAAAAAAGTGCTACTGGAAATGTTGTAGAACAGTAAGATGATTAAACCACATAAGAAATAGAAGTACACATAAGCCAAATAATATAAACTAAAACTTAAATGACCTTACGTTTCTTATAGGGTTAAAAGAAAAAAAACAAAAAGAATCAGTCTTGCTTTTTATATCAAAAAGATACACAAAAACAAGGCTGATTTATATTTTTTAATCAAATAAATCCGAAGATAGATAGCGATCACCACGGTCACAGATAATGGCAACGATCACACCCGATTCTAAAGTATCCGCTATTTTTATGGCTGCTGCTACGGAACCTCCGCTGCTCATTCCTGCAAAAACGCCTTCTTCCAGAGCCAAACGTTTGGTCATTTCGCGTGCTTCTTGTTCCGTTACTTCAATAGTTGTATCTACTTTTGAGGCATCGAAAATTTTAGGCAAATATTCTTGGGGCCATTTTCTGATTCCCGGAATTTGAGAGCCATCACTTGGCTGTGCGCCTATAATTTGGATTGCCGGATTTTTCTCTTTCAAATATGTGGAAGTTCCTATAATAGTTCCCGTAGTTCCCATAGCGGAAACGAAGTGGGTTACAGTTCCTTCCGTGTCATTCCATATTTCTGGACCTGTTGTTTTGTAATGTGCTTTCCAGTTGTCATCATTTGCAAATTGATTCAACATGATGTAACCGCCTTCGGCTACTTTTTTATCGGCATAATCTCTTGAACCGATAATTCCTGTTGCCGCTGATGTTAAAATAACGGTTGCACCATAAGCACGCATGGTTTGGGTGCGTTCTTTGGTCGAGTCTTCTGGAAGAACCAATTCAATTTCGATATTAAATAGTTGGGCAATCATCGCCAAAGCAATTCCGGTATTTCCACTAGTCGCTTCAATGAGTTTGTCTCCTTTTTTGATTTCGCCTCTTTCCAGTGCGGAGTTAATCATGTTGTAAGCCGCTCTGTCTTTTACACTGCCTCCGGGATTGTTTCCTTCGAGCTTTAATAAAAGTTTTACGTTTTTATTTTGTATCAAATTAACAGTCTCCACCAAAGGGGTATTTCCAATCAGGTCTAATAATTTTTGTGGCTTCATGCTAATTTATTTCTTTTATTTTTACTTCTGTAGTTGTAGTATTAAGTACAATAGATTTTTCAGGAATAGATTTGGTAACCCAAGCATTTCCTCCAATAATACTGTTTTTACCAATGACGGTTTCTCCGCCTAGAATAGTCGCATTAGCATAGATGCAAACATTTTTTTCCACGGTAGGATGTCTTTTTGCATTTTTCATGTCTTTGCTTACACTTAATGCTCCTAAAGTTACTCCTTGGTAAATTTTTACGTGTTTTTCAATCACAGTCGTTTCTCCAATTACAATTCCAGTCGCATGATCTATAAAGAAAGGCGACGCAATAGTTGCACCTGCGTGAATGTCTGTACCCGTAATGCGATGCGCATATTCGCTCATCAATCTGGAGAAAAGTAATAAGTCCAATAAATACAATTCATGGCTTAATCTATAAATGGCAATTGCGTAAAATCCGGGGTAAGCCAGATAAACTTCTTCAATACTGTTTGAAGCAGGGTCATTTTCTAAAATGTATGCTGCGTCCTGATTCAGTTTTTCAAGTACTGAAGGTAAGGTTTCAAGATATTTGTCCCAAATAGAGTCGCACAACGCATGCGGTTTTTTACAGGCAATTGCTGAGATTTCTTTGAATAGTAATTCCAGCTCATCGATACTTTCATTCAAAGGAGCATTGGCATCAAATAGCGTATAGAATAGTTTCTCAGTAAAGGCTTCCGTTTTTGTCTTGATTCCGTAGTTGATGGAAAAATGGCTTTTTAGAGCGCTAATATTTTTGATAATCAGATCTTTTGTCACGATTATAGGATTGAATTGTTAATTTAAAAGGATAAAAGTAAGGCGTTTTTTAGAAACAGTAGCAACAATAAAGCAAAGAAATTGGCAGATTGGATGAGAATGGAATATTTTTTTTGATTGGTAACATTTTTGAATAAATTATAAAAAAATATAACAAAAACAGAAAGGTATTTGGGGTTACTCTAATTGTAGTTCTAATCGTCTGTAAAAGGATGAAATTTATTAAAGTATTTTTTTTTGGTTTTTAGGAATGGTAAAAATAAAACTGCTGCCATTCTTTCCGTCAGATTCAATATGAATACTTCCCGATTTTTCTTCGATGATTTTTTTTACAATAGACAAACCTATACCAGTACTTTCTTTAATATCTCGGGCTAAAATGGTTTGAAAAACACCAAATACCTTTTCTTGGTATTTTTTAGGTATTCCAGGGCCATTGTCTTTTATGGTAAATTGATGAAAATCAAGTAATGAAGTATAAGTACATTCGATTTTTCCAATAGGCTTGTCGTTATATTTCACCGCATTGCCTATCAAGTTGCTGAAAACCTGATGCATTAATATTTTTTCGGTACTAATAATTGGAAAATTGTTGTCAACACTTATTTCATATCCTTCATTGGGCACAATAGTTTCAATTATTTCTTCCAACATTTTATGTAAATCGACCTTTTCGAGTTCAATATTCATTGTTCCAATGCGGGAATATTCCAGAATGCCATTAATTAAGTTTTCCATTCTTAGAATTCTACCCTGTAATAATTTGAATTTTGAATTTGTCTCGTCAGAAACATCATTTAAATCTTCAATAATCCATTCCGAAAGACTGTAGATTGCCCTTAATGGAGCCTTCAGGTCATGAGAAACGATGTAAGCAAACTGATCTAGTTCGTCATTTTTCTTTTTAAGGATTGATAATGCAGCATGTAATTTATTTTCCTCTAATTTTCGATTAATAATATCATAGTTAAGGATTTTATTCTTGTCCATTATTTTAAATAAAAATAAGGCAATTATTAGAAATAGCAGGACTAACAGACCAGATTCTATTACTTCATATAGTAAAGCGTTATCCCATGATTTCGCATCAAAATCCATTCCATATACGGCAATAGTTTTACCGGTAGCTTCATCCTTTATGGGTATATAAGCACTAACCCAAGTTCCCCATCTGTCAGTAGAAGGTTCTGTGATTATATCATTCCCGTCATTGATGGCTTTAAAAGTAGGTCCGTCCGCTTCTGTATATTCTTGTCCGGGAGGAGAATAATCTTCAGAATTTTCAGGTTCTGAATCGACCATGAAGTATATTTTACCATTTTTTTGGGTGTATAAATAGGCAAAACTTGCTTTGGGATTCACACTGACTATTGATTTCAGGCTGTTTTTTAAAGCAATATACTCGGGTTTGTCACTATCGGATGGTTTTATTTCAAGTGCTTTTATAGCTTCTTTTGGTAAGGAAACTTCAATTGATTTTGCAATTTGCAATACACTTTCAGTCCTGTTGTCTTTAAAACGCATCCAGGTAAAATAAAGATAAATGATGCCTAAAAGGAGAATTATAAAAAAGACAGTTTTTTGGAGTGGTATTTTTTTGAGGTTGATTTTTTTCATAAAGGCTGAAATCAAAATAGAGGCGAGTACATTTTTGTTTTTGATAGATAACTTCAAAGTAATTTATAGCAAAATAAATTGGAGTAGTCATATCTCAAAAATAATGATTTTTATGACTTGGAGAGAATTTAAAAATTTTTAATTTATGGAATCTTTTTTTAAAGAATCTAAAACCGATTTTTTTGATTCGTTATCTCTAATTTAGAAAAATAATCATTGCTTAATAGTGTTTGTAAATATAACCAGCAATCATAAATAATCCATTGATGATTGCCATTCCAATAATGTGTCTTTGATAATTATTTCGTTTGTCAATAAAATTCAAGCCAACAATTGCCAGGAATAATACCGTTGTATAAATGGCTGGATACATCTTAAAAGCTGCTTCAAAATTGCCTTGTAAAAGAAGCAAAAAACCTCTCTGAAAACCGCAACCCAAACACTCCATTCCAAAGAGCGTTTTACTTAAACAGGGGAGCATGTATTTTTCTAAATCCAATGGTTTTTGTTTTTACAATTTTACGAAAAAATAAGAAACGATTGAGATAATAAATTGATGCAATTTTAAATTCATTACTTTTGGAAACTGATACCTAAAGAGATGAAAAATTTTTTAATTCCCATAATGATTATTGCAATCATTGTAGCTTTGTACGAGCAAGTAAATGCAGAGAAAAATGTATATGTAATAGTAGTGGCAATTGTTGTTTTCATGTTTGGAATGATGCAATTGAGTGCTAAAACGCCGAGTAAAAATCAAGATAAAGAAAACGAAAATGTTTAATAAAGGAGATAAAGTTTCAGTGCTTGATGAAGCCATGAACGGAGTAGTGTTGTCCGTCAAAGAGAGTCAGGTTACGATAGAAACAGAAGATGGTTTTGTGATGACATTTTTTGTCAATGAATTAATTAAGGTAAACAATACCAGTAATTTAATGGATTCTATCAGAAGAATTAATGTAGATGAAATTTCAAAGGAGAAAGAGATCCCAAAACCACGTAGTTTTGTCAAAGAACGAAAAGACAAACATGAAATTTCAGCTCCGGAGTTTGATTTACACATCGAAAAATTAGTTCCCAATAAACGTGGAATGTCTAATTATGATATTCTGACCTTGCAAACCGATACCGCAAAAAGGCACATAGAATTTGCCATTCGCAATCGGATTCCAAAGATTGTTTTTATTCATGGTGTGGGCGAAGGAATCCTAAAAGCAGAGCTGGATTTTTTATTAGGACGGTATGAAAATATTGCTTTTCAAGAAGGGAATTATCAAAAATACGGTCAAGGTGCAACTGAAGTTTTTATAAAACAAAGCACTAAATAATTCCTGTTTTAGATTTTTTTAAGCATAAAAAAGCGTCGATTCTAAGCTATTTTCAGTTGAAAATTATCTTGAGAATCGACGCTTTTTGAAAGGTAAAAAGAAGCCCTGTTTCAGGCTTGTAATTGCGTTTAATTTGTAGTTAAAAGTTCTCCATAGATGAAGCTGTCTCCAAGCTTGAAATCGTTAGTTCCTTTCTTCATTGTAACATTTTTAAGCACGATGACATGTTTAAATCCCGCACCCAAAGTGGTGGTGGTTACTTCAATAATTCCGCTTACATTTGACACTCCTGAGGCTGCAATCCACTCTTCGCTTACAACTGGAGTTGTAGGAACTGGAGTTACACAGAAATAGCTTGAAGTAAGTAAACCTGAAAATAATCGATAGGTAAGTTTGTTAACTGTGGCACCTATAAGTCCGGTTCTTGGCGTATTTAGAGGTGTGGCTGAGCTGACTATTAGAGTAGGATCTATGTCTAATATCAGTGCTTCGCTACTGGTATAATTATAAATTTGTTTCGAAGTGCTGCATTGTTCTACAGTTTGATCAAACTGAAATGGCAATGCAGTTGCTGTTGTAACATAGTCTCCAAAAGGAAATGTTTCATAAACCTGAGTACCGCTACTTTTTGCAAAAGTAACATTCTTGAAAACGATATTGTGATTATAGCCCGTAATTCGGGTACTGTTATCCGTAGCATTTGTAGTTTTTACTGCTGTAGTAAATATTTGTATTTTACCATCAGTGGCCGTCCATTGATCCGTTACAATAGGAGTTGCCGGTGGAATAGTTTCGCAAATGTTTGCTGTTGTTACTGTCCCGCTATAAAAGCGATACACTACTCTATTGACGCTACTAATGTTTAATATGGTTGGTACGCCAACTGTACTGGGCTCATTTGTAAAGGATGTTTGAGGAATTTCCAGAAGTAATGATTCCTTGTCTTTCAGTTTATAGAGGATATTATTGATAGCGCAGCTTTGTGTAGTAAGATCTTCAAAATTAATGTCTTCTTGGGTTAAATTACCGTCATCACAACTATTTAGGGCCATTACTAAGGCTAATAAACTTACAACTCTTTTCATTTTTTATACTATTTGAAACAAAAATAGAATTTTTAATTTGTTCCAATTACATTCCTATTCAAAAACATGGAATTTAACAGCATATTAGGCTTTTAAATTTCTAATAATGGTTATTGAAGCTTTATTAAAAATGGAAGATTGCGACAATTCAAAGCGAATAGAAATCATTACCTTTGTTTCAATTTTATAGTAAATATGAGACTTAACAAATATTATTTAGCTGCATTTTCTGCCTTTTTTGTGTGGGGATTTTTTAGTTTAGCATTAAAACCGTTGCATAATTACCCGTCTTTGGATATTTTATTTTACCGCGTTTTTTTTAGTGTCGTTACCATGTTATTGATTAATCTTTCGTTTCGAAGAAAAGTTTTAATAAAGAATTGGAATCAGTTTAAAAGTATGACTGGTAAACAGAAGCGAAGTGTTATTGTGTTGACACTGGGAGGTGGGGTATTTTTATCTTCAAACTGGTTTGTTTTTATTTACGTGATGAATCATGTTAGTGTGAAAGCAGCTTCGTTAGCCTATTTAATATGTCCCATTTTAACCACGATATTGGCTTTTTTTATATTGAAAGAAAAGCTGAGCAAATGGCAATGGTTCGCAGTCATGATAAGTGCTTTTAGTTGTGTTTTATTGTCTTTCAATCATTTTGAGGATATTTTTTACAGCCTTATTACTGCAGCAACTTATGCGATGTATTTAGTGAGCCAACGAAAAAATAGTGAATTGGATAAATTCCTTGTTTTGACTATTCAATTGGTTTTTACGGCTCTAATTCTCTTGCCTTTTTATCCGAATTATAGTGGAACTTTGCCCACAGAATCATTGTTTTATAGTTGTTTACTTGTAATTGTAGTCTTTTTTACGATTATTCCTCTATTTTTAAATTTGTATGCACTAAAAGGAATTAATTCATCAGCAGTAGGGATTATGATCTATATAAATCCAATAATTGGATTTTTATTGGCCATATTTTATTACCACGAACAGGTAACTACTCTTCAATTGTTTTCCTATTTTTTGATTTTGGTTTCGATAGTTGTTTTTAATGAAAAATTGATTTTTTCCAGAAAATTGAAAGCCACACCATCAGAACTGGAGGTTTCAAAATAATTTTTATAATGTCAAAAAATGAAAAAAGTATATCTCGATAACGCTTCTACAACAGCAATTCGTCCGGAAGTTATTCAAGAAATGACCAAAGTTATGACCGAAGATTATGGAAATCCATCGTCAACGCATAGTTTTGGCCGTAATGCCAAAAGTATTTTGGAGCTTTCCAGAAAATCAATTGCAAAACAGTTGAATGGTACTGCACAAGAAATAATCTTCACTTCCTGTGGTACCGAAGCCAATAATTGGATTCTTCGTTCTGCCGTTAAAGACCTAAAAGTAGAGCGAATCATTACCAGTAAAATCGAGCATCACGCCGTTTTATATGCAATTTTAGTTTTACAAAGCGAATACGGTATTCAGGTTGATTATGTGGCTGTTAAACCAAATGGCGAAATTGATATCACTGATTTAGTAGAACTGCTTTCTCAGGAAAAGAAAACGTTAGTAAGCTTGATGCATGTGAATAATGAAACTGGAACCGTTTTAGACTTAAATAGAATAGGTATTATTTGTCAAGAAAATAGTGCACTGTTTCATTCGGATACCGTGCAGTCCGTTGGAAAAATAGCGATTGATTTACAAACGCTACCTATTAATTTTATAGTAGCAAGCGCTCATAAATTTCACGGTCCTAAAGGTATTGGGTTTGCTTTTATTCGAAAAAATTCCGGTTTACAACCCTTGTTTTTTGGTGGCGAACAAGAAAAAGGATTGCGGGCAGGAACGGAAGCTTTGCACCAAATTGCGGGAATGGCAAAAGCACTGGAGCTTTCCTATGCTAATTTAGAAACAGAAAGGAATCATATTTCTGAATTGAAAAACTATTTGATTACGCAACTTGAAATTGAATTTCCAGCTTTTGTAATCAATGGAAGTGTCGATGGGTTTTATAATATATTGAATGTTTTATTGCCTTTTTCAGAAGATAAAACAGCTATGATTTTATTTCATTTGGACATGAAAGGAATTGCAGTTTCCCGCGGAAGCGCCTGCCAAAGCGGAAGTATAAAACCCTCACATGTATTAGCGGAAATGCTTTCGAATGAAGATTTGAAAAAACCAAGTTTACGCATTTCTTTAAGTCATTATAACTCAAAAGAAGATATTGATTTGCTAATTGAAGCATTGAAAAGTATTTAAAAAGTACTTATAAATATTTAGATACTTGCTGAATTGGTTTATTTGAAAGGCTTAATGTTATAGATAACCGCTTTTTTGCGTGAGTGATGGTAGAGGAGCTCTTTTTATAGAGGCTTTTTTGCCTCTATAAAAAAGCGGGAACGTACAGCACGACCCGAAGTTGCTAGGAGGAACGACGAAGCAATCTGCAGGGGCACGCCCAAATTAATATGCTATTGCTGGTTTTAAAATAGAAATTCCTGAATCAAATTCGTTAATTTTCAGAATATTTTTCCATAATTAATCTCGCTTTGAAATAACATAAGGTAGACTCCGCACCTTGATTGATGTTGATGTGTTTGTCCTCCAATCCATCATAGGAAGCACCATTTTCAGGATTATACATGATTTGTTTCAGATGATTATTTCCTAAAAACCAGATAAAAGCGAGTTTTAATTGGTCTTTGTACTTTTTGTTTTTGGTAACCTCATAAAATAAATCTAAGGCAATAATTGTAGTGGATACTTCGATAGGCTGCTCTCCATAGAAAACTCTTTCATTTTCTTTTTTGAACCAACCTCTGTTTGAGATTACTTTTAACTGTCCTTTCATGAAATATTGAGAAAGGAGAAAATCAAATGTGATGGCCGCAATTTTTTTATATTTCGGTTTTCCAGTAACTAAATAACTGTACATCATGGCTTCCGGCAAAACGTTATTCGCATAAGTCATATAATCTTCATACCAACACCAATTTTCTGCTGAATTGATGTTATAATGACGTAAAAGTTCATTGGCAAGCTTCTCAATATAGGACTTTACTTCCTCGTCTTTGTAAAAAGTATAATAGAAATAAAGTCCCTTAAGCGCATAAGCGATGGCTCGTGGGGATTTAATGTCGTCAATTCTTTTTATGGCTTTATCCCAGCATTTTACAGCCTGACAAATCATGTCTAAAGGTAAGGAATCCCTATGGGCAATTACAGTTCCTAGGCTCCATAACGCCCTACCGTTTGCATCGTCAAGATTTACTTCTCCGTTTTGTTTTGTTAATTGATTTTCAAAATCTTTGTAATTATCAAACCAACCATTGTTTTGCTGAATGCCTTCTACAAAATTTAAATAGGTTGTTGCAAGTTTCAAGACATGTTTATTTGGGAATGCTTTGTTGTATAATACCATATTGATTAATGCTCGGGCATTATCGTCTAATGTATAACCTGATTCAGGATCTGGCTGGCTGAATTTTGAAAATTGAAGAATTCCAAAATCAGTGGTGAGTTTCTCAATATGATCTAATTTTATTGGGGGAAAATTAAATTTTAAATCTTCTTCCCGATTCGTTAGCAGGTCAAATAATAAGCGATATTGAATAGCAATATTTTCCCATGTTGTGGCATGCGCCAATGAAAATGCATTTTTACCCATGATAATCCGTTCTTCTTTATTTTCGATGAGGTATAGAATTGCTTTTTTAAATTCTTCCGGTTTATCAAATTCATTCAATAGTATTCCGTTACCATCTACAAGCGATTCAACTGCATGTGGAATAGGATTGGAAATGACGGCACAACCACAGCTCATGGCATAAGCAAAAGTACCACTTACGGCCTGATTAGGATCTTTAGAAGAAAATAAATAAATGTCAGAAACTGTTAGATATTCAAGGAGTTGGCATAAATCAAGATATTCATTGATAAAAATAACATTGCTTTCTAGACCGAGTTCATGGACAATATCAATAAGGCTATCCCGATATTTTTCTCCTTCGCAACAAATTATTTCAGGATGCGTTTTGCCAATCACTAAATAAATGACTTCGGAATGTCTCTTGACAATTTCAGGTAAAGCGCGTAATACGGTTTCGATGCCTTTGTTTTTACTGATTAAACCAAATGTGGACATTACTATTTTATCAGCGAAATTATATTTGGTTTTTAAATTTTCCTTTTGTTCCCAGAGTACACTATGATTGCCATGAGGAATTACTATTGTTTTTGTCTCATGAACATCATAATCATTGGTCAAAATAGCCTTAGATTTTTTGGTAAGTACAATGATGCGATCTGATAAATCGGCTATAGCACGAACTATTTTCTTTCTTTTTTCATCTGGATTTGGGAGCACAGTATGGAAAACGGTGACAATTGGTTTGTTTAACGCCAAGATTAAAGAGAGAATATATTCGCCATATTCTCCGCAAAAAAGGCCAAACTCATGTTGTATGCAAACCAATCCAATATCATTTCGTTCATTTATTTTCTCGGCAACGAGCCTATAATCATCTAAAGAATTAACAGGTAAAACATATGTTACTTCATCATTATACTTAAATTGTTGCTCACTATTTTGCAAAGCACATACTTCTATGGGAAGTGTATCCCCAAAAACAGTTTTTACTGCATTGACAATGTCATTTGAAAAAGTAGCTATTCCGCATTCTCTGGGCGGATAAGAACTTACAATCAGCATTTTTATTCCTTTTTCAAATTTCATGGCACTTGTTTTAAGGTTGCTTTCTTAATTCAAGAAGTAATTCTTTCAGACTCATTTTTGCAACAGCTATATGTTTATCAGCTGCTCCATAATAAATGTACAGGTCATCACCAAACAGGGAATAACCTGTCGGGAATACAACATTATTAACTTCGCCTTTTATTTCCCATTGTTTAGTGGGAGAGAAGAGGGGGTAAGGCAATCTTGATATTTCGATTTCTGGTTTGTCTAATTGCAATAAAGCAGCTTTGGCGTGATATATTTTTCCTGTTATTGCTTCCTGAACACCATGATATATTATTAACCAGCCAAACTCAGTTTCAATAGGAGGGGCTCCTGCTCCTATGTAGTCCACTTCAAAAATATCTTTGGGGTCAAGTACAATATGTTTGACAATATTTTTTAGATACTCTTCCCAAAAGGATTTCGTTAATTCTTTCCAATCATCAAATTGTACAATTTGAATTCCCGGCCAAATGGGTGCAATAAAACAAACTTTCCGTTAATTTTTCTTGGAAACAATACCACGTCTTTATCTCGAAGCAATCGAAACTTATCATCAGCCAATCCTATTTGTGCGAATAAGTTGTAGTATTGATGGTATTTAGGATTCAGGTTGTCTTGATTGCAACAAGCTACAAAATTTTCATACTCATGGTAATTTATGCGTGGAGTTATTATTCCGTGTTTCTCAAAATGAATTAGATCTTTTGAAGTCGCGAGTGCAGCCATTGCATTAATTCCATCATAAGCAGTATAGGTTATATAATAGGTATCTTCAATTTTTACAATTCTGGCATCTTCCATACCATGTTTCTCGTAATCGAAATCACGGCTAATTAATGGTTGCTGTTTTCTTTCTGTTACTTTTAGGGGACCCTCCATTTTGGCATAACCAATTGTTGAGTAATTTCCATGTTGCACTGCTCTGTATAAAATATGGATTATATTGCCTTCCTGGTAAATTCCAGGATTAAATACGCCGTTGTTTTCAAATTCATTTTCAGTGGGACTTAGAATTATTCCAAGTTTTTCTATTGTAACCATGATTTGATTTTGTTTTCTAATTCAATGTTAATCTCATCAATCTATTTTTTCTGCTCTTTCAATTTTGCTTTTGCCTGTTTTTTAAAATAACCACGAAATAGGAAATTGTGTTTTAAAGCTTCCATGTTTTCATTTAGACGGGAACTTGCCTGGTTAATATTAATCATTGTAGAATCTATTTTTTGTACTAATTTAGGGTCATTTGAAAGGTAGTTTATGGCTCCTTTTCCGTTTTTAATATTTCCAATTGTCGAATTGAGATTAGTTACCACTTCATCAATTTTAGTGCTTGATTGATCTAAATTATGGACTATTGTTTTAATATTATTGGCTACAGCCGTATCTTTCAAAACACCTATCACATTGTCTTTATTATCCAATGAATAAATGATTCCGTTTAATCTTGCAACGGATTCCGAGGTTCCTTTTCCTGTGATTTTTAAATAATGCATGGTTTCTCTCAGGTCTTTTGATAAAATAGAATCTTTAATCAATAACCCCACAGCTCCTTTTCCCTCATTGATTTCTTTTGTTATTTTAAGTAAATCAGCCGTAAGAAGTGCTGCGTTTTTACTGGTCACCCCAAGCGTATTAAGCATGTCATCCGTACGAATGCGATTTAAGGATTTAATCTCATCTCCCGGGTTAACGGGCGGAAATTTGCCTTTTCCCGGCAGTATGTTTATAATCATATTTCCTACCAGACCATCAGAGCCTATAATAGCAACTGCATCTTTTTTGATATGGGGAAAAATAGCTTTGTCGATTAGCATATCCACGCGAATGATAGTATCATGATTCATTTCAATTCCTTTAACGGTTCCTACGTTTATCCCTGAATAGCGTACATTATTGCCTATTTGCAGGCCGTTTACGTTATTGAAAACAGCTTTTAAACGGTAAGTTTTTCCAAACATTTGTTGCTTGTCACCAATGAAATAAACGGCTAGTATAAAAAATATTAACCCGATTATTACAAAAATCCCAAGGCGTATTTTTTGTGATGTCGTTTTTTCCATTTTTATTCTTATTTAAAAAAAGCTTGTACTTTAGGATCAGTTGAGGTCGATAACTCTTTAAAAGTGCCTTCGATATAATTGATGCCATCGACCAATAAAATCATCCTGTTCGAAATCATTCGAGCGCAATCCACATCATGTGTGATGATAATTGCCGAAGTGTTGTATTTTTTTTGGATAGACATCATTAACAACAAAATTTCTTTGGCAGTTATAGGGTCTAACCCAGTAGTTGGTTCGTCATAAAGAATAATTTTAGGTTGGAGAATTAAAGTTCGTGCCAAGGCAATTCTTCGTTTCATTCCTCCCGAAAGTTCTTCAGGCATTAAATTAATAGTATGAGCTAAACCTACGTTTTCCAAAGCCTCCATCACTAATGGTGTGGTATCTTTTATTTTACCAAATTTTTTTTTGTGACGGCGCAATGGAAATTCCAGATTTTCCCTAACTGTCATGGAATCATAAAGTGCACTTCCTTGAAAAAGAAAGCCAACTTCTGTTCGAAGTTCATCTAATTCCTCATGATCTAGTTCACTAATCTCTTTTCCCATCACTACAATAGAGCCGCTGTCATGCTCTTCTAGTCCAATTAAGCATTTTATCATTACTGATTTCCCAGAACCGGATTTACCCATGATAACCAGATTTTCACCCTCGTACAAAACCATATGAAAACCATCCAAAACATGATTATCACCATAGCTTTTTTGTAAGTCTTTGATTTCTATAATAGGGTTTTTATTTTGTATTGTCGTACTCATAATCAGTTATAGATCATAAAAAATATCAGTCACAAAAACAGCAATAAAGTCAATAATAAAAAGTAACATGGAGGTAAAAACCACTGCAGAGTTTGCAGCTAAGCCCACACCAGCAGTTCCTTTTTTACAATAGTACCCCTTAAAACAGCCCACTAATCCTATGGCAAATCCAAAAAAGAAAGTTTTAATCGTTGCAGGGATTAAATCACCAAATTCTAACGCATCAAAAACCTGATTGTAATACAATAAAAAAGACACATTTCCTTTGATGTTTTCCACCAAAAAGGAACCAAAAATTGCGATTGCATCTCCAAAAAAAACCAAAATAGGAAGCATAAAAGTGGTTGCTAATATGCGAGTAACCACTAAATATTTAAAAGGATTCGTTCCTGAAACTTCCATAGCATCAATTTGTTCCGTAACCCTCATCGAGCCTAATTCGGCACCAATACCGGAACCGATACGTCCCGCACAAATCAAAGCGGTAATTATAGGCCCAATTTCTCTAATAAGCGAAATACTTACCATAGATGGCATCCAGGAGACGGCACCAAACTCTTGTAATGTAGGACGTGATTGCAATGTAAAAACCAGACCGATGATGAATCCCGTAACGGCAACAAGAAGTAGGGAACGGTTTCCCATATAATAGCATTGGCGAATAAACTCCTTGAATTCTGAAGGGTGCTTAAAAACTTCTTTAAAAAAACGACCGGCAAAATAAGAGAGTTCACCAATTTCAAGTAAAAGACCTTTGAATATTTCGATTATTTTAGAAAAATTATCCATAAGCGAATGAATTAATTTTCAATAGAAAATGGCTATCCAAATATACGATTATTTCACTGATTTACAGTGCTTTTTGGTATTGTTCGTCTGTTTTTTTGATGGTTTTGTCTGGAAAAATAGATTTTAAAAAAAGTAAGGTAAAATTTAGCCAATTTATCAAGTGGTTCTTTTATAATTGGAATTTTAGGAACAGAAATATATGGGGATTTGAAAAATGAGGCATGAGTGAATAGTACTAAATTCCAAAAAAGGTGATTTTAGAAATATTCTTATTATTTAGATCTGTCTTGAAATGATGTCGTTTAAAAAATTAAAAATTACATCAATGACGCTGTATTTAAAAGCAAAATATTATTTTAAGATAATTATATGTTTATAAAAATCAACTTTCGTACAACCGCAATCTGTTTTTAATAGTGATTAATTCATTTTGCAAATCTTCTATTTTTTGTAAAAGATTGAACACAACATCAATTCCTTCGATATTAACGTCTAATTCCTGATGCATCCGAATTATTTTTTCAATTTCAAAGATGGCGTCAGGATGAATGTATTGTGTTTTTTCGATTGTTTTTATTTCGATTAAACCCATTTCACTGAGATTATTAAAGAATGCCATTTCCACTTTGTAATGGATGCTTAGTGTAGGTAAGGGGATGAGGTTTTCTGTGTTCATGACGTTCTTAACTTAGCAAGTTCCGTAAATAATTCTTTTTCTTTTTCAGTAAGATTTGTAGGGATTTGTATTTGATACGTAAAGTATAAGTCACCAAATTCGCCTTCTTTTTTATAAATAGGAAATCCTTTTCCTTTCAGTTTTACTTTAGTTCCGTTTTGGGTTCCTGGTTTTACCGTAAGTTTTACTTTACCGTCAAATGTATCTGCGGTGATTTCTCCACCTAATATGGAGGTGTATAAATCTAGATCTACTGTGGAATGTAAATTGTGTTTATCCAACTTAAAATTAGTGTGGTTTTCAACTGTGAAAGTGATATACAAATCTCCTTTTGGCCCACCACCGGCACCTTCTCCTCCAAGTCCGCTGATTTTTATTTGTTGTCCATTCTCAACTCCGGCAGGAATAGTGATTCGAATGTTTTTGCCATTGATTGTTAAGGTTCGTTTGTGGGTGGTATAAACCTCTTTTAGGTCCAGATGCAATTCAGTACTGAAATCTTGTCCTTTAAATTGGGCACTACGACCACGACCGCCACCTCCTGATGCACGACCGCCAAACATAGATTCAAAAAAATCTGAAAAATCGCCACCACCACTAAATCCTCCAAAACCATCTTGTTGTCCGGCTCTCGAATAGTTCCCTTGCTGTTTTGCTTGTTCATATTGCTCAGCATGTTGCCAGTTTTCACCGTATTCATCATATTTTTTACGATTTTCAGCATGGCTCAAAACTTCGTTGGCCTCATTGATTTCTTTGAATTTTCTTTCAGCTTCTTTATCGTTTGGATTTAAGTCGGGATGGTATTTTCGGGCCATTTTTCGATATGCCTTTTTAATATCGGCTTCCGTTGCTTTTTTATCCACTTCTAGGATTTTGTAATAGTCTATAAATGCCATCCTATATTATTTTTATAATTATTTTGAATTATCAAATGGGTAACTAACAGTTTTTACAGTTATCTACGAATTGTTTCTTCCTTATGCGTTCTGATAGAAAGAAGTTTTTCTATCGGGACTTGTTAGGTATTATGAATAGGGATATTTCTGAATGCCGGATTACTTTTTCAGCAACACTGCCCATAATTAAATGTGAAAATCCGGTTCTGCCATGTGTGCCTAAAACAATCATATCAGCATCCCATTCTTTGGCAACTCTTAAAATTACTTCATAAGGAATTCCTTCTTCTACAAAAGTCGTAACTTTAGAATCCTTAAATACAGTGTCAACAAGCATTTGCAGATTTTTTTTGTAGTCGTTTATGGTAATATCAGTAAATTCCATAGGAGTCACAGCGCCTTCAGTTGCAAGCATTGTCAAGTCAACAACGCTTAGTAATGCAATTTCAGCATGTAGTTGAAGGCCAAGTTGAAAACCCTTTAAAGCAATTTTTTCTGAAGTGGGGTCATTGTCAACTGCGATTACTATTTTTTTCATGTTATCCATATCATCCTGATTAGTTTTTTACTTTAATCTAAACATCCAGAATTACAAAAAAACATCCAACCAATAGATTATTTGTACTATCAAATTTAATCAATTTTTTGTTGTTAAAATAAGAATTAGGTGTTTATTATGAGCGAATTAGCAATGAAATGATTACCGACTTCAGGGATGTTTAAGAAAAGAAAATGGTTTTATAATTAGTAACGGATGCTATTGACAAGTTTTTTACAATTCACTATAAAAAAATTATTGCTTGATGAATTCACTGTCAACTTTAATTTTTACTTCATTACTAATCATCGGTGCAGGAAATTTTGGACCAATATCAAAATCGGATCGTTTTAGAATGCCACTAAACTGAAAACCTGCCGTGATTGCTTTTGATTGCGGATTTACTATAGTTCCTCTATACCACATATTCAGGGTTACAGGCTTGGTGATTCCGTGTAGTGTAAGGTTGCCCATTAGTTTGTATTTCCCTTTTTCTTTTCCAATTTTTTTTATGGAGGAGCTTTTGAAAGTCATTTTAGGATATTTTTCCACTTCAAAGAATTCAGCACTTCGTAAATGATTATCCCGCATTTCCACTTCGGTATTGATTGAGGCTACTTCAGTTGAAAGTTCAAAAGAGGCGTCACTAAAATCAGCTTTGTTGGCTGTAGCGGTTATCTCAAATATTTTGAATAATCCGGCAATATCAGAAATGCCATGATGCATGGTGCTAAAAGTTAGTTTTGAATGCATAGGATCTGCTTTCCATGTTGTTTGTGCCAATAGGAAAGTAGAGAAAAATAAGGTTACAATAATCACTGTTATTTTTTTCATGGACTTTTGTTTTAAGTATTTGATAATGATTTTTAGAAGTTTGAAATTGGACTTTGATCAATTATTTTCTGGTATTCAGAGATATCTAAATCCGGACTACAATTTTAGCTATTTCGCATATCAAATTTAATCAATTATTTAATGCTGAAAGGAGGTAAGTTGTTTTATTTTAAATGTTTATAAAATAAAAAAAAGCCCAATTAAGGACTTTTCGGATGATGGAATCATATTCAGTGAAACTATTTTGAACAGTAATTTTAACTAAAAAATGTATTTTATTTATTCGGTTGATGTTTCGTCAAGATGCTCTGTTATCGATTCTGTTTCCGTTTCATTTTTTTTATTTTTAGAAAATAATTTTTTTATTTTAGTCTTAAAAGCACCAAAAAAGCCTAAAAGCCCAAGAATTATTAGCTTTCCAAATTTTGCAATAATTGCAAATAATCCAACTTTTGTCAAAACCTTTCCTGCAACAAGACCTCCAATTGTCCAAGCCGCAACTTCGTCTATTGAAGAATCGAAGTCCTTGTATTCATATCCATCATTGAATTTTACAATATCCAAAACTTTACTGATGTCTTTTTGCACAAGCGGTAATTCTTTCTCAGTAGCGATAGCATTTAAAACAACAACACCTTTTCTACCTAAGATTCTTATATTGTAATTAAGTGTATTTATTTGATTGTTGCCAAATTTAATTTCTTTGGCCCAATGAAGAATTTTTCGGTCTTTATCATAAAATGGTTTTGCGGCCCAACCTACAATAGTGATAGTTTCATAACCTTCTTTTTTGCGAGTTTTGTTTTCCTCAATTGTTTCTTCTTGTATTTTAGTTAATAAATCATCATAATCAATATCGTCAGCATCATCATCTTTGACAAATCCAATTTCATCATATTGTATATTGAAAACATAGCCATTCTCACTTAAAATTCCTTGGTTTTCAGGTAGAAGTAGTCCAAGTGTAATATTATCAATTTTTGGATTTCCCCATAAATCTATTAAAACTCTTTCGGCTTGTATTGCATTTAAATATTTAAACCCTTTTGGAACGCTAATTTTCCCAACTCCATTTTTTAAGTTAATTATTCCATGTTCATAATTGAAAGTTTTTTCGATAGAATCAATTCTTACTTTTTGATTTTGTTCTTGGGAAAATACACACAGCGTTAATAAGCTCAGCATAATTGTCAATGTAGTTTTTGTCATAATTAATTGGGTTAGTTTTGTTATGATTACCGGGTGTTATTTGTAACTCTTTGAATAAGAATTACAAGTGTATTTCAAATGTAATTATTTTCTTAGTATTAAAAATATTTTTTTTAATATTGATTTTTTCGATTATTATATCGGCAATAATTCATCTTGCATCGTTTTTAAATCTTGTTTCTTTTTTAAGTCAATCAGTATGGATTTGTAGCCTATAAATTCAGTGTCCCTTGGATTTATTTGCAGTACGAAATTTATTTTCCCTAACAAATGTTCCAGATAATTCTTTTGTTCAACTTCTTTGTATTCTCGGTGTTCTTGAAAACCAAATTTATTGATGTAATACATGGCCTGTCTCAAATCATTACGCTTATGAAATACGACCTGTGGTTTTTCATTAACCACAATTCCTGTAACGGTTTGGCATGAGTTTGGTTTTGGTTTTATTGATTTGAAGGTTTAATTTTTCAACGGTTTCAGTTACTTTGTGGAGTAACTTATTTTCGTCAAAATCTCCGGAAAAACTCAAATCGTCTGCATAAGGGGTGTATCTTAATTTTGTGTTGGATACAATAATCAGAAATCACCGCATCGGCTTTTTTAAAAATCAAATTCGAAAGATACGGACTCGTTGGCGCACCTTGTGGCAAACTTCCGTCACGAATGCATAATTTTGATGCTGATAATTTTTTTAAAACTATTTTTATTTTACTTAAAATTAGTATTGTATTTATGAATTATAAAAACGTTTGTAGGGTGTATAAGTAACAATGAGCTCTATTATTCGGGTAATACCATACGCTAGCACGTTGATGAATTTCGTAAACACATTGGTTTTCATTTTCAGAGATTCCGGAGTTATTCTCTGGCACTGTCCAATAATCTCCTCGAGCTGCGTTTGATACATTTTAGAAAATGCAGCAGAATTTATTTCAACATTCATTTCGAGACTTCCGTATGAGCTTAAATTATTCAGGTTAAAAGAGCCTATAGTAGTCCAGGATTCATCAATAACTGCCGTTTTTCCATGTAAAATAGAGTTTTTCCATTCGTATAATTCAATGTTATAATTAAGCAGTTTGCCATAGAGAAAGCAAGTAGCGCGTCTGGTCAATGGAAGATCCGAAATTCCGGATAGAATTAATTTGATTTTCACCTTGTTTTTGGAAGCTTTTTTCAAGGCCTGAATGATTCGTATGCCAGGAAGAAAATAACTTCCCACTATAATTATTTCTTTTTCTGCATTCCGAATGGATTTTATATAGGCATCACAAATTTCATTTTTTCTTTTTAACCAGTCATTCTGAATGATTCGTACCAAAGCATCTTCCTGAACATGGAAAGAGGATTTTATTTCTTTGTTTTGAAAACGTCTTTTCTTAAAATAAACGGCAATACATTGTTTCTGAATTGGTTCGGCTATTGAACCATTTAATTGAACTGCATAGTCAAGCCAAGGAGTTTCTATTGCCGTTCCACAATATTTATTGGCTATATTAATGCCACCTATTAGGACGATTTTCGCATCGGCAACCACTACTTTTCGATGTAATCTTCTACCAAGATAAAAGGTGAATGTTGAAAATAAAGGTGCAAAAAAGCGAATATTAATACCGCTTTGTCTCATTTCGTTTATGGTTTCGGAAGGAAATGTTAAAGAGCCCAATCCATCCAAAAGTATATAAATTTTAACATGGCGTGATGCCGCTTCTTTTAATACCGTAATAATTCTTCGTCCCGTTGTATCATCTTCAAAAAGATACATTTGGATGTGGATTTCAAATTGAGAGTTTCGGATAATAGTTTCTAATCGAGAAAAATAATCTTCGCCACTATAAACAAGCTCGATGCTATTAGGAGCAGTAAAGGTATTATTACTTTTCGTCATGGGCTTTATTTATTTTAACCTCGTTAATTAAAATGAATTCGATAAGATTTTCGATATCCAAAGTTCCTGCCAGTTGATTGTTTTCCATAACCAGCATTAATGTTGATTTATTCTGTTGTATTAATTCAAAAACGTTTTCTAAAAGAGAATTACTGTCAAGAAATATTAAATTTCGATCCATGACATTGTAAATAAACTCGTTATCTCCTTTTGTAGAAAGTGCCATTATAATTTGGTCGCGATTTAGTGTTCCAACAGCAATATCATTTTCAGTGATCAAAAAATTCTTGTTTTGGCTGTCTAGAAGTAATTCTACTGCTTTTTTTACTTTTTCATTCGCATCAATCCTTTGGTAATCTTTCATTAGAATATCATGGACCTTAAAACCTTTCAGCATGAATTTCGATTCGGTATAATCGGCTTCAATTTGAGCTCCTATAATAACAAATATACCTATAAAAATCAAAAAAGGGGAGGTAATAAATCCCAAAAGAATAAAAGCCACTGCTACTATTTGACCTATTCGCGCTGAGATTTTTGTTGCAACATGACGTTGTAATTTAAAAGATAACAGAGCCCGTAAGACTCTGCCACCATCCATAGGAAATGCTGGAATTAAATTGAAAAGTGCCAGCCAAAAATTGACTAAAAAGAAATTGAGTAAAAAATTATGTGCATTTACACCATTGGCTAATTCAGCCATCAATTTTTCGGATGTATCAGGAAGCGTAATAAAAAATCCGGTGATAAATGCCAAAGTGATATTTACCAAAGGCCCTGCTAAAGCAACTATTAATTCTTCCAATGGTTTTTCAGGTATCCGCTCTAATCGGGCTAAACCCCCAATAGGCAAAAGTGTGATGTCTTTGGTTACTATATTATAGTTTTTTGCCGCCAAAGCATGTCCCAGTTCGTGTAATAAAACAGTAACAAAAATGCATAGAATAAAGGCAACGGACCATATTATTTGGACCGTATTCTGACCTGCTTTGTAGTTAATGAAAATGATAAACAGAATAAGTAAAGAGAAAGTCCAATGGATAAATATTCCGATACCTGCTACTTTTCCGAGTTTAAAGGATCCTTTCATTTTTTGAATTTTTAATACTATCAATCATAGTATGATTAGAAAAAAAACAGACAAATAATAAAAATAAATAGTTCGTATTCGTTTAGCAATCAGTGCTAAACCGCAATCAGTTTATTTCATTTTCAGAAATACCGGTATAGGCCCAAGAGTTTAAATTGGTAATAGTAGCATGTGCAATTCCCTCTAATACCTCATTTGTCAAAAAACCCTGATGTCCGGTTATCATAACATTTGGTAAAGAACGAAGCTTTAGAAACAAAGGATCATTTACTGGAGAATCACTATGATTCTGAAAAAAAATCGGCTTTTCCTTTTCATAAACATCTAAACCAACAGCTGACACTATTTTATTTTCGATTGCTTCTACTAAATTTTCCGTATTTACAATCCTTCCATGCGCTGTATTAATAAAAATCATTCCTTTTTTCATTTTCGAAAAAGTGGTTTTATTAAACAAATGGTTGGTTGTTTCATCCCATTGACAATGCACGGAAATTACATCTGAATTTTTGCAAACGGCTTCTAATGAAGCATAAGTAATTGGGATTTCATCCATCAATTCCTTGTTTTCTTCCTTGTCAAAAGCCAAAAGATTGCACCCAAAACCATGCATAATTCTTGCAAAAGCGGCACCAATTGTTCCGGTTCCTATAATGCCTATTGTTTTTCCATGCAAATCAAAGCCCATTAAATGATCCAACCGATAGTCGCCAATTTGCATTAACGTTTGACCTAAAACCAGTTTTCTGTTTACTGCCAATAATAAGGAGACGGCAAGTTCCGCAATCGAATAAGGGGAATAAGCAGGGATGTTTGCCACTTTTATCGCCAAAGATTTTGCTCTTGCTAAATCAATATAATCAGAAGCTGTTGTGCGTAAGGCAATATATTTAACACCATGGATGTATAATTTTTCTAATATTGCTTCTGAGGCATCATCAGAGGTGAAAAGCGAAACAGCATCAAAGCCTTTGGCAAAGTTTACCGTATTTTTACTCAAAGACTTACCCGTGAAAACTAATTCGTGATTTCCATGTGCTGCTTTTTTTAGGAAAGGTTTATCAAAACCAAATATGCTATATACTAATACTTTCATTTTTATCGTTTTTATTTCTAATATAAGATATTGATGTTGTTAAAGTTTTGGTTTTTAGTTGTTTGTTTCGTGGATTTAATTTCTAATTTTTTCGCAACTATAATGCTTCAGGAATTTGTAAATATTTGTTTAAAGTAACTAAAAACCGACTGCCTGTTAATCCGTCTGTTGCGCGATGATCACCAGCCAATGTTACAGAAACACAAGACCTGATGCCTATCATTTCGTTTTCGGCAAATGGCTGTTCCGAAATACTTCCAAAACCGATAATGGCTACTTGCGGAGGATAAATTACACCAAAAACGGTATCAGCTCCGCCGTCGCCTATACTCGTTAGGGTTATGGTAGAATCACTCAATTCTGAACTTAGTAACCGCAATGCTCGAGCTCTTGGGATAATATCATTTAAGGCATCCATGATTTCATCAATACTTTTTAAATTGGCCTGATGAAGGGCTGGAACGATAATACCACCAGTGCGTAACGATACTACAAAACCAATATTAATATCTTTTTTCAGCTGTAAACCATTATCCCAAATAGCATTCAAATCCGGAAATTCAAGTAGCGATTTCGCTGTTGCTTTTATCAATAAAGCAACAGGAAGCAACCGTTGTTTCTGGAGACGTTTATTATTTGCTACTTGTAACCATGCCAATGCATTTGTCATATCAATTCTTTTTTCCAGATAATAATGTGGAATTTCCCTGTTAGACTGACTCATAGTAGCCACAACTTCAGAACGAATTGCTTCAGCAATACTGCTCTGTTTTTCTGTTTCAATTGGTATTTCCTCCGTGTTTTCAATATCAATTTTTTCAATCGGATTGTCTACATCGTCTTTGGTAATGGCTTCATCAGTTGCAGTTGCAGTTATTTTCGAAAGATCATTATGATTATCATCAGCTTTAATTTTTTCAATCGGATTGTCCACGTCATCTTTGGTAATGGCTTCGTCAGTTTCCGTTATTTTCGAAATGTCAATATGATTATCATCAGCTTCAGTTTTTTTAATTAGATTATTCGCATCATCTTTGGTAATGGCTTTATCGGTTTCCGTTATTTTCGGAGGGTCATTATCCTCAGAAATTCTTTGCGCTAATGGAGCTGTTTTGATAGAAAGGTCTTCCACTTTCGGAGCATCAATCGATTCTATTCTTTCTTCTGTCGATTGTATTGGTATTGATTCTGGGATTTTTTCTTCTTTTTTTGGTTCTGATGTAACTTCGCTAGGATTTATTAATGCCATTACAGTTCCCACTGGGACTTTATCCCCTTCTTTAATAAGCAATTCTCCAATGGTTCCTTCTTCAAATATTTCAATATCAATCAGTTCTTTCTGTGTTTCAACTTCGGCGATAATATCCCCACGCTTCACTGTATCTCCTGGTTTTTTTTTCCATTCGATCAACGTAGCTTCTTCCATATCCGCGCCCAAACTGGGCATTAAAAATTCAATCATGGCGTATTATTTTTTTGACTGTATTAACACTATCATTTTTCTGCCGAATTGTAGCTCCTTTCATTGAGCAGCTTAGGGAATAGACACTTCAACACCTCACCGCTGTATTGGAGCTCCAAATCATAAAATCCTTTTCTCTACGCCTTCCCACACCGATTACCCGATGCGTTTTAGCAATCCAAGTTAAGAGCATTTTCTCATCCAATGCTTTCCGAAGACTTTGTTTCAAATCCTCTCGACAGGTGATTTTTATTTTACGGTTACTGTTTTCCATGTATTAAATCAATTATCTTAGATGATAAACTATTTGTTTTTCCAACGTTTTAATGTCGGTAAAATGTTTAAAGCCTTTTGAGTCATATAAGCAGGAAGTTTCCTTTTTCCATATGCGTTTTTACGGCTTTTTTCATTTCTTTCAAATCAATTTCTGGTTGCTTAAAGTGACCATTCTCATAGCAATATTTGCAATAATCATTGTTTTTAATACCGTTTTTTAATACCTTTTAATTCCTCAGAGCGAAGTGGCTTTCCGTAACTTTGGTAAAAAGTAGTATTTTTTCATAATTTTTAATTTTTTAAAAGTTACATAATAAGGATTGAAATCAGTATTAGTTTTCTTTATGAATTTCAAATTTCGTTTTAAACAGATTTTGTTAATTGGTCTAAAGCTCCCAAGCTCTCGCTTCCGCAAAAGTACTGTAATCTTAATTTCGTTTCAATTTAGCTTTCATTCGGCAATTTCATTTTCTGTAATCCAACTGCTTGTTCCTCTTCTTTTTTATGTTTTATTAGAATTGATTGAACAATCTAAATATTGGGAGTATTAATTCTTCTCTAGTTTTATTTTACATACCAAAAGCATAATAATAGTACGTAGAATCACCGGCATATTTTCCTTCCAGTATGATGCCCCCTTTTTGTGCTTCAACAGCTTCCATAAAAGAATTAATTGTTGACATCGCTTTATTGTTAACGGATGTGATTACAAATCCTTCTCTTATATTGGTATCTCTTTTCAGTTTTCCTTCATACAATTTTGTGACTTTTAGTCCGTTTCTGACGTTGTATTTTTTTTGATCTTCTTTATTGATTTGAACAAGTTCGACCCCTAAATTTTTGAACAAATCTTTCCCTGTGGTTTTTATGATTTTTGGGATTGCTTCTTGTTTTTGCAGTGTTACAATAAATTCTTTTTTTTCTTTACCGTTTCGGATTAGCGCAATTTTTACTTTTTCTCCAGGGTGTTTTCGCATAATGATCTCCTGTAATTTTGCTGCAGAAAAAGTTTCAATATCATCAATGCTGATGATTACATCTTTCACATTGATTCCGGCTTGTTTTGCGGCTCCGTTTACCATCACGCTGTCAACATAAACGCCATTGGCACGACCAATATTTATTTCTTTGGCAAGAGTGCTATTCAAATCACGGATGCTTATTCCTAAAACACCTCTTTTAACCGATCCAAAATTCATCAGGTCATTAGCGACTTTTTTTACAATGTCTACCGGAATTGCAAAAGCATAACCCGCATAAACTCCCGTAGGTGTGGCAATTGCAGTATTAATTCCAATCAGTTTTCCGTCTAATGTCACTAAGGCACCACCACTATTGCCTGAATTAACTGCCGCGTCAGTTTGTATGAATGATTCAATGGCGCCCTGATCATTTAAAATATTTATATTGCGGGCTTTGGCACTTACAATTCCTGCTGTAACAGTTGATGCGAGATTAAACGGATTTCCCACGGCTACCACCCATTCCCCCACTTCAATAGTGTCAATATCACCATACTTAATAAAGGAAAGGTTCTTTTCATCAATTTTAAGGAGTGCGAGATCTGTCTGAGGATCGGTACCTATAATTTTGGCTGGATAGGAACGTCTGTCAAACAGCGTTATGTTAATTTCATCAGCATCTTTCACTAAGTGGTTATTAGTGATGATGTATCCGTCAGGTGTCAGTATTACGCCAGATCCACTACCTATTAACGGTTCTGGGGAATATTGTTGTTGGAATTTAAATTGTCTTAAAAAAGGCTCTTCTTTAAAGAATTCTTTTAATTGGTCAGGTAAATTATAAAATTCATCCCCATTTCTATCGCGTTGTATTTGGGATTTAAAAAGACATTTGATATGAACTACTCCAGGCGTGGCTATTTTGGCGGCTAATTTGAAATCTACAAGGCCTGTATAGGAAGTTTTCTTAGGACTGGAATCGATATTTTTCTGGAGATCTTCAATATCTTTCTCATTTTTCTTATCCTGAGATTGGCACCCTTGAAATGACAGAAGGATAATCAACCAATAAATTCCTTGGCTTTTCCAATTCCTTTTTTTTAATGGTATCATAGTAGAAATTGATTTTAGTAAAATTTATTGCGCTACAAAACCACCGGCAACAGCCATGGCATGTCCCGTTACAAAAGAGGTTTCATCCGAGCACATCCAAACTACCGCATTGGTAATTTCGTCGGGTTGATCAAAACGACCAACAGGTTCTAAACCTGTGAACTGTTCTATAGTTTCTTTACTGTTTCCGGTAAGTCTGTCAATCATGGTTTGTATTACGCCTGCACATACAGCATTGACCCGAATTCCGAGTTTAGAACAAGCTAATACAGCAGTTTTTGTTAATCCGATAATGCCATGTTTGGACGCTACATAGGCAGGTAAACCAGAGAATCCAACTAGGCCAGCAACAGAGGAGCAATTGACAATCACGCTTTTTCCCTGTTTCAGTATTTCGAGAATTTCGTATTTCATACAAAGCCAAATTCCTTTTAGGTTTATACTGATGGTTTTATCCCAGTTTTCCTCGGTACAATCGGCAGTGAAAGTAGACGTTCCTTCAATACCGACGCTGTTATAGGCATAATCCAATCGGCCAAAAGCAGTAATGGTTTGTTCCACCATCGCTTTTCCACCATCGGATTTTGATACATCACATTTGATAAAAATGGTTTCTCCTCCCATTTCTTTCATGAGGTTTACTGTTTCATTATTTTCTATCCAATCCACTACAACTACTTTAGCCTTTTTTTTTGCAAAAACAAGCGCAGTAGCTTTACCAATTCCTGATGAACCGCCGGTTACAATTGCTACTTTATTTTTGAATGTTGTTTTCATAATAGAAGTATTACATTAGAATTTTTCTTTTTGGTTTCTTTTCTGCTTCCAAAATATTTTCAATTCCTTTTATCAAAGCATCAGGATTAAATGAAATGCTGTCAATGCCTTCGTTCACTAAAAATTTAGCAAATTGTGGGATGTCGCTTGGCGCCTGTCCACACAATCCTACTTTTATTTCAAAACGTTTCGCTACCCGAATCGTTTCTTTAATCAAATATTTTATGGCTGGATTTTCCTCATCAAATAAATAGCTCACTAATGCGGAGTCGCGATCCAAACCTAATGTGAGTTGGGTTAAATCATTGGAACCAATCGAAAATCCGTCAAAGAGTTTTGCAAATTCATCTGCCATTAATACGTTACTGGGAATTTCAATCATTACATATACTTCCAGTCCGTTGATGCCTTGCACTAATCCATTTTTAACCATTTCATTAAGAACATTTTCTCCTTCTTCGAATGTTCTGCAAAAAGGAATCATCAGTTTTACGTTCTGGAGTCCCATTTTATTACGTACTTTTTTCATGGCTTCGCATTCCAATGCAAAACCTTTTCGATAAAAATCACTGTAATAACGGGAAGCCCCACGAAATCCTATCATAGGATTTTCTTCCTGAGGCTCATAATATTTTCCGCCAATGAGGTTGGCATATTCATTACTTTTAAAATCACTCATGCGTACAATTACATCTTTTGGATAAAAAGCGGCGGCAACAATTGCTACAGCTTCGGCTAGTTTATCAACGAAATAAGTTTTAGGATCTTCATAGCCTTTAGTTAACGCAGCGATTTCGGCAGCAATGTTCTCGTCGGTTATTTTTTCGGGTTCGCACAACGCCAACGGATGGATTTTTATGGTATTTGAAATGGCAAATTCCATTCGCATTAATCCTACACCTTGGTTGGGATAATGACTTAATTCAAACGCTCTTTCGGGGTCAGCAAGAATAAGCATGGGATCCGTTTTTGGCATTTCAAGTTTGCTGAAATCCTGTTCGGTTATTTCCCATTCCAGCAATCCTTCGTATATGTTTCCTGCTTTCCCTTCGGCACAGGAAACAGTAATTTCCTGTCCATTTTTTATTACAGAAGTAGCATTGCCACAACCCACTACTGCAACAGTTCCCAGTTCTCTCGCTACTATTGCGGCATGACTGGTGCGTCCGCCTTTGTTAGTAATAATTGCCGAAGCTCTTTTCATGATGGGATCCCAATCAGGATTAGTCAAATCCGTAACGATGATTTCTCCATCTTGCAGTAAATTGCCATCTTGCGGACTGTTTAGAATTCGGGCTTTTCCCGAAGAAATCTTATCTCCAAGAGCAATTCCTTGCGTTAAAAGGCTACTTTTTTCTTTGAGTTTATAGATTTCTCTAACACGCTTATTTGCTTTTCCATGAACGGTTTCCGGTCGCGCCTGAACAATATAAAGTTGGTTGTTCAAACCATCTTTTGCCCATTCAATATCCATTGGTTTTTTATAGTGTTTTTCAATTTTATAACACCATTGGGCAAGTTGAATAACTTCTTTGTCGCTTAAGGAGAACTGGTTTTGTTTCTCTAAGGAAGTATCTGTATTACTAATTGTGTTTTCTGCGGATGAACCGTTAGATTTATCGGCATAAATCATCGTAAATTCTTTTCTACCGCATTGTCTTTTTAGAATAGGATCTAAATCGGTGTTTTCTAAAGTAGGTTTAAAGACCATCCATTCGTCAGGCGTAACAGTACCTTGAACAATGTTTTCTCCCAATCCCCAAATGCTATTTATGATAATGGTATTTTCAAAACCGCTATCCGGATCAATAGTGAATGCTACGCCAGAAGCTGCTTTGTCACTTCGAACCATTTGTTGAATACCTACAGAAATTGAAATGTCCAGTTTAGCAAAACCCATATCATGACGGTATTTTATGGCGCGGTCCGTGAATAAGGACACATAACAACGGTGTACTGCAGCGATTAACTGTGCTGTACCGTTGATATTTAAAAAAGATTGCATTTGTCCCGCAAAACTTGCTGTGGGTAAATCCTCTGAAGTTGCGCTGCTTCGTACTGCCACGTCAAGATTATTACTACCACATTGTTGACTAAGGGATTGATAAGCAGTATCGATTTCATCCCGAATTTCATTTGGAATTGTTGCCGATAAAATAAGATTTCGTGCTTTTTCTCCAATGGAAGAAAGATTTGAATATTCTTTGGTATCTAATGCTAACAGTAACTCTTTCAATGGTTTTTCCAGATTATTTATTTTTCTGAAAAGACGATATCCAGCAGCCGTAATGGTAAAACCATTAGGAATGTTAATGCCTTTTGGATTGAGCTGATTGTACATTTCGCCAAGAGAGGCATTTTTACCGCCAACTTTATCAATAGCATTAATACCAATTTGGCTAAAAAACAGAATGTGTTCGTACTTTGCCATTTCGTATGTTTTTTAATAGAAACTGACCATTAGTCTGTTAAAATAGTAGCAAAAAAAATAGTTGAGGCGCACTTTTTTGGTTAATCCGACAGTAAATTTGCTTCAAAAGTAGGTTTGAAATTCACATAATTTTTGAGGTTAAAAAAGAAGAAAGTAGGTATTCTTCTTGTTGAAACCCATACTGTAAATTTAATCAATTAATTATTTTTATTGGTATAAAAAAGATATTTTTTTTATTGTTTTTTAAATTAAGTAATTAAGATACAGTAGTTTGTGTTTTTTGTTTTATTGAAATATACAGGAACGGAAATGAACTTTTTTTCAATAAAATTAAAAAAGTATTAGTAACGCTGAAAGATAAAAAAGATTAATATTATGTGAGAAAAATAATTGTAATTATTTAAAATATTAAGTTTATATATGTTGATTGCAAAAAATAAATTTTGTACTGCAACGGGTTGGTAAGTTTATAGAAATAGAGTAAGTTTATCTATAAAAATATTTTTAGTTTGTATCAATAAATTTTCTAGTATTGTTATTAAATAAAAAGCCCCAAATTGATGAAAAAAAATCCGATACCGGAAAATGAAATAGAAAGACTTAAAGCACTGAAAGAGTATTCAATTATGGATTCTTTGCCGGAAAAGGAATATGATTCAATAACCCAACTCGCCTCTTATATTTGTGGAGTTCCTGTAGCCTTAATAACTTTATTAGATGAGGAAAGACAATGGTTTAAATCCAGTGTTGGATTAGGGGTTACTGAAACTCCAAGAAACGTATCTTTTTGCCAACATGCAATTATGAGCGATGAAGTATATGAAGTCAATAATGCAATGGAAAATGAGACATTTGCTGACAATCCTTTAGTGACCGGGAATCCTAATATTAGATTTTATGCAGGAGCACCGCTTAAGGATGAAAATGGCTTTAATTTAGGGTCTCTATGTGTTATAGATACAGAACCGAGAATATTGACTAATGAACAAAAAAATGCTTTAAAATTACTTGCCCACCAAGTGGTTTTATTATTGAGTTTACGAAAAAAGAATACGGATTTTATTAAATCTCAAAAGGAATTCCAGAATTTTATTGGACTTTCAAAGGATTTGGTTTGTATTGCGAACGTGGACGGTTTATTCTATAAAGTGAACCCGGCCTTTACTGATGTATTGGGTTATTCTAAAGCGGAATTAGAGGGTAAGCCATTTATAGATTTTATTCATTCGGAGGATTTATTTAAAACATATAAAGAAGTTGAAAAGTTATCAAATGGGCATAAGACTATCAGTTTTGAAAACCGGTATCGCTGTAAAAATGGCAAGTATATTTTATTGAGTTGGAATACATCTCCAGATCCTGATACAGGGAATTTATATTGTATTGCAAGAGATGTTACAAAGGAGAAAGAAGCAGAGTTAAATATAATAAATAGTAATAAATTATTAGATGAATCACAAAGTATCGCTAAAATAGGAAGTTGGAAATTTGATTCAGTAACAAACGAGCTTATCTGGTCTAAAGGACATTATCAGATTTTTGATTTAGAAGAATTGCCTTCTGATGAGCTTTTTAAGGCATACCGAAGTAAAATTCATCCTGATGATTTATCGAATCTTGACAATGCACTTGAAAAAACATTAACTACTGGATCCGATTTACATTACAATCACCGAATTTTATTTTCTAACGGACATTTAAAATATATTGTAGGTGTTGGGAAGCCATATAAAAATGAAAAAGGTGAGGTAGTAGGGATTCAAGGTACCATTCAGGATATCACGGACAAAACCTTAGCGGAACAAAAAATAGAAGAAAAAGCAAAAGAAATAAACGATATTAAATCAGCATTAGACGAAGCGGCAATCGTTGCAATTACAGATCAAAGAGGTATTTTTTCTTATGTCAATGAAAATTTTTGTGCAATTTCTAAATACTCTAAAGAAGAACTACTAGGGCATGATCAGCAAATAATTAGTACGGGGTATCATTCGATAGAATTTAGGAGAGATGTATTTGGAACAATTGCTAATGGAAATGTTTGGAAAGGAGAAGTAATGAATAGAGCAAAAGACGGCTCTTTTTATTGGGAAAACACCACTATTGTTCCTTTTTTGAACGAAAAAGGAAAGCCTTATCAATATATCGCGATTAGTACGGATATCACTCAAGAAAAACTAGCAAAAGAGAATTTAAATAATGCCTTGGTTGATCTCGAAAAAAAGAATAAAGAGCTGGATCAGTATGCTTATATTGTTTCTCATGATCTTAAAGCACCCTTAAGAGCGATTAATAATCTTTCGGAGTGGATTGTTGAAGATATGCCTGAAATGCCCGAAACTGTGCGTGCTAATTTTGAATTATTGCGTGGACGTATACAGCGGATGGAAAACTTGATTAATGGCGTTTTGGAATATTCCCGCATTGGCAGAACAAAAATTGAAAAGGAAACAACTGATTTAAAAAAGATGTTGCATCAGATTATTGATTCTGTTGTTCCTCTTGAAGGATTCGAAGTTTTTATGGTAGATACTATCCCGGTGATTGAGACAGAAAGAATACTTTTACAACAGGTTTTTAGCAATCTTATAAGTAATTCAGTCAAGTATAATGATAAATCTATAGGTAAAATAGAATGTTTGTATGAAATATTGCCTGATTTTCATCAATTTACCATAAAAGATAATGGACCCGGTATAGCAGAAGAATACCATAAAAAAGTATTTGAAGTTTTTCAAACCATTGAAGCACGTGATAAAAAAGAAAGTACAGGTATTGGTTTATCTATTGTTAAAAAAATAATTGAAGAAAAAGGAGGCGTTATTTATATAGAATCTGCGAATGATAATGGAACAAGTTTTATTTTTACACTTCCTAAATAAATGTATATGACAGCATCAGAAAAAAAATGTCAAGAGGAGTTAGTTGCCCTTAAAAAGGAATTTGAAGAGTTCGTTTATATTGTTTCGCATGATATAAAAACACCAATGCGAGCTATTTCAAACCTGACAACTTGGATTGAAGAAGATTTAGGAACGAATGCAGACAAAGATGTTTTAGACAACTTTAGGTTACTGAAAAACAGAGTGGAACGACTTGAAAAAATGATGAATGCTTTACTGGAACTTTCTCGAGTTAATAGCAACGAAATGGAGTTGTATGAAGTGAATATCCCTAAATTAGTTTCCGATTGTATTGAAATGTTAACCGATAAATCAAATGTTGAATTTCATGTTACATATAATTTAAAAAACGAAAATACAGTCACTTTGGGTAAGAAATTGCAAAAAATACTATTTAATTTACTTGATAATGCCGTTCGATTTCATGATAAGGAGAAAAAGAATGTTTTTGTTGAAATTATCGAAAATGAAACAGATTATGACATAAAAGTAAGCGATGATGGTCCTGGGATTCCAGAAGAAGTAAAAGATAAAATTTTCTCGATTTTCTATACCGTAAATTCGAAAGATGTTGTAGATTCGACAGGTGCAGGATTAGCAATCACAAGTAAAATAATTAAATTAGCAGGAGGCATCTTCCAATATACTCCAGCTGTAAATAACGGCTCAGTTTTTAAATTTAACTGGCCTAAACAACAAGAATAAAAAATTAAAATTATGACACAAAGATTGGTAAATATTTTATTGGTAGAAGACGATGAGGTTGATGTGATGAATGTTAAAAGAGCATTCTCTAAAAATAATATTAAAAACCCGCTTTTTGTAGCTGGGAATGGAGTTGAAGCCTTAGAAATGCTTGATGACAAGATTATTCCTTTACCTAAAATTATTATTTTGGACATTAACATGCCTAAGATGAATGGAATAGAATTCTTGAAAGTTTTAAGGGAAAATGAAAAACTTAAAAATATTTCTGTCTTTGTCATGACTACTTCAAATGAGGACAGTGACAAAATTAAAGCCTATAATTTGAACGTTGCCGGATATATTTTAAAACCATTGTCTTTTGAAAAATTTGTAGCTTCAGTTTCTACACTTAATAATTTTTGGCAATTGTGCGAAATGTAAGTTTTTTTCTTAAATTTACGTTATGACGAGTTCAAATATCTTATTAGTAGACAGTTGTAGTGCAGATGTTGAAAATGTAAAAAATGCATTTTCTGAAATCGGTATTAAATCTACTTTGTATTTGGCTCAAAACGATGCTGAAGCTTGGCTAATGTTACAGGGAGATAATAAAATATCACCCATTCCAAAAATTGTACTGATAGATATTAATGAGGAAAGTGTAAATGGAATAAAGCTGTTAAGTAAGATGAGAATTCATCCTGATTTAAAATCAATTTTAGTTTTTGTGATAACAAGGACTGACAATGATGTAAATAAAGCGGCAGCTTTAAATTTAAACATAGCAGGATACATGCATAAACCATTTGAAAGTAAAAATACCACCGATTTTTTTTCAATACTTAATGACTATTGGAATATCATTGAATTTTCAAGTGAAAAAAAATAAAATTATATGGCTATTGCTTTAAAAATACTAATAATTGATGATGATAAAGTCGATTCAATTACTATAATTCGTTCGATATCTCATTCTGGAATTATTGCTGATGTTGAAACTGCTTTTTCAGCTAAAGAAGGTATCGAAAAAATCAAGTCATTTCCTTATGACCTGATTTTTTTAGACTACATGATGCCGGATAGTGATGGTATCTCTTTTTTAAAAAAATTGAGAGATATAGGAATTGAAACACCAGTTATTTTTGTCACTTCACAAGGTGATGAAAAAATTGCCAGCCAGGCTATTTTAGGTGGGGCTTCGGATTATATTCCAAAAACATTACTGACTCCTGATGGTATTTCGCAAAGTATCAGAAATGCAATTAAACTTCATGATAGCCTTGAACTGCGTAAAAAAACTGAATTGGCTTTAACTATTAATGCCAACAGACTTTATGAAGCCCAAAAATTAGCCAAGATTGGGAGTTGGGAAATAAACCTAAATGATGGGGGCGTTTTTTTCTCAGAGGAAGTTTTCAATATTTTTGAAATTGACAAGAATAGTATTCCTTCCGTAGCGCTCATTAAATCGTGTTTAATTAATTCAGACGATATAGAACTTTTTGAAAGTAACCTCAATTACGTAAAAAACAGTAATTCAGAAGTGCAGTTTAGCCATAGTATATTATGTGAAAATGGAACAATTAAGTACATTAATGAGTTTATAAAATGTTTGAATGATGAACACAATGTGCCATTCAGGATTTTGAGTACCATTCAGGATATTAGCGAGCAAAAACGCATTGAAAAAGAATTAATAAATGCTAAAGATATTGCAGAGCAATCCGTTAAGATTAAAGAACAGTTTTTGACGAACATGAGCCATGAAATTCGTACTCCAATGAATGGAATTATAGGATTTGCAAGAATTCTAGAAGGCACAAATTTAGACAGCGATCAGAAGCAAAGTGTAGAAGCCATAAAAAGAGCCAGTAAAAACTTATTGGTTATTATTAACGACATCTTGGACTTTTCTAAAATAGATGCTGATAAAATGACATTTGAAGATGTAAATTTCTCCTTGTCAAAAAACATCAATTCAGTAATTGAATTGCTTTCTCCGATTTCAAAAGAGAAGAAAGTAAAATTATTATGTGAAATAGATCCCGAAATAAATAATTTTTTGATTGGAGACCCAACACGGTTATCGCAAATATTGATTAATCTGGTTGGAAATGCTTTAAAATTTACGGAGAAAGGGTATGTGGAGTTAATCGTTTCGCAAGAGAAGGAATCTGAATTTGATACTTTTATCCGATTTACTATTATAGACACAGGTATTGGTATTCCTGAAAATAAGATAGATTCCATTTTTGAAAGTTTTAATCAGGCATCAAATGAAACGACACGAAAATTTGGAGGAACCGGCTTAGGACTCACCATTACCCGCAAACTCATTGAATTGCAAGGTGGAATGTTGACTGTAGAAAGTGAGGTCTCAAAAGGGAGTGAGTTTTCATTTTCATTACAATATAAAAAGGCTCAGGAAGGAACTATTGAAGCTGTAAAAATAGTAAAAGAACAATTATCCTCTAATTTCCTAAAAAACATAAAAATACTTTTGGTCGAGGATAATGAGCTAAACCAACTGCTGGCAATTAAAGTGTTTGAAAAATGGGAGAAAGAAATTGACATAGCCGATAATGGTAAAATTGCCATCGACAAAATAGAAAAGAATGATTATGATATTATTCTGATGGATATTCAAATGCCGGAAATGGACGGAAATGAAGTTACAAAACACATACGAACCAATATGGGATCTAAATCAAATATCCCAATAATAGCGTTAACTGCGCATGCTACATTAGGTGAAGAAAAAAGGAGTTTAGAAAGCGGTATGAATGATTATCTGTCTAAACCTTTTGATTTTAATGTATTGCTTGAAAAATTACACCACAATTTAATGAATGTAAATAATAATAAATCTTTTGATTTGTCAGAAGAAGAAGAGGTCGAAAAATTAATCAATTTTAAATATTTAAATGAATTTGCCGACGGAGATACCGTTTTTATCGAAAAAATGGTGTCCTTGTTTTTACATAATGCTCCACTGGCTTTAGAAGCTATAATTGAAGCAAATGAAATTGATAATATAATAGTTTTGAAAGCGGAAGTGCATAAATTAAAATCCTCTATCAGTTTGTTAGGAATAACAAGTGCATCAAAATGTATTGATATTATTGAAAGCGAAATTGAAATAAATCCTCTGGGACAAATACGGAAAGAGGAAGTTGAAAATTTTTATGAAATTTGTCAGCTTGTCTTCAATGAATTAGAAACAATACATGGTTTTTCTAAAATATAGTAAGTCAGCAGAACCCAATAGGTAAAAAAAAACGTAAATGCTATTATAAATAGGAACAGTTTTTTACATAATACGGGTTTTGTCTTAAAGCATAATTTCACAGTAAATTTTCAATATATTAATACTTTAAACGGTTTAAAAAGCCTATTTTTGAAAAGCCTCCTTGTGTTTATTAAGTACTGTAAAACGTAATATTTTCAATGTTTTAATTGGTGTATCAATAATTAATTTACAATAAATGAAAATACTAATTGCCGAAGATGATGAGATGATGCTAAAAACTATGGAGTTTAAGCTCATTCGTGAGGGATATGAGGTTGTTGCATGTCCGGATGGTAACGTTGCATTAGATAAAATAGTTTCAGAGAAGCCTGACCTTATATTATCAGATATAGAAATGCCTTTTGCTTCTGGATTAGATATCGTCAATAAAGTAAAAGTGGAGTTAAAACTAAATATTCCAATAATTATATTATCCTCTTTAGGTTTAGAAAAAACCGTCTTAAAGGCTTTTGAATTAGGTGCTGATGATTTTATTACAAAACCCTTTAGCCCTAATGAGTTAATCGTTAGAATCAGACGATTTTTAAAATGATTATTTAAAAACTCCTTACTTGTTATTTAAACCAAGATGGAGTTTTTAAATAATGCCACGTTGGTTTAGGGCTTACTTTGTTCAATTGCCAGTCAACTACATTTTATTTTGGGTTATAAATATGGATGGATTGTCCCACTAATTTCCATTTTCCCTTTATTTTCTCTAATAACCGGATTTCATAAGAGAATGTTTTTTTACCATCTTTTGCCGTTGATTCTTCATTATGGCTTACCCAGGCATTATTTTTATGGATGCTCATTTTGTAGTTGGTATTCACTGAAAAGCCACCATTACCCATTGCACTAGGGTTTGTGTTAATCATCGCAGTAGGAGGGACATCTATAGTGGCACCTTCTGGGGTCGAAACTAAAATCCTGCTGTACGGTTGAATGTGCCAGCATTCCGTATGGCCTTTACTATCAGAAGCTCTCCATGTGGCCGATTCTTTTTCCAGTAGTCGCTTTATTGATTCAGATTCATCAATCTTTTGACTGTACCCCAATATACTTATACTTAAAATTAAAAAAAAAGATAATTTCCATTTCATGTAAATTGTGTTTTGTAGTTATACTAATTGATTTATTCACTAAAGATAATGTAATTCTCATTTAATGATAATCTTAGAACTAAAATTTTAATTTTAAAGCAAAAATCAGCAGGTAGTTTTTGTTTTTTTTATAAGTATTTTTAGGTTAAAACAGCAAAATTGTTTTGACAAAAAAAAGTTTATTTAATAAGAAGTGTTCGACTATCTAAATCGCATAATATTGGTTTATAGTAAGTTAGTTGTATTTAAAGCTGAAAACATTACTGTATTGAATAATTTAAAGGTATATTAGCTTAACCTTAAAAAATCAATGATGAATTATTTTGAAGAAAGTAAAAAATTACTGGAAAACTCCGTATTATTTTATTTAATAACTACTGGAATGGATGGCAATTATTCTTATATAAATGGACATTATGCCAAGGAATTTTCACATATCAAAAGTAATTTTGTTGGAGAGCCATATTATATTACAATGCATCCTGATGATAGGAATACTTGTGTAGAAGTTTCTATGAAATGCTTCGAGAATCCCGATAAATTATTTCCTGCTACAATAAGGAAACATGATGGGAAAGGAGGTTATGTTTATACTCAGTGGGAATATAAAGCAATGTTTGATGATCAAAAAAATCCGATGGGAATATTCTGTTTGGGATACAACATAACCAAGTATGTTGCCGAAGAATTAGAACTCCAAATTGCACAAGGACAGATTGAGAAAAACACGGATATTATTGAAAAAATTGTTTTTCAGCAATCACATCTTATTCGGGCTCCGTTGAGTAATATAATTGGACTTACTAGCATTTTGGATACTACATTATTAGACAGTAATACGAGTAATATTTGTGATATGATATTGGAAAGTTCAAATGAACTCGATGAAGTTATTAGAAGTATTATAAATATTGCTAGGGAGACCTAGTTTTAATTTCCCATTGTGATATTGTGTTATTTTTGATTGGTTGAATTGCAATTGGTTGTATACCATGTCGCATTAGCTTCAGTTCTAACGAAGTATCGAAAAAAAAAGTAAATATATTGGATTTAAATTATAACTCTTTAGGCAAAAAGCAATTGTCTCGTTTAGCCCATTAAAAAGCACTCTTAAAAGCTACCTTGTGAACACAATTTTAAAATAAGGCACCGATAACACTGATTAAGCAGATTTACACTTATTTTTAGTTGATATTAAAAAGTTAAATACAAATTTCACTAATTTACACGAATTAATTTGTGTAAATTAGTGATATTCGGGTTTAATATCCTATCAATTTTTATGCTTAAGCTGTTTACGATCCGGCGAATGGTGTCCCAAAGATTCCGACCGCAAGTTCAAGCCAAATGAGGACGAACAGGACTAGAAGAACTACACAGATTACAATGCGGTGCTCGATTTTGTTTACTTTCCTCATTACAAGTTCACACATGAGACCGGTGCCGAGCAATAGAACAGCTGCGACAATAAAATCGAACAGCGTCCAGTTTACTTCATCTGTGAACTGCATTGCGATTAATGGAATGAGCAATAAAATCAATATAGTGATCACAATACTAATAAGTCTTTTGTTTTTCATACTTATGAATTTTCTGTTTTTTAAAAATAATTTGTTTGTCTGGGTCTTAATGTGTCAGTGGTGAAATTGTCACGGGCAATCAAAAATATAGACGAAAATTACAAAGCGAAACTATTTATCTACTAAAGTGGCACCTACAACCCCAGGTTTTTTCTCAGCGAGCTTTAATACAATCTTAAGAGTTTCAAGATTAATATCGTCAATTTTCTTCAATCTAATGCAACCTAATCCCTTGCTAAGCTTGCCAAGCTCCTTTTTATGTTTTTCTGCTGCACACGTATCCTCAACAACTGCACATATATAAATGCTGATATAATTCTTTTGATTTGCCAGAGCAATTATGGGCCAATCTTTTTTTTGTTTTTTCGAATCCAAATAGTAAAACGAACCGTAACCAATCATATTAGAAGCAAAATAAGGTTTTAGGTTCGGAACTGCTTTTTGAATAAAATCGTGGAGAAAATCAATTTCTTTCTTGCGATCTTCAGGTACGCTCAAAAGATATTCTGCTACAGATTTTGCCTCATTTTTTGCAAACATGTTCATAATCGTATTGTTTATATTAATTTTCCTTGGTTGACGTTTCGCTGCTTGGCGAAGTAGCAGGATTTTTACTAATCAGTTCTAAAGATAAACAAAATTTCAACTTAGTAATTTCCGGCTAAGAAAAACTAAACGAGCTATTAAGCCAAAGCGCTGTTAGTGGCTGGCTTTAATTATTCAGACACAATTCTCAAACAACATTTTTTTAGCTTATTTCTCCACAGTGTTTGTAAAAATCATTTGAGTATATATTATTCCAAATATAAACTCTTTTGAATTCTGTCTTTTTTAGATTTTCCTTTCAAAAGCAAAATTTATCCCAGTTATGACTATTGAAAAAATTGCATAAACAGGAATGAGTTCTGCAATTTTATTCCAAATTAAATTCATTGCACTTTTACAATCAGGAAATATAACAATTAGAGTATATGATAAAAATGCAAACGAAATCATCCAACATATGCCAACAAAATTGAATAGATATTTTATTATTTTCATCACATTATTTACGTTTTTTTTCGGCAGCTAGCCACTAGTACGTCTAAAAACTTCTAAACGAACTAATTTTTGTTAAATTGAATGTAGAAACATGTGATTTAAACTATAATTATTTCTTTTTTTGAAAAAAGAAGTTTGATTTAGCTTTTCAAAAACGAAGTGATAAAAAGCTTTAAAAGTGTTCTTAGATACAAAAATAGAGAGCCACTACCTTTAGATATTATTTTAACAGATTTTGGTCAATCAATTTAAAAATCGTGTGTAGGTAGTAGGCTGAAAAATCAATTATTATTTACTCGCTGTTGTGGGCACAGTTTAAAAAACTGCGCTAACGATTGTGTCATGTCAGCACGGTCGGGGTTACTCACTTTTAATTCAAATACAAAACTAACTTCAAATTAAGCTGAAAACCCAAATCCTGCTAAATCGATGTTGTGCTTTCGTTTTGTTTGTATTTTTATGTTGGATTATTTTTTTCTACTGCTTCTATTGTTCTTTTTGCAGCAGTCAATCTTATTTGAGTATTTTTATCTACTAGTTTACTTGTTATCCAATGCTCTAATTTGTGATGTAAAGGAATTAAAAGAGCTGCAATGAATACCATCAGGCATAACATTAGTATTGGTGAGTGATGTACAAATTCCCCCAAGTACGGATGCAGCAACAAATTGATAAATTCAAAAACGATTAATAAAGACAATATCCCTAAAAATCGGATAATCGACTCATTGACCAATATCGAATGACTCAATAACAGAAATATAATGATGAAAAGAATTAAAGTGGCAGAAATAGCAGAATACTGCAGATTATGCGACCGTTCTTCCTTAAGTTTGACTTCATTTTCAGCAGTTTCCATTTTTTGCATGCGTTCTTCAAATACAAGATTCTGAATTTGGGATTCTTCCTTGTTGCTTTGAATAGTGTCTTTGATAACGATGGCTAGTCTTAAATATTTGAGGCAGCTGTCCGATTGTTTTAGCCGGTAATAATTATCAGAAATGATTACTGCAGCCTTTTGCGATTGATGCAGAAATTTATTTTCTCCCAGTACAAGGGCTTTTTTACCATATACAATGCTTGAATCTGTTTGATGCTCTTTGAAATAAAGTTCTGCCAACGAAACATAATTAAAGCATAACCATCTGGGTTTATCATACTCGTTGGCACTCTTAATACCCATGCGGTAATATTCCAAGGCAAGCGGAATATTATTCAATTTATATTGTAAATCTCCCAGACGATTATAGGTAATGGATATGCCTTCGCTTTTTGATTTAATATTTTGTTGATATACCCTTTGCAGGAAATCCATAGCTAAATCGGTTTTTCCGGTCTCTAAATAACATATTCCTAACGTAGATATAATAGGATTGCATGGAATGTTTTTATCGGCGTTACAAATGTCTTTGGCAAGCAAAAGATTTATAACAGCGCTTTTATAGGCACCTTGTCTTCTGTAAATATTTCCTATGTTATTGTAAGCCATAACTTGGCCTCCTTTATTTTTTAGTTTTTGAGCTAATTTTAGTGCTTCTAAGGAGGTTTTCAATGCTCTTGAGTAATTACCAATAACAAATAATGAGAAGGCTAAACTATTCAGACTACGCATTTCAGCTTCTTTGTAGTGTTTTTTTTTGGAAAGTATCAAAGCTTCTTCTGCAAAATGGACTGACTTTATCGGATTATGGTCGGCATAGGCTGAAGAAATTTTCACCAATAGCGCTAACTTACCAGTATCTGACCTTGCTTGATAAAGACTTCGTTCAAGATTTTTTATTTTTAAGGATTGTCCGGAAACTGTTCCTATGAAAATAAAGAATAATAGGCTTAGAATATTTCTCATAGGTATTAAATTTACTTTTTTGAAAACTTTTTTTCAAGTAGATACTTTTAGGTTATCGAATTTGTCTTTGCTCGTATAAAACGAAGCACAACTTGTAGGTCTGCCAATATCCGTCCCTAGATTGGGTCGTTTTGTCTGATAAGGGTCAATATTTATTTACTCTCAAATATATTTAAAATTTTCTTACAAATCATCAGTGGGGCTGTTTATCAGTTGGATACATTTTTTGAATTTACATAGTGACAATTTTAGTTGTTGTCACCGTTGATTCGCATGAAGGATGGCAGTGGAAATCCTCCCGATTTTTCTTCGGGAGATTGAAGCGTACAGCCTGACCGTGTTGCATAAAAAAACAATGTCTTTTATGCTATAGCTCCGTAACAGGGACATGCCCATAAAAAAAGCCGCCTTGTTGAAACTAGGGCACTGAAAAAATCCCTTTTTTTAAAAGACTTTTAAAAAAACGAGATTAAATAAGATCAAAGCCTTATTTAATCTCGTTTTTTTGCGAAATTTAATTTTAAGTGACTACAAGGTGTTTATAACAACTAAAAGGAGTGAAATCATAGTGTTTTCCCTCCTTTTTAGGTGTTTTTATTTTCCGTTTTTCAGGTAGTTTTTCATTGCCCTCGTTTCAACGAGACGGATTTTGGTATTTTTAAATCAATATTCAAAAATTAAATCAAATGTATTGTTTTGCTCAAAAAGGATGGTCTATTATTTTTTCTTAGCCGCTGGCATCATGTGATTCATCTTTTTGTGCATCATTGGTTTCATCTCGGTCACAATTAATTTGATTGTGGTGTTCCCGACATTTTTGCCCATGTGAGTTACCGCAGGCATATAAATGGCAGTACCTGCTTTGATTTCCATAGTAGTTGCTGTTTTGCCTTTTTCAGTGATTTCTATTTTTCCGCTTGTTAAAGCATAGATGACATGGTTTGGATGACTGTGCCATGCAACTGCCATTCCTGGCTTGAACTCAACTTCCATCACTCTTGTCTTGTCGTTTTCAAGCAGTACTTTTTTATATATATTTGGTGATGCTTTCATGGGGTCTTGCGCATACAAACTCGCTCCTTGTAGTAGGAATAGTCCAAAGAGTAGCGTCATTAAAATTAACTTGATTGTTTTCATCTTTTTTAAATTTAAATGTTTAATTATTTTAATTTAATTTTTCTACTTATTTGACTTTTTAGTTTCGCCTGTTTTATAAGTAGTCGATGGTTTTTGTATTTCATCTTTGTTGTGAGTCGGCATTGACAAGAAATATTCAGCTGAATTGTCTATATTCTTGTTTGTCCGTAAGCGCTAGTAGTTTTTTACCACTTTAAGCTTGGGCGTACGAATTCATTCGTTTTTTTTGAATAGTGAGACACAATGGATGTGCCATTTTTTTGAGGTTACTAATTTACAAAAAAAATGAACTTAATGTTAAAATAAAGTTTATTTTTTGAAATTTAATGTATTGATTTTAAGTGTTTTGATGGTTTATTTTAAAAAAAACGAACACACCAAAAATCCGTTTTTGCCTTGTTCCAGAGAATATGGTAAAAACGGATTTAGTTTTTCAATTCGTAACTGATTGTACTCAAAAAATAGTGGATTGACCTTGTTATTTGTCAGGATTGAAGCCGAGAAATAAAATTGAATAGTAATTAGTAAGCATTCAAATGTTAGTTTAAAGTTAGTAATGTCATTTTTTGAAAACAGGTATTTAGTGCTGTGCTTATTTTTTAGTTCAGCAGGTTTCTAGTTTTTGCAAAATGTTGGGAAGTCCTTTTCACCGACGCCATAAATAACATCATTTTGAACCGTACCGGAGGATTTGTCAATAATTTCCCAATGATCTATTGTTTCGATAAAATTTAGTGGGCATTTAAAAGAGATATCGAATTTTAAATTGGATAAAGTATCGATATAACCATTGTTATCTGATATTGACCAATTCCCTTTATAAGTATTAATTCCGTCTGAAGCAGTTAGTAGGTTGTTTTCCTCAAAACTAAAATTAACCACTTTGAAATCAATTGTTTCATTGGAACTGGAGTCACAATAAAGATCTATTTTCAAAGTTCCGTCAGTAACAATAATAGTAACCGTATTTTGGTTATCTATAGGAGTTACACCATTTGGGAGATAGCCGGATTTTAAATTATGCATGCTTGGAGAGTAAGCAGAATTTATTTTAATTATTATCAATACCGGCTTTAAACTGAATTGTCTTAGTGTTTTCATAGCAAATAAATTAAATGATTAAATTTTAACACTTTACTACATAAAAAATATACAATACAATCAAATTTACGAATTTATATTAGTTTATTTGTTAAAATATTAAAATAATTTCAGTAATGTAAATATTTTTGTAGACTTTAAAAGCACAAAAAAAACAAGGTTTGCTTTCACAATAAGAATTTATAAATTTTAAATTAAATTTAAATTATTTTTATTTGTCTAATCTTAAGCTAGTTGTAATATTAATTAATTTCTATAGGTTACTTGATAATGATTCTGTTTTTTGAAGTAGCAATTTTACTATAAATTGCTTCAACAGCATAGTGTCTGATAAAATGGGGTATCTTTTTTAATTCATTAATTTGATTTAAAGCCAAACGTCTTATTGCACGAGACATTTTAATCAGATTATCAGTATTGTCATCAATCTCCATAGTTACTATTGATTGTATTATTTCTTTTTTTATTATATGTCCAATCATTCCTTGTTCAGTAATTGTATTAAATTGAATAAATTTTTCTACAATTTTTAAATTTTGAATGCCTTGGTAGCTAAAATTTGGTTGTTTATTTAAAAAAGTATGTTTCAATTTTGAAATTATAAAATCATTTATTGTATTTACTGAGTCTTCAGTCTCAACTTTTATAAGAGAAAAGGCAACAGGGATGTTCTTTTTGAAATGTAGTATGGTATTTACACTTCGGGTACTGGTTACTACTCCTGAAAAGTGTTTTCTTAAGGTTGATTTGTATCCGGATATGCCAAAGCTGTGTTTTAAAGATCCCTCATTACAATAGGCAAAAAGAATAGAGGATTTACTGAATGATTCCATACTCAGCGTTATGTCATCAGAAAAGGTAATGTTAACTTGAATAGCTGTAATACCATTTATAAATGGTATGGCATTAATATTTCCTTTAATTAAATCGGAATTCAGGGTTAAATTAAATTCGTTATTATTTGAATTTAAAACCCCATTAAAGGAGGTTTTTAGTTCATTAAAAACTTCATTAATTGTTCCGGTATTTAGGTAAATATTTTTCATAAGACGCACATTTAAATAATTGTAAAAAAGAAAATTGATTCCGTTTATTTTAACTATGTTAATCTACTCAAAGTACATAATTAAGTGTGGATTTTTTGTTGTGTAATTATTAAAAAATGTTTCATAATTCATTGTTTAATAGCCATGTAATTTTATTTATAGCTTAAAAAAAGAAATTATTTTTTAAATTTATTTTATTTTTTTAGTAGGGTGGAAGTGAAAATAGTAACATTAATATTGTTGTTTTATAGATTTAAAAGTAAGATTTGCCAACTGGGATAGACCCAAAAAAAATCCGATTTGCTTTCACAAATCGGATTTATATATAGTAGAGACGCACTGCAGTGCGTCTCTACGCATTGTTTATTTACAAATGTATTACTTCGCCATAAGCATCAGCAACGGCTTCCATGACAGCTTCACTCATTGTTGGGTGTGGGTGAATTGATTTTAAGATTTCGTGTCCTGTAGTTTCCAGTTTACGAGCCACAACTGCCTCAGCAATCATATCTGTAACTCCGGCTCCAATCATGTGACAACCCAACCATTCGCCATACTTGGCATCAAAAATTACTTTTACGAAACCATCCGGTGTTCCGGCAGCTTTTGCTTTTCCTGAAGCTGAGAATGGGAATTTTCCAATTTTCAATTCGTATCCTTTTTCTTTAGCTTGTTTTTCAGTCAAACCTACTGAAGCAATTTCAGGAGTTGCATACGTACAACCCGGTACGTTTCCGTAATCGATAGGTTCTACGTGAAGTCCTGCGATTTTCTCCACACAGTTGATTCCTTCAGCAGAAGCTACGTGTGCTAATGCTTGCCCAGGTGTAACATCACCAATAGCGTAATATCCAGGAATGTTAGTTTGGTTGTATGCGTTTACCAAGATTTTATCTCTGTCAGTAGCAATACCAACTTCTTCTAATCCTATGTTTTCAATATTAGTTTTGATTCCAACAGCCGAAAGTAAGATGTCAGCTTCCAGAACTTCTTCTCCTTTTGCTGTTTTTACAAATGCTTTAACGCCTGCTCCAGTGGTATCAATTCTTTCTACTGATGAGTTAGTCATGATTTTGATTCCTGCTTTTTTCAAAGAACGCTCCATTTGTTTTGAAATGTCTTCGTCTTCAACGGGAACTATATTTGGCATGAATTCTACAATGGTAACATCAGTTCCCATAGAGTTGTAAAAATGTGCAAATTCTACTCCAATCGCCCCAGAACCTACAATAATCATAGATTTAGGTTGTGTAGGCAAAGTCATTGCTTGTCTGTAACCAATCACTTTTATACCATCTTGTGGTAAGTTTGGCAATTCACGAGAACGTGCTCCAGTTGCAATGATGATATGGTCAGCACTGTATTCAGTAACTTTATTGTCTTTGTCAGTAACATCAATTTTTTTTCCTGGTTTTAGTTTTCCAAAACCATCAATCACATCGATTTTATTTTTTTTCATCAAGAATTGAACTCCTTTGCTCATTCCGTCAGCAACACTACGACTGCGTTGTACAACTGCAGGGAAGTCTTTGTCAAATGATGAAACAGTCAATCCGTAATCAGAAGCGTGTTTTAGATAATCAAAAACTTGAGCTGATTTTAGTAACGCTTTTGTAGGGATACAACCCCAGTTCAAACATACTCCGCCTAAGTTTTCTTTTTCAATCACGGCTACTTTAAAGCCTAATTGTGATGCTCTAATGGCTGTAACATAACCGCCTGGGCCACTTCCTAAAACTATAATATCGTATTTCATTTCAAAGTTTTTTATTTGTTTTTTATTGGTGAAATGCAGTCGCTAACGCTCGTGTCATTTTTTTTTCTTTTTATTTAAATTTTTGTAAAAATGAATTCGTAAATATCCATTTATTTTTTAAGTATTTATTTTTTTAGTTATAAAAATGGAATTTGCAAAAAGCTCATTTCATTTTAGGTACGTTTTTACTAAATTAATTGATTTGGCGAATTTAATGATTTATTCTGTTTTGAGAAAATTTCAATGAAATAAAGTAATAAAGTAACAAAATTTCAAAAAAACACCGTTATTTTAAAAAGGGTTATGGTATTGTCAATATAAATCATTGCTTTTACTAAGCTATGTGTTTAAATTAAAGTTTGATTAAGGTTTTCCTGATTTTCTTTAAACCAGTAAAAATATAATTTAAACCATATAAGAAGTGTAAGTTCATTTAAGTTTTGATTTCAATAGATTAGCTTAAATGAACTTACACTTCTTATATGGTTAACAAAATCAATTCCTTTTTTTTTAAATATTCTGTTATGATTTCCAAAAAAAACGTAGTGTCTTAGCGGCAAAAAAATTAATTAGCCACTGAAAATTGAGAGTCATACAAGTTCTTGTAATACCCACTTTCGCGGTTTATTAATTCCTGATGCGTGCCTTGCTCCACAATTAATCCTTTATCCATTACCACAATCTTATCAGCATTGACAATAGTTGCGAGTCTATGTGCTATTACAATCGATGTGCGGCCTTTAGTGATAGTTTCAGTGGCACGTTGAATTAATTCTTCGGAATAGGTGTCTATGGATGAAGTTGCTTCGTCCAAAATTAAAATACTTGGATTACTCACATATGCTCTCAAAAAAGCAATCAACTGACGCTGTCCTGACGAAAGCATAACACCACGTTCTTTAACATCAAAATCATAATTATCAGGTAAACTCATAATAAAATCGTGAACGCCAATTTTTTTGGCAGCAGCCAAAACTTGTTCTCTACTTATGGCTGTATTATTCAAAGTGATATTGTTAAAAATAGTATCGGCAAAAAGGAAAACATCCTGTAAAACCACAGCAATTTGCGTACGCAATGAACTTAAAGTATAGTGTTCTATGTTGTGATTGTCAATATAAATAGAACCGCTGTTGATTTCGTAAAAACGGTTTAACAAATTTATAATCGTTGACTTACCTGCTCCCGTAGAACCTACAATCGCAATGGTTTGTCCAGCATTTACTTCAAGGTCAATTCCTTTAATCACATCTTCTTCAGGAATGTAACCAAAACGAACATTTTCGAATTTTATAGTTCCCTTGAAAATTGGCGCTTCAATCGTTCCGGTATCTTGTATTTGGTCTTGAGTATCCAAAATGTCAAAAACACGATTCGCCGCAATCATTCCGAGTTGCATCTCGTTGAATTTATCCGCAATTTGGCGCAATGGATTAAACAACATTCCGATGAACATGGTGTACGAAAACAAATCTCCAAAAGTGGTAAAATGATCGCCATTTAATATTTTAATTCCACCGTACAGCACTATAAATCCTAATGTTAATGATGAAATAATATCAGCAATAGGGAAGAAGATGGAGTTGTAAAGAATGGTTTTTATCCAAGCTTTGTTGTGTTTGTCGTTGATGCTTTTGAATTTTTCAAATTCTATGTCTTCTCTGTTGAAAAGTTGGACAATTTTCATTCCTGTCACACGTTCTTGAACAAAAGAGTTCATATTGGCAATTTGCGTACGCACTTCCTCAAAAGCCACTTGCATTTTTTTTTGGAAAATTCGGGTGAAAAAAACCAGAATTGGCATAGCCACAATTACAATCCAAGTCAGCGTCCAGTTCATATAGAACATAAAAAGAAGTACAACAACCATTTTCATCAAGTCACTGATAATCATGAATAATCCCTGACTAAAAATACGGGCAATTGCCTCAATATCAGATACAGAACGGGTAACGAGTTGCCCCACAGGAACAAGATCAAAATACTTCATTCTAAAACTTAACAAGTGTTTGAATAGTTTAGTTCGAATGTCTTTCACGATGTCCTGACCCAACCAGTTTGCCCAATATACAAAGTAAAACTGCGAAAATACTTCCATCAACAGTACAACTCCCATCAAGATTACGTACATCAATAATCCTTGTTGATCATGGGTTTTTAGGTAACCATCAACCGTTTGCTTTAATAAATACGGACGTAATGCCGCAAATATAGATAACGAAATGGCAAAAATAATCACCCCGTTAAAACGCCATTGGTACGGTTTGGTATATTGTAATATTCGTTTGAATAATCGGGTATCAAATGCTTTTGCTTTCATATTTTTTGGATTTATCCTAATTGTTTTCAGGAGCTATTTCCAGCTATTCGTTTCAATCTTTTATGTTTTTAAAGAAAAACATAAAAGGATTTCCACTGCTATCTGGGCTATTGCGTAATGTAATCGTATTCTATTTTGGTTAAATACAAACCATGCGCCGGAACCGAAAAACCAGCTTTATCTCGATTTTTACTTTCTACAATGGCAATAAAATCATCCAGTGTAATCTTGTGCAATCCTATGTTTACTAATGTTCCCACAATAGCGCGTACCATGTTTCGTAAAAAACGATTGGCTGAAATTGTAAAAATAAGGGTGCCATTTTCTTGTTCCCAATAGGCTTCAAAAATTGTGCAGTCAAATGTATTCACATCCGTATTTACTTTAGAGAAACATTGAAAATCAGTAAAATTAAACAATAATTTGGCCGCTTCGTTCATTAAATCCACATCTAATTTTTGATGGAAATACCAACTTTGCTCTTGCGAAAAAACATCTTTAAAGGTATTGATATGGTATTCATACGTTCTTTTAGTCGCGTCAAAACGTGTGTGTGCTTCGTCGTGAACGGGAATAATAGTATAAATGACAATGTCTTTGGGCAAGTAGGAGTTGAGTTTGTGAACTAAATTTTGAATATCAAATGGTTTTTCAAAATCAAAATGGGCGTACATTTCTTTAGCGTGAACGCCAGTATCCGTGCGTCCGGCTCCCATAAGATTAATCTCGGTATTCAATAGCACCGAAAACGCTTTGTTCATCGTTTCCTGAACTGATGCAGCATTTGGTTGGTATTGCCAGCCGTGATAATAGGTTCCGTTGTATGCTAATTTTATGAAATACCTCAAGTGATTTTTTTTGAAGTGACAAAGATACTTATTAATTTTTGTGTCACGAAGTCGCTATGGCGTAAATAGGGCAAACGCTTAAAAAAATAATTTATTTAAATAGATCAAATTTTATAAAATCTCTTAGATCCGCGTGCCAATATTTGCACGCGGATCTAAGAGATTTACGCAGATTCTAAATAAAAAGTATGATTTTTATTCCCTTTGGCGCAAAAGTTTGTTAAGTTTTAAATGGATTTTTTATTTGGAATTTGATTGTCTAATTTTACCACAAAATCCTAGCCCAGATAGAAGCGGTATCCTTTTTATTCCCCTTTTCGGGGATATAAAGATACAAGCAAATAGCTGGAAATAGCTCCTAATAAACCTGTTTTGAAAAAAATATTACTCTTTTCTGATACGCACAGCCACATTGACGATACCATTTTAAAATACGTCGCTCAGGCGGATGAAGTCTGGCATGCGGGTGATATTGGGGATTTGACCGTGACCGATACCATAAAAAAACTAAAACCTTTGCGTTGTGTTTATGGCAATATTGATGATGCCAAAGCCCGATTGGAATTCCCGTTGCACAACCGTTTTATGTGTGAGGGAGTAGATGTTTGGATTACCCATATTGGCGGTTATCCGGGGAAATATAATCCCAATATTAAAGCGGAGATGGATGTAAATCCTCCAAAATTATTTATTTGCGGGCATTCCCACATTCTAAAAGTAATATTTGATAAAAAGCATAATCTTTTGCATATGAATCCTGGGGCGGCTGGAAAAAGTGGTTTTCATCAGGTGCGCACGATGTTGCGTTTTGTGATTGATGGCGATAAAATCAAGGAATTGGAAATTATTGAAATGGAAAAAAAAGGATAACAATTATTTTTCTACAACTGGAACAACAATATAAATTGATGTTCCATGATTTTGTTTGGAATCGATAGAAATGCTACCTTTTAAATTGTTTATTCTCGCCTGAATCTGATTGAGTCCAAAACCTTCTAAGCTATGAAAATGTGCGGTATTAAACCCTTTTCCATTGTCGTATACATGGATTTGGAGTGATTTATTGTTTTCCTGAATAGTAATTTTTGCCGTGCTTGCCTTACTGTGTTTGGTTATATTATTCAATAATTCACTGACAATGAAATAAATTTTCATTTCAAATTCCTCATTATAACGCGTTCTTGTGGCTACCTGACTAGAATATTTAAATTCAATTACAGAGTTTGAGTTTTTTTCACATAAGTCTTCCAGTGCATAAAATAAACCAAAACGAGCTAAAAGTGTAGGCATCAATTCATGTGACAAATCACGAACTTTATCATGCGCTTCCACTAAAATAGCTTTAGTCTTTAGTATCTCTTGAGGAGGAGATTGATTTTGCGAAGTAAAAACATTTAAATGCAATCCTGCCGATGACAGCAAAGCGCTGATGTTATCGTGTAAAAAGGAAGCGATTTTTTTCCTTTCTAATTCCTGCCCGTTTATGGATGCGTTGATTATGTTTTCCTGGATTTTACTTTGTAAATCTTTCAGTTTATTGTTCTGTTTTAGTTTTGTATTTTGGAATAAAATATAAAAAAGAATAATGATTAGAAGTAATAATGAAATCACGATAATGCTTATTTTTTTATTTTTAGATTGTGTTTCCAGTAGTAATTCCTGTTTCGTTTTATATTTGGTTTCTATTTTGTCAATCTCTCTTTTGTACTCGTCTATTTCAAGATTAATCCCTGCAACATTGATTTTTTTGAGTTTTTCTTCGGTATGAAGTTCAGCTGTAATGGTGTTGTAAAGTGCAAGGTTTTCGTACGCTTTTTGAAATTGACCATTTTTTAATAAATATTTAGAATATTCTTGGTGTGAAAAGGATAAATCTGACTTTTCATCTCCCGCATTTCCAAGTTTTATGGCATTTTGAAAAAATAAGTTGGCTTTTTTAGTGTCGTTTTTATAGCTATAATACATGCCGTTAAGCATATTTAATGCCACTAATGTAGATTCATCACCGTGTTTTCTATGGTGTTTATTGATGTATTCTAAATAGGGATAGCCCTCGTTAAAATTGCCAATGTCAAAATAAGCCCAAGTTATATTGAGTTTTGTAAAGACAATTTGGCTGAAATCATTTGTTTTTTTACTGTATTCTAATGATTTTTTATAACAAACGATTCCTTTCTGATACTGTTTTTTATCGAAACAATAGATGTTTCCTAAATTGTTATAGAGCCAATTTTTTAATTGATTATTATTAGTTTTTTTTGCATAAAGTAAGCCTTTGTTGTAGTAGAAAAAGGCCTTGTCAAATTCAGCTAATTCATCAAAATTTGCAGCAATCGTATTGTAAGTAGAGGCTATAAGATTGTCATCTTTTATCGCGATGGCATAATGTAAAGCGATTCGAGCTTTAACCAGAGATTTTTCAAAATCCCCCTTTTTCATGCATTTATTAGCTTCTTTTGATAATAGGGTAATTTCTTTTTTGGAAAGTGTTTTTTCTTGTGCAAAAGAAGGAGCGCTAAAAAAAGCCAGCAGCAAAAAAAGCACTATATTAATTCGAAATAGAGACATAAAAAAGTACTTTAACTGCTTAGTTTATGATTTTATCAAATTGTTTTTAAGTGCATATTTGACTAAGCTGATTGTGTTTTTTGCGTCCAGTTTTTTCATAATGTTTTTACGATGTGTTTCAACGGTATTGACGCTGATAAACAATTGCTCGCTAATTTCCTTACCACTATATTCCAGTGAAATCAAAGTGATAATTTCCAATTCACGTCCTGTTAAAAGAGAATTAGTATTCAACTCGTTTTTGTTTAGTTTTGGATTGCTCTTTGTTAAAGAATTAAATATTTTTTCTCGAACCGGTTGGCAAAAATATTCTTCTCCTCTCGAAATTGCTTCAATAGCTTCAACAATATTTTCACCGGCACATTGTTTGGTTAAATAACCGCTCGCACCTAGCTTCATGATTTCTTTTATCAGTTTTAGATCGTCATAACTGGAAAGAATAATGACTTTACAAGGAAAACCTTTTTCAGCAAACTCTTTAATAACCTCAATTCCATCTTTTTCTGGCATATTTATGTCTAAAACAAGAATGTCAGATTTGTTTTTTGTAACGTCATCATAAATAGTGGTTCCATTTAGAGAAAATCCCACTACTTCATAATTAGGGATGGTTTGCAATAAAGTACTGATTCCGTCAATAAGTATTTGATGGTCGTCTGCTAAATGAATTCTAATTTTTGTTTTCATAATGAAATTACTACGTTTCAAATTTATAAAAATATAATGGATTATTTAGTAAGATTTTTAGTATTTATAAGAACAAAAAAACCCGAACTGTTACATTCGGGTTTTCTTCGCACTAATAAATTAAGTTTATAGGTTTACCTCAATCTATCCACAGATTTTACAAGATCTTCATCCTTTTTGATGGCCTTATTAGCTAAGACTAATAATACGATAGCAACTACAGGTAGAAACATCCCAATACCTTTCTCTGAAACAGCTAGTGTTTCTCCAGATAAGTTTAGTGAACGATATACAAACAATCCTAATAAAATTAAATTTAATATTATGTTCAATCTGCCAATAACAAATTGATTTTGTCTTTTTTTATACGATACAATACTCAATAAAGTGAGCGTTGTGCTTAAACCAAATAAAATTACATAGACTTGATCATGCATGAACAAATAATCGGTACCATTGTTCATTGTCCATAATGGAATGAAAAATGGTAAAATTCCTGTCACTGCAAAAGCAAGAAATAAATAAATGGTTTGAATTCTTTGTATCATGGTTTGAATTTGTTCTACAAAAATATATTTTCTTTTTTAAAAATGCTATTGTATGATAAAATTTTATTCGTATTATTGCATCATAATACCGTAAGCACTTCATACTGCGGTTGATTCAAAATAAAAAAGTTTACTACCTATCTTTACAATTTTCCAAAATAATTAAACTCATAGAACATTCATGTTTGATATTTCTGCATTAAAAGAAATGAAGCTATCTGAGCTTCAAGAAATAGCTAAATCAGCTAAAACCATAAAGTTTAACGGTGTAAAAAAAGATACTTTAATAAGTCAGATTTTAGAGTATCAAGTGGCTTCTAATGTTGATTCATCATTAGACACTAAAAAGGAAAGTAATGTTGAAGACGATAAACCAAAAAGAGCGCGAATTGTTCCTGTTAAAAAAGTAGCGATACAAAAAGCGGTTAAAAATACTCTTTTTGAGGAAGAAACTGCAACAGAAATAAGTACTCCAGTTGAAGAAAATCTTCCTTCAGTTGAACCAGTACCAAGAAAAGAGGATGTTGCTCCAATTGCCAAACAACAGGAAGACGGGGGAAAAAAAGTAGGCAAAATTATTAAATTTAATAAAACAGCCTACGAAAAGAAAATTGCTTTAAAAAAGGATAAGGAAGAAATAAAAGAAGCAACCAAAGAGAATGTAGAGGTTACAGATGTAGATACTGAAGATAAAATAGAAGTTCCTGCTGCACCGGTAAAAAAGATAAATCCAAATCAATTACATAAGCAGAATCCAAATCAGAATCCAAATCAAAACCCAAATCAAAACGGTAATGGAAACGGTAATGGAAACGGTAATGGAAACGGGAATCCAAATCCAAATTTTAAAAATAAAAAAAGTAATTTCGCTGCTTCCGATTTTGAATTTGATGGAATTATTGAAAGTGAAGGTGTTCTAGAAATGATGCCGGATGGATATGGTTTCTTGCGTTCTTCAGATTATAATTATTTAGCTTCGCCAGATGATATTTATTTATCAACTTCTCAAATCAGATTATTCGGTCTTAAAACCGGGGATACTGTAAAAGGGGTCGTTCGTCCACCAAAAGAAGGAGAGAAATTTTTCCCATTAGTACGCGTTTTAAAAATAAACGGACACGATCCTCAAGTAGTTCGTGATAGAGTTTCATTCGAACATTTAACGCCTGTTTTTCCTTCAGAAAAATTTAAATTAGCCGAAAAGCAAAGCACTATTTCAACACGAATTATCGATTTGTTTTCACCGATAGGAAAAGGACAACGTGGAATGATTGTTGCGCAACCCAAAACGGGTAAAACGATGTTGCTTAAAGAAATTGCCAATGCAATAGCGGCAAATCATCCTGAAGTGTATTTAATCGTTTTATTGATTGATGAACGTCCGGAAGAGGTTACCGATATGCAGCGTAGTGTGCGTGGGGAGGTAATCGCTTCTACTTTTGACAGAGAACCACAAGAGCATGTGAAAATTGCCAATATCGTTCTTGAAAAAGCTAAACGATTGGTAGAATGTGGTCACGATGTAGTGATTCTATTGGATTCCATTACGCGTTTAGCCAGAGCATATAATACAGTTCAGCCTGCTTCAGGTAAAGTATTAAGTGGTGGTGTGGATGCAAATGCATTGCAAAAACCAAAACGTTTCTTTGGAGCTGCCCGTAATGTAGAAAATGGTGGTTCATTAAGTATTATCGCTACTGCATTGACTGAAACTGGTTCGAAAATGGACGAAGTTATTTTCGAAGAATTTAAAGGAACTGGTAATATGGAATTGCAATTAGATAGAAAAATTGCTAACAAACGTATTTTCCCGGCTATCGATTTGACTTCTTCAAGTACAAGACGTGACGATATGTTATTGGATCAAAAAACATTGCAAAGAATGTGGATTATGAGAAAATACCTTTCGGATATGAATCCAGTGGAAGCGATGGATTTCATTAATGATCGTTTCAAGAAAACGAAGAATAATGAAGAGTTTTTAATCTCAATGAATGATTAATTAAAAATTGTAGAGTTTTTTTAGTTTAAGGTTTAAAATTGGAAAAAAGATTGAGCTGAAAAAATAATGATATAAAAAAAGTCCTCGATTTTCGAGGACTTTTTTGTGAATTATAGAGACTAAAATCTATTCTATTTCTTTTTGTACTCTTTTTTCTTTCTGTTCGGAGTTTTCTTTACGTTCTAACAAAGCCATATAGAATCCGTCAAAACCTGACTCTGAAGCCAAGATTTTTTGGTCTTTAATAAAGTTGAATTGTTTACCAATGTCAGTAGTTAAGAAACGAGCAATTTGCTCTTGATTTTCGGATGGTAATATAGAACAAGTAGCGTAAACTAATTTTCCACCAGGTTTTACAATTTTAGAATAACTTTCTAAAACTTCTGATTGTACTTTACGGATGTTATCAATAAATTCCGGTTTTAATTTCCATTTAGCATCCGGATTTCTTTTCAGTACTCCTAAACCGCTACATGGTGCGTCAATTAAAACACGGTCTGCTTTTTCGTGTAATTTTTTGATGATTTTTGTAGAGTCAATGATGCGGTATTCAATATTGAAGGCTCCGTCTCTTTTGGCTCTGATTTTTAATTGCTTCAATTTGCTTTCATACAAATCCATAGCGATCAACTGTCCTTTGTTTTCCATTAAAGAAGCAATGTGTAATGTTTTTCCACCAGCGCCAGCACAAGTGTCAACGACACGCATTCCTGGTTTTACATCAAGGAAAGCAGCCACTAATTGGGAGTTGGCATCCTGAACTTCAAAGAAACCTTGTTTGAATGCATCTGTTAAGAAAACATTAGCTCTTTCTTTTAGGACTAAAGCATCAGGTTGATTTTTCAACGTTTCTGTCTCAATGTTTAAATCCATTAAAATAGCACGTAGCGCTTCTCTGGTTGTCTTAAGTGTGTTTACTCGTAGAATTACTTTAGCAGGTTGGTTTTGAGCTGTAATTTCAGTTGCCCAAACTTTTTCACCTAATTCATTAACGCCTAATTCATCCATCCAGTCCGGAATAGATTCTTTTAAGGCTCTTACTTTTGAAAGTTCGTCAAAACGTCCTTTTATTTTTCGTTCCGGAGTTCCTTCCAGCTGGCGCCAATCAGGAATAGGATAGCCTCTTAAAACCGCCCATACAGAGAACATTCTCCAAAGATTATCTCTGTCAAATGGTTCTTTTACTTCGGCTATTTCTGCGTATAATCTTTTCCAACGTACGATTTCGTAGATGGTTTCGGCAACAAACTTTCTGTCAGAGCTTCCCCAACGTTTGTCTTTTTTTAGGGATCTTGCTACCACTTTATCAGCATATTCGCCTTCATTAAATATGGCGTTCAAAGCATCGATAGTAGTATAAACTAAATTTCTGTGTAATCTCATTTTAAATAATTGAGGTGCAAAGGTACTACTAATTGACCGAATGTTATATTTTTAATAATGAATGTTATTTTTTAATTTTTTGACATAAAAAAACACTGTTTTAGTTACAGTGTTTTTATAAATTATTAGGTTTAAAAATTCTTATTTAACTCTTGTTAAACCAATATTCTCAGGAGCATGAAGCACCATTGGGAATTTTTCTATTTTAACGGAGCTACTATCCAAACCAAAGGCTCTTTCTTCTGATAAACTTAATTTTTTAATAAAGAAATACGAATTCATGATTATTTTTTCATGCCAAATTAAATCACTGTCATTAGAAAGGAACTTTTCAGATAATACAAATTTGAAATCACCTATAATATTATTTTTATTCAAGGATTCATATCTGCTGGTAATATCTACTTCTCCTTTTTGTACCATGTCTTTAATTACTTCTTTAAACATCAAGTTTATTTTTGTTGGTTCTCTAAAACCAAGATTAAAGTCAACACGATACAAATCATCTTTGACAATTTCAGTTACTTTATATTCTGTTTTATAAGGTTCTGTTAGTATGTTTACGTGTACAAACCAATAAATATCAGCTCTTTTAGGTCTTTTTTGTAAAATAGAATACATTACTTTTTCTTCTATTTCATCAATTCTGCCTGCATTAGTCATGTAAACTAAATGGGTTGCATATTTTGGTATCGATAAATCGGCACTTAATTCAACAAGAACTTTTTTGTAATCTTCAATCTTAACAATTTTGGTGTAGCTCTTGTTGATTTTCTTAGCTAAATACCAAATAGTCATTACAGATATTAAAAGTATTGCTATAAAAAGGGTCACATAGCCACCTTCTGAAAATTTTGTAATATTGGCTGCTAAAAAGCTAAATTCAATAATTAGATAAATGGTAATTAACGGCATTATAAAATATAATTTTACTCTTTTCATTATCAAATAAAAATTAAGCAAAACTGTCGTCATTATCATGCATAAAATAATAGCTAATCCATAAGCATGCTCCATATTACTCGATTCTTCAAAGTGTAATACAATTCCTACACATCCAAAAAACAACAACCAGTTTATAGATGGAATATATAATTGTCCCTTTAATTCAGTAGGATATTTTATTTTTACTTTAGGCCAAAAGTTCAATCGCATGGCTTCATTTATTAATGTAAATGAACCGCTAATCAATGCTTGTGAAGCAATTACTGCCGCAAGGGTTGCAATAATAATTCCTATAGGTTGAAACCAGTCTGGCATTATAAGATAAAATGGATTTCCATTTTTTCCTCCTAGACTTTGTAATGTTTCTCCTTCGTGATGTATCAAATAAGCCGCTTGTCCAAAGTAATTAAGGACCAGAGCTATTTTTACAAAAATCCAGCTAATTCTAATGTTTTTTCGGCCACAGTGACCCATGTCTGAATATAATGCTTCAGCACCAGTTGTACAAAGAAATACAAAACCTAAAACAAAAAAACCTTCAGGATGAATAGATAATAAATGATAGGCATAGTATGGATTCAGAGCTTTGAAAACCTCGGTATGTTGTGCGATTTGTATAGAGCCTAAAACGGCAAGCATACCAAACCAAACAAGCATCATTGGTGCAAAAAATTTACCGACTAATTTGGTTCCAAATTGTTGAATTGCAAACAACACAAATAGTATTCCTATTACTATTGGGATAGTATTTATATTAGGGTAATAGGTTCTGATTCCTTCAACAGCTGAAGATACAGATATGGGTGGGGTTATGATTCCATCAGCGAGTAAGGCACTTCCGCCAATAATTGCTGGGACTATTAACCACTGAATTTTTGTTTTTTTGACTAAGGCATATAAAGCAAAAATCCCACCTTCGCCATGATTATCAGCACTTAAGGTTATCAGCACATATTTTATAGTGGTTTGAAGGGTAAGTGTCCAAAATACAGCGGATATGCCTCCTAAAACGACATCTGCATTAATAATATGATCACCAAGTATGGCTTTCATTACATATAAAGGTGAAGTTCCAATATCACCGTAAATTATTCCTAATGAAACTAATAACCCGCCTAATGTTAATTTAGTATGCAGGTCTTTGTGCGATGCGCTCATGTAATATTTTTAAAAAACTCGTCAAATTTACTCTTTTTAAATATATTAGAGCTGTTTATTTAATAAAATGATAAAAAAAAGCACGGTTGTTATAACCGTGCTTTTTTATTTTAGAGTGTGTTTTAAGACTTTCTGTTATCGTTTCTTGATGAAGAATTTCCTCTTTGTTGCTCCGCTCTCTGTGGAGCTGCTTGGCCAGCTGAATTACCTCTGTTTTGCGAATAATCCCTTTGTTGCTGCGCTCTTTGTGGAGCTGCTTGCCCAGCTGAATTACCTCTGTTTTGCGAATAATCCCTTTGTTGCTGCGCTCTTTGTGGAGCAGCTTCTCCAGCTGAATTACCTCTGTTTTGCGAATAATCCCTTTGTTGCTGCGCTCTTTGTGG